>NZ_JACVPV010000001.1:0-351194 GCF_018881675.1 Polynucleobacter sp. P1-05-14 | reverse complement strand
TCAGTTTGGCTAAGGTGTTGATAGGTCATGGCTACTTTGACTTGCAGGTCTAGAAGCTTTGGATACTAAAACATCCTTAGCCTCCTTAACTAGTTGTTCAAAGTTGCACTTCGTAGTTGAATCCACCCCTATATATTATTGTTAAGTCTTTAAAAAGACTTTTTTTATAAACTTTAATTCGTTAGATTTTTAGGTAATTGACCTTATCAATGCCTTCAAGCTGATATAGGCCATTTTTAAACCTAATATTATTCACAATGTGCCTAAATCCTGTTAATTGAATAGAACAAGGATAAATATACTGCTAAAAGAATCAGTACACACTAAACTTAAATCTACCATAGCGTATTTATCAAATTTTTCAATTTATGCCAAATCTTAAATCAACCTCCTCAATATTTGCTTCGATATACCGAGTAGCAGAAATTGCCCTGATTGCGATCATAGCTTACCTATCTCTATTTATCCCCTTTAAGGATGGGATTCCTCCTAATACCAATTATTGGATATTAATTTTTGGAGTTTGTGTTTTATATGGGCTGCTTTCTAGTGCGCTGTATCGATCTTGGCGGGGGACCAATACCCTCGATTACATTCTTGCGCTGAGTAAAATATGGGGACTAGTTTTGCTGATTGCTTTTATAGCCATCATTTTTACACAAAGTGGTGTAAGTTTTTCGCGTCTATGGCTGGCGGCTTGGAGCATTGGTACATGGTTTGCTCTATTTTCCTCTCGCTTAATCTTTGCCTTTATATTTCAAAAAATACGTAAAAAAGGTTTTAATAATCGATACATCATAATTATCGGAGATGGGGATTCTGCTGAAAACCTAGGCCGCTTAATTGCTCTCAACACTTGGTCAGGCTATGTCCTACGGGACAATCTAAAACCCAATAACTTAACAGGGATCAAAAGTATTGACTTTAAGAATCTTGATGAGATCTGGATTACCCTCCCAGTCCATCAATCACATGAATTGCAAGGTATTCTTCAGGCACTTAAAAATTGCCCCCTCGTGATTAAATTTGCTCCAGATTTATTTATGTTCAGACTCATTAATCTGGGTGTGAGTGAGGTGCTCGGCACTCCCATGCTAAACCTTACGGACTCGCCATTTGTAGGGTCTAAACTGATCTTAAAAACCCTAGAAGATGTGATTTTGTCAGTCCTAATACTCATCCTAATAAGTCCACTTATGTTGGTTTTAGCAATAGGAGTAAAGCTAACCTCGTCAGGTCCAATCTTTTATCGCCAGAAAAGAGTGGGCTTAAATGGCAGGTCATTTATGATGCTCAAATTTCGGTCAATGCCCGCCGATATAGAAAAATCTGGTGCGGTTTGGGGTGGCTCAGACTCTAAAGTCATTCACCCGTTTTCCGCATTCATTCGAAAATACAACCTAGATGAACTCCCTCAGTTTTTAAACGTTCTAATGGGTCAAATGTCTATTGTTGGTCCCCGACCTGAGCGAACAGAATTTATCAAAGAATTGCAAGAAGAGGTACCCAATTACATGAAAAAGCATTTAGTCAAAGCAGGGATTACTGGCTGGGCCCAAGTTCATGGTCTTCGAGGCGATACTGATCTAAAAAAGAGGATCGAGTACGATCTTTTTTATATAGAGGAATGGTCTATCAGATTAGATCTAAAAATTATCGCAATGACAATATTACAAACTATTTTTCCAGTTAAGTATCAAGTCGAAAGTGAATAGTCTTAGTGATTACATGCCCAATCATTAAAATCGGCGTAATTATTGAGAATCTAATCATATTTATTTTTTGTATTTAATTCTACATAAATAGATACCAAGGCTCGAAGCTTGTGGCTAAATTCTGGAATGCCAAATGATGCAGCATGAGCTACAAGGGCCTGAGAATTAAACACCACCTCTTTAAAAAGGCCAACAGCCCCAATTAAAGAATCTTTATTTGGTTCAGAAAAAAATATAGCTGTTGGCTCTCGGCCCTGTGGGTCATCAATGCCAACCATTGTCTCTAGGGCGCCTCCCCTACCCAATGCAATGACTGGAGTACCAGCTGCAATTGCTTCGATTGGAACTAATCCGTATTCGAGCTCGGGCGTAAAGACGACAGCCTGCGCCTGCGCATAAGCTAGCGCTAAGGCCTGATCATCGACTCCGCCCACAAAAGTAATATTTGATTTTGCCAAGGCTTGAAGTCGCTCTTTATCTGAGCCATGGCCAATAATTATAAGAGGTAGCCCGAGCTCATTAAATGCCTCAATCGCATAATCCAATGATTTCCAGCGCTCTAAGCGACTCACGATTAAAAAATAATCCTGCTTCTCGATACCCACATGCGTAAATCTCTCGAGATCCACGGGAGGGAATATCACCTCTGAATTTACCCCATAGCATTTGGCAATTGCTTCTTTAGTGGACTGTGAAATTGCAATAAATCGATTTACGCGTTTGGCAGCAGCAATATCACGCTTTTTAAAATAAGTCAGAAAAAATGAAAACAGCTTCTCCTTGATACCAACTCCACCATTAAAGTAAGCATCAAAATTCCAAATGGCTCGCGTTGGAAAATAACAATAGCAAATATGTGGCGCTTTAAAGCGTTTTATATATTTTGCTGTTGTAGCAGATGACGTAATAATTAAGTCATAGTCGCTAAAATCCCATTGCTCCATTGCTTTAGTAGCAATAGGGAACATCATCTTAAAGATCTGATGATTTCGTATCACGGCATTTAACCAATGCGTCTTAATCTTAAAGGCTTTAAATTCGGGCCAAGTGATTTCAGGGTTGTAACACAGAGTATATAAATCAGCCTCTTTAAACTCTTGAGCCATGTATAAGAACACTCTTTCTGATCCCGCTGATGTCAGCAGTTGATCCTGAATAAGAGCGATTTTCACTTACTAGCACCCTTATTTAGATTGAAATCATCAATCCAATACTCAACAATGTCTAGCAATGTTTTATCTATTGCAATGTGTGGCTCCCAACCCGTATCGATTGATAGATTGTGATAGCTTCCACGTACCCGTCGCTGATCGCTTAGGCGCATTCTCTCGGGATCTGCTCGCAACTCAACTTGAATATTGACTAGTTCACACATTCTTACAATCAAAGACCTCACAGATCGTTCAACCCCAGAACAGACGTTATAGATCCCGCCATTTTTGCCAGACTCTAAGAGCAATTTATAAGCTGCAGCAATATCTCTAACGTCAGTAAAGTCTCGAGTGGTATCAATATCACCCACATTCAAAATCGGCTCTGCCAACCCCAACTTAATGGCGGCAATTTGTTTACCAAAGTCGGCGATGGCAAAACGCGCACTCTGGCCAGGGCCAATATGATTAAAGGGTCTTGCGGAAATAATTTCAAATGATTCCGTCTGACTCCATTGATAACAAAGCGCCTCTGAAGCAATTTTTGCTACCGCATAAGGGCTTAATGGGTGCGTTAGTAAAGATTCCGTCACAGGTAAATCAAATTCATTTAATAAACCATATACCTCACTCGAACTCACATTCAGCATACGTCCTTGAAAATGGTTTTCACGCAGCGCCGAAAGTAGATTGAGTGTCCCCATAAAATTAGTAGCGTAAGTAAGACTGGGGTCTTCGAATGACTCTTTTAAGGTGGTAACTGCTGCTAAATGTACAACAGCATCTGGCTGAACTGTCCGAATGAATGCCGAGAGATCACTTGGTTTGCAAACGTCTACGTCTCTACCAACGGCAGTAATGGAGTATTGATTGCCAAAAGCGCTTGAAAGGTGAGAGCCTACAAAGCCAGTGCCCCCGACTAATAATATCTTTTTCATCATAGTTTAAGGCTCATTTAACAAAGATAGGATCTCTTGCGATGTTTGATCGATACAGCGATCCCAGGTATAACTTTTGACATGTAAATAACCACGAGAAATTAAATCATTGCGTAATGCATCATCACTCAAAATCATTTCTAATTTTTCAGCTAGCTGTTTAATATTCTTGGGATCAAAATACAATACAGCATCCCCACAGATTTCTGGCATCGGTCCGGCATCTGAACAAATCACTGGACAACCTGCTGCCATGGCCTCTAAAGGTGGTAAGCCAAAACCTTCATATAACGACGGAAAGATCAAACAAGTGGCATGAGCAAAGTATTGCTGAAGCGTTGCTTGGTCTACTCTACCTGTAAATTGCACCCTAGCTTCTAATTCTTTTACTATGAAATCAAGCTCAGTATCTGCAGTAATGAAGCCTTCTTTTTGACCTACCAATACTAAATCGTGTGGGAATTGATTGGCAATCAAGGAAAAGGCTTTGATGAGCGCTCCTAGATTTTTGTGAGGCTTGATATTGCCCACGAATAACAAATAAGGTCTTGGGTGAGGAGTTTCTAAATATGGGATATTGAAACAACTACTATCCACGCCCAAATGAATGGGAGTAATGGCTTGCTTACCCTGAGGCCCAGTAAGTCTTAATAGCTCTGACTTAGTAAAGTTCGATATGGTAATAATTGATGAAGCTTTTCGCCTCACTGCGTTAAACATCAATCTTGCATAGAGGGACTTATGGATTCCTCCCACCAATTCTGGCATTGCAAGATGAAATAAGTCATAGATCGTGACGAGTATCTTTCCATGATAAAACAAAGGCACAGTGTAGTGAGTGGCAAAATATAATTTGGTTGCCTTCGGAATCAGCCTCACATAATCGATTTGCTCTTGGATGGAATACATTTTGGCAAATGCTGGAATTACCACTACATTGGGCGCATTTGCCAAACCGTCAATCTCGTTGATGACCGTTGGATCGCCCATCAAAGAAATAGTTGTATTTGGAAAGCGGGCAACTACCCCCGGAATTACATTCCTGAGATAGGTTCCTATTCCAGAACTATTTAAGAATCTGACATCAATAGTGATCATAATTTTATTTACCATCCGCTGGAATCAATATATACCCCAACACACAAATAAACCAAAATACTGGATCCAAAATTGATTGATAAAAAATATTGAAAACTATTACCGCTGCCAAAAGTGGCCTTATGCTACTCTTCCTAATTACTGGAAATGCGAGAAAAATTAACATTAAAATGAGACTGAAAATACCCGACTCGGCAATGAGGGAGAGATAAAGTGTATGAAAATTTGCATATTTATTATTTGGAAAATAGGCTTCCAATAGATTTTGTGACGCTTGAAAGCCATTGCCAATGAAAAAATTTGACGTAGATTTCACAATAGTTTTAGAGGCAATCTCACCAAGAGAATAGTGTACTGCTGCAGAAGAACCTTTAACCACAGAGATCCGCTCTGAAATAAATCCACCAAAATTAATCTCATTTACAAATATTAAAATTGCCAATGAAAAAATTGCAGGTAAGAATAAAATCATTACAATTTTTTTTGTCTCATTTCGATTTGACTTTATCACCAAATAATAAAATATCGATATAATCAAAATAAGAATTCCAGATTTTGATAGCGACAAATAAATGAGTGTAACTAATATAAAAGATAAAGCGAACTTGAGATTACCCTCTTTTTGATATAAAAAAATTAAGAAGAGTAAAGATATAAATATTAAGCAGGCTCTATTAGGATCCATACTCAATCCAGTTAGTCTGGGTGCATAGCCCGCAAATGGAACTATATTTAAGTCAATAAATGCATTTGTACTATTTAAACTACCGGCAAACCATCTGAGTTCTTCGTAAAGGGAAAAACTAGAATGGAAAATGATTCCTAAAATAGCTCCCACTGTGAGAATTTTCTTTACTTCATGAAGTGTAAAGATATAACTAACAATAATAAAAATTGAAAAGAATTCAAAGTTTAATAAAATAAATCTTTTTAGCGACAGAAGAAAATCATTACTTAGAAGTACTGATGGAATAATTGAAAGTAATAATGCTGAGAAAAAAATTAAGATTTTTTTTTCCGATAAATTTATTCTAAATTCAATATTTTTATAGTAATAAAATAATAATGGACTTATCAGTAGTGAAAGAAAAATAAAAGGTGTAAAGTTGAAGAATAAGTTTTTCCCAGCCAAATCAATTCTATCTGCACCTAATAATGCAATCCACAATATTAACAAGCAATTAGTGACATTTTTTTTTAGCATTTATAAATAATTTTTAGCGTGTATTATGGCATGCTTTGCATTAATATTATAACTCTAAAAAATATTAATGGTTCTATTTAAAATTTAGTAGTTAGTACGTTTTACAATCATTGTATTCTTGGAAATGCTTATAACTAATGATGCGAAGATTCCCATTTCTGTGCTACTAGGTTACCCTATGGTAAACACCCTTAATGATTGAAATACAACTATGTCAATTTCATTTCATTGCCATTTTAAGAATACGACCAAGCCCACTAAACGCAATGGCAAAAGATAGTGCGAAGCGGTAATCCCCGCCTTATTTAACCGAACCTAGAAGTGGAGTTAATTAAGCAACCATGACCAGTTGCTGCTTCGGGGTAATACTGCCCAATACCAAGTTTGAACGTTGATAGTTATATTTATACGTCCATTGTGTCGCAAACTTCCGAACTCCATTAATATTTTGCCAGCAGTACTGCGATAGCCATTCATATCTGACGGTACGATTAAAGTGCTCCACATAGGCATTTTGCTGTGGTTTGGTAATCCCCCCATTTTTAACTAAGCATAAAAGTAGAAGCTGGTACTGCAAGTGCTAGTTTTTGCTTTGGTGTAATTCCACCTAAGCCCATGTTCGGTCTTTCATGATTGTATGTCCACATCCAATCGGTAGCAAAGTCTTGAACTTCATCAATCGATTCAAAGAGGTATTGATTAAGCCAATCGTAACGTACGGTGCGGTTGTATCTTTCAATATATGCATTTTGTTGTGGCTTACCAGGTTGGATATAAGTTATCTCTATTTGATGTTTCGCAGCCCACTGCACAAGCACACTACCCACAAGCTCGGGGCCATTATCGCAACGTATTTTTAAAGGCTTACCACGCCACTCAATGACTTGATCTAGTGAGCGTACCACTCTGGCTGCTGGCATAGAAAAATCAATATCAATGGCTAAGGCCTCCCGATTAAAGTCATCAATTACATTAAACAAGCGGATGGATCTGCCATCGTGCAACTGGTCATGCATAAAATGACCGAAGGGAATCCCGCGGGACAATGGACCACGTATCGTTGATGCCCTCAGGCACTGCCAATGGCACAGGCTTCTCGCGAACCAAGCGTTTATGGGGCTTGATCCGGAGGTTCAGTTCTAACTCCCGATAGATGCGATACACCCGCTTATGGTTCCAAGTAAAGCCTTTGACGTTACGCAAGTACAAAAAGCAAAGCCCAAAACCCCAGTTCCGTTGATTTTGGGTGAGGCGTACTAGCCAATCAGCAATGAGGGCATTGTCGGTCGATAGCTTCGGGTGATAGCGATAGCAAGTCTGACTAATGACAAAGGTATCGCAAGCTAAACGGATACTCATTCGCCCACTTTGAACTTGTTGGCTGGCCATCTCGCGCCTACGAGATGGCCGAGTTACTTTTTTTGTAAAACTTCTTTGAGGACATCAGCTTGGAGCTGAACCTCCGCATACATCTTCTTTAAGCGGGCGTTCTCAGCTTCAAGCTCCTTCATGCGGGCCATCATTGAGGTGTCCATGCCACCGTATTTGGCACGCCACTTATAGAAAGTGGCGGTGCTGATGCCCAGCTCACGGCAGACCTCTGGAACGGCTAAGCCAGCATCTACCCGTTTTAGGGCATCCATGATCTGGCTGTCGGTAAATTTAGAACGCTTCATGTAGAACTCCTCTAATAGAGAAAATTCTACTTCTGATTACTTTGGTTCTAGGGGACGATTACCAATAGTGATCATTTTCTTTGACGCCAAATGCTGAAAACATACCACCAAGAACAGCAAAAGCTGACCGAAGATCACCAGAAAGAGCTAGCTTAACTACTTTTCCACCAACACCGATACCAATCGGAAAAAAAGGGTATCGTGCATGACGTCTGAAAAAGTTGACAATAGAAAAACTAAAATAACGATATAGCTTAGGATTTTTCTTTCCCAAACTCCCAGACTCTACGTGGAGCACTTTTGAATTCGGAGCAACATCAAGCTTCCAGCCAGCTTTGCGTAATCGATAACATAAATCAACATCCTCCCAGTACATAAAGAAGGATTTCTCATCAAAAATACCAACGCTATCAATTGCCTCTTTACGCAAAAGTATGCTGGCCGCAGTTAAATAGTCTAAAGATTTTGGGTCCGCAGGAGTAAAACAGTGACGACTTTGTCCTGTTAGAAAATTGACATAGCCCCCACCCCAAGCTTGAATTTGGTTGGAATTATTCATATAAAACAAGACTGATCCAACCGCCCCAATGCAGGGATCCCAATTCATATGATTAACTAGAGCACTTAAGGCAGTAGGTGCAACTACGGTATCGTTATTTAACAACCATATGCAATCAGCGCCCTGGGAAAGGGCATACCGAATACCAATATTGCACCCCCCACCAAACCCTAAATTAACACTTGAGTGAAGAAGCTTTACCCCAGGATATGCGCTTTCAATCCTCGAACACGAATCATCGCTTGAGTCATTGTCTACGACAATAATCAGTCTACTGGCGTAGTCCAGATTGCGGAGTGAGTTCAGACATTTGATGGTGTCTTTCCAACCATTCCAGTTCAAAAGAACTATGCCAACTAATCTAGCTTTCTCATCATACTTATCTGATTTCATTGATCTAATTCATTTTTGGCTAAAAATTTGACTAGTCTACTTGGATGAAAAGTACTTCTTCTCAAATCATATAGGGCCAAGGTTTCATTGGGTTTATATTTTTTAAAGTAGAGATAAGTTATCAAATTAATTACTGCACCAGGAGTAATGGCGATCATGAGCCCCGTCATATTTGACGTAAAACTAGATTTACAAAATAAGAATCTAAAATACTCTTTCAGCTTATAAGCACCTAGCGCCCTCTGATACATTAACATCCTGATATTTTCATAGGGTTTTTTTGGAGACACAATCGCTTTAGCCTGATCAGAAAAAGCATTAAATGACCATATAAGGCTTGGCCAATTAAATGTCCAAATTTGAAATCCCCGGGCTGTCCACATTGCATTTCCATAGCGAATAGTCAGGAGTGGCTTTGATTTAAATAGGATATTGTTGATTGGAGGTTTTTGGAAAATCACGCCGACATGAATAAAAGCTGTATCGAAATAAGACTCTCGATCCCTTGCCAGCCAAAAATCTCTTTTAATAACGACATAGCCAATAAAGGTAAGGTGAAATGCTAATTTTTGAAAAGTGCTATCAGATATTTGTACTACTACAGAATCATCAGCCTCTAGTGATTTATTCTTCAGCAATTTATTCAGTTGGGCATCTCTAATCTCTGAATTCAATACCAATAAATTACATCCCGTCTGTAAGGATAATAAAACCTCCTGAATCGCATCAGGCTTTAAAAGATCATCATCTGTAAATAACCAACAGTATTCACCTCTTGCGTATTCCACAGCTTTATCGTAATCGCGATCAACTCCGTGATTTTTATTTTCGCGAAAGTATCTAATTTGAGGGCACCGAGAATAATGCCCCATTATTTCACTTGTATTATCTGGGGATGCTCCATCAACAACAATAACTTCAACTCGATTATCAATCTGAGAAATAATAGAGTCTAAAGTTGCCCCGATGTACTGGGATCGGTTATAGGTTGCAATGCAGATAGATAAGATGATGTTATCCATAAGCTTAATCTAGACCCCTACCATTTAGCAGGGCGGTATACAGCACTAAATGTTGATGCGCAATAAAATTCCAATCGCTAGCCACTTCATTCGATACATTTTTTTTTGTACCGCACCACTTTTCTAGTGCCAACTTCATTTCAATTACATCATCAATGTGTGAATAATAAATATTGCTAGCTTGATCATATCCTATAGGATTTTTTGCTGTAGTGATGACAAATGAGCCCTGCTGAGAAGCAGCTTGCAACGATGTATTCCATGCCCCCCCACCACTGGCAAACGGTAAAATAATAGCATCTGCAATCGCCAACAACTTAGCAACTTTTTCTTCTGCCAAAAAACCTAAAATTTGGACCTTATCACTCCACTCAGCACTATTTGCATAATCATATATTTCTTGATGGTAGCTATTCTTAGGATCAAATTCACCCGCAATCACTATGATGTCAGTTAACGGATTGGCAATTGAAAATAAGAGCTCAACTCTCTTCTCTGGATGCATAAAACCAAAAAAAACAATTAATCTTTTTTGACCCTTAATATAAGTAATTCGATATTGGTCTATCTCATGTTTGGCTAGATTAACAACGGGAATCACTGAAGCATTTTTAATAAATACATTCAGCTTATTCCAAAATACCCAGCGCATAAAGTAAGGACGAAATTGATTCTGATATTCAGGTTTAACGTATATGAGTGCGCCAGGAATTATTCCTTTAAAAAATAACTTTATTGCATTTTTTTTTGTAAACCCTTCATGCCAAGTTTGCACGACTTTTTTTCCAAAAAGCCAGGCAATAGAAGGCAAAAACCAGGGAAGATTGCCCGCTCCATAGCCTTGAGTTGGATATTGAATATGCACAATATTTGGCTTGAAATCACGCAATATTTTTATATATTGAATGATGCTCAATAGAGTCCACTTTTTCACCACTGGGAAAAGTTGAACTCGATTAGTGCCCTGGTCTCCATTATCTAAAATGCTAGTTAAAACACCAACTACATTGGATTGATCAGATGCAAGTGCATTAGCTAAAAAAAAAGAGTAGTCACCTACTCCGCATTTCATCGGAGGATAGGACCCTGTTACCAGCAAAATTTTCAAAAAATTATTTTTTCTTCAATACCAACCATCCAAATGTATAACTTTTGCCACCACACTCTATTGGCGCATCCTGCCCACTGTAAGACATTTCACCTTCTGCGGTTAAGCCATAAGATTTAGCTTGTTCAACAAAGTCAATAATTTCATTTTCAGAGAAAATATTCCATTCCATGTCAAAAAAAGTTATGCCGGTGGTATCTATTTTTTGTGGCCAATAGTCAAAGGAGGCAATAAAGTAGCCGCCAGGCTGCAATAACCTTGATACCTCACTTAGAAGTGCTGCAGCATTAAATCCATGCTCTATTACAGAAATAGAGGTAATTGCTTTAAATGAATTATCGGCAAATTTTGTTTTTAAGAAGTTAGTGATTTCATACTTGATCGCGCCTTGATGGGGCATTTTTTTTAGATTCGGATTTAAGTCCGCTCCAGTCAAGTTTGAATATCCCATCTTATGCAAAGCAACTAAAATTTCAGAAGCATATGATCCAAAGTCAATAATTGGCTCGCCTTTTTGAATATTACTTTCAATAAATTCTAAAGTCTTAAGGACATCCCAACTCTTTAGAAAATCACCAAGCGTAACTCCTCCAACTAGCTTATATTTTCTCAAAAAAGGTAGCAAGCGAGACTCGAGACACGATGCCCCCTTTTTTTCTAGCTCGTGGCGAGCAGTTAAAATTTGTTTCTCATTTTGCAAAACTTGCATTGTCATAATTGATTTAACCTTCTATCCGCGTGATTGTGAAAAAATATAATTGATTGTTCCAGAGTCACAGTGGCCTTTATTTACCCACCTTGTAACATCATTAGGCGTAATCACCGTTTTATGTTTATCCGCTGTTCGGGCCTCATACCCAAGATTCCAAAAATAAGTGAAAGTTTTCTCATAATTTGGATTTAATCCAGTCGGATGATACTCATTTAAGCATATTTCAATAACCCAAGTAGGTTTTGGATTCATGGCGGCAACCTGAATGGATCCCAGAAGCACCTGGTACTCAAAGCCCTCTACATCCATTTTAATAAATAATTTTTTTCCATCAAAGCGATTTCCAAGTACTATATCTAAAGTAGATAATGCGATCTGTCTCTGAAAATGCTCTGAACTACCGGCCCATTTTCCAATTAATGAAGCTCCAGTGCTAGATGCTCCATATAAGATTGCTACACCCGATCGATCGCTCAGGCCCAATGGAAAAACTTCTATATCCTGCCACCCATTTGCAGAGATATTAGTTAATAAAAAATCTAAATTTTTAGGTAACGGCTCTACTGCCACTACATACATACCGGCTGCCCTTGCAAGGCAGGAATAGAAGCCAATATTTGCTCCAATATCCACAAATACTTCTGATGCTAAAAATTGCTCTTTGAACAATGCTGTTTCTTCAGATTCAAACTCGCCTGCCTGCATTGCTTTATGATGGACTGAGGTGCTTCCACACATACTAAATCCATAGGGTGTTTTTTGTATACTGGTCGATTTAGATATATAAGAATCGTAGATATCATTTAGCTCAAACTTAAGAAGCATTCTCTTTCGATTAAGCATCTGCACGCATGTACTAAGATATGGAGACTTTTTAAGCATTACTTTAATATTTTTAAACATTTAACCCCTAAAAACTCTATTTAATAAATTCAATTTACTACGAAGTGGTTTTGGCAATAAAAAATAATTGATTAAGATTAAACTCAATGCAATTGAACATCCTAACAAAATATTTTGAAAGTGGAAATCTACTTCCCTTAAAAAATATGAGCCTAGAAACGTTGCTATTAGCGCTATGATTGCAGGCTGTAGCACTCCCTGACAAAGCCATCTCATGGCGGAATTTTTCAATATATATTTATGCGTCAGCCATGGCCCGTAAAATAAATATAAAGCGTTTAATATTAACCATGCTAAAGCGCCGCCAATAGCGCCATAATTTAATGCCAAAAAATAGGTCAAGGGAACATATACTCCAATTAGACTTAGGACAATAATTTGCGGCAACCTCGTTATCCCATGCGCTAATTGTAGTGCGTAGGGAAATATCATAGCTCCATTAATTACACTACCGACAAAAAGAATGGATGCAATAGGTGCAACTTGAGCCACAGTGGTGGGATTTTTTAGCCAGCAATATAAAATATCTTCTGAAAAAAATGCTAGAAAAAAGGCTGCTGGGAATATGAATCCTGCCAGTATTTGCGTGCCAACCATATAAAACTCAAAAACTTTTTTTTCATTGTCTTCTGCTACCAATGCGGTAAGTCGTGGATAGATAACATTAAATATAGGTCCAATCAAAATACTCAGACTGCCTGCAAATATAACTGCTAATGAGTAGTACCCAAACATTTTCAGTGACAACATTTTACTCAACAATATTTTATCAAGTTGCATTAAAAATATTGAAGAGAAGGCGATACCACTCATCCCTGCTGAAAATTTCCAGACGCTTTTTAAGCTTTGAATACTAAAAGTGCCTTTCTCCTTAAACCGACCCCAAGTGATCCAATGAATTAGAGCAACATTCAATAGAGCAACTAAAGCTTGCCAAATAAAAAAGGCTTCAATGGTGGAATCTATGTAAGCTAGAGTAATTAATGCGCCGAAATTACTAATAATAGACATGCCAATAGTCAGAAAACTAGCAGTGGTAATCCTTTGCATACCCACTAAGGTGCTTTGATACAGACCAATTGGCCATCGACAGAAAAACACAAGGCCCATCAACATGATGCTTCGAATTATTTGTGTTGAATCAATTCCAGATGATTGAAGCCAGTGGGTAGCAATGAAAGGGGCTAATGCAATAATTACAATCAGCACTAAGGTACCAATTATCCAATAGATTACAGACAGAGTTCGCAAGAGATTCCCCAACTCAATCCTTCTGCCCAACACGGAGATTCGAGCCGCCTCTCTATTCATAGTGGGCGCTATGCCCATATCTAACAATGCTAGGATGGCCTGCATAGTAGCAAAGAATCCAATAAGTCCATATGACTCTATGCCCAAATACTTAATATATAGAGGGACAAATAAGAATCCCAAAAGGGCAGTTACTCCAGAGCTAGCAAACCCCGAGATAAGATTTTTACCAATCATCTCAGGGCCCTACTGAAATCGAGCATCTCGAACTTAAAGAGTGGCTATTTCAAATTTTGGCAAAGGATAGACCAGGGTTCTACCCTTCATCGCCGGCAAACTTTCAAAGAAGGCGCGAAAATGCCAAGGAAGCACTAATAAATAATCGGGATTAGTTTTTAACAACTCCGCCTCATCGACAAGGGGAATCAAAGTACCAGGAGTAAATGAACCGAACTTATCGCTATTTACCTCGCCAATTGACTCAACTAAGCTCGAGTCAATGCCGTAGTACTGTAAAAGTACATTGCCTTTAGTTGAAGCACCTAAGCCGCAGACCCTCTTGCCAGAGGCTTTTGCTTCTTTTAAGAAATTCATTAAAGCACTTTTAGCCTCTTCTACTCGCGCCTGGAATGATTCAAAGGCCTCCGTCGTATCAAGACCCATAGCACTTTCATCTGCAAGTATTTGACTTAATTTATCAGTGTTTGGCTGCAGCGAAGATGATTGCTTAGCTGCTGTAATAGAAAAGCTGCCCCCGTTGACATCATTAAACTCCACGTCTAATACTTTAAGACCGGCCGCTTTGGCAATCCACATAATTTGCTTTAATGCATAAAATTCCAAGTGCTCATGGCAAATTGTGTCAAAAGAATTGGTTCGGATCATTGCAGGTAAATAACTTTGTTCAAAAACCCAAATACCATTCTCTGCAAGTGCGCCTTCTATCTCCTTAGCAAAAGCGATCGGATCCTCTAAATCGTAAAACATGGAAAAGGAGGTGATCACCTTCGCCTTTTTCCCATCCAAGGCTTTTGCTACCGCGCCTGCTGAAAAAAACTCTGGTATGAGTCTAATATTTTCTGGGTAATACTCCGCAAATTTAACCCCCGTAGGATCAATCCCCACCAGTTGATACTGATCTTGAGGGTAAGCCCGCAAGGTTGTGGCGTCATTACTGCCGATATCAATAATGAGATCGTTTGGCTTAAGAATATTTAAGGCTAATATCTTGGCTACTTTTGAATGCAAGTGCGCAACCATACTGCTGTTTAAACCTGATCGATACCCATAATTCATGCCGTACATTTCAGCTAAATCGTAGCTTTGTCTTAGCTGGACTAATCCACAGCCATTTTGGGCCGTACATTTCACTAATTCCACAGGGCCAGCCGTAATTTTTTCAGATATTGATTTTGGAAATACACCAGTTAAAGCTTGGTCCTCTAACAACATCAACGAGGTTAATTCTTTGCCAGAGCAAATACGACACTGGATAATTAGTTTGTACATTTTTTATCTTTCAAAAATCTCAATTATTAAAGTTAACTATTTTTAATAATTAATGGCAATTTTATTTACTTAAAATCATATAACTGTATATTAATATTTTTCTCGGTTGAATTAGGTAACTGCAAGGAAGCTAGCATTGAAAACCAATAAAACAGGATTTCTAGCGAATGTGAATTACTTAATTCCCCAACGGAGTAAAGCAAAAATAGCATTAGCGATAACACCAACACCGTCACCATGAACGGCCCTTTATTTCTTAAAGCCAAGCAAAAGGTGCTTTCCAAAATGCTCCACATCAATATGATCCCTGGAATCCCGAAGGCAAGCGATAAATCAATCCAACCACTGTGGGTTGCCATGGGAGTAGCGCCTGGATAGTCCTTTTGTAGCAGTATTCTAAATGACCTGTAAAGCAAACCTTCCCCAAAAGGGTTTTGCCATAGCAATCGAAGACCAACAATTGCCCAGGCTACCCGCTCGTAATTATTGCCGGTAACTTGGCGACCCGCATCTGTTTTTGGATAGATGTGACTTGAATTCGATAGTTGCCATTCTGGATGCCGATCAATTTGAGCGGCAATTTTTGCATCCTCTACTAAGTAGGTCCAGCCAGGGTTATGTTTTATCTGTTGATAAGCAAATACCCCTCCTAATAACAATAGAGCCACCAGAAAAGAAGCAATCAGTTTGACTCCTTTTGTATTCCTACTTTTTTCACCATGTCGCACCAAGCCAATGAAACCAGCTGCAAACAAACCCAAAACCAAAATAGCAGCTAATCCTATGCCATTTCTAGCATCAAATATAAAAACATACGCATAAAGAACTAAGGCTAACCCAGATAACCAAAACAACCCCTGCCACATCCATTTTGATAATCCCTGGTTTCTCAATTTATCTAATAACGTTCCACTTAATCCAGAAATCAAAATAGTCCCGACTAAGACTGCATATATTTTTCCGTAAAAAATATAACCCTCGTAATCTGGCGCAAATAGACTGTGCAGCTCTATTGCCCTGGAGATATAACGAAAATAAGCTGCGAGTATGCTAACAAATAGCCCGAACCACAACCAATTAATGAATCCTGGTCTTTTGCCAATTACCAAGCCTGACCCAAATGCCATAATAGTGCCAAGTAAAGCTCGTAACCAAGTGCTATGTAATTCTTGCAATTGTTGTATAGGGTCTTGCGAAAGAAAAAAGAAGTGGGCCAATACCCAAATAAATATTAGCGCAAGTAAAATCAAAGGCACACTATTCGGAAACCGCAATTGCTTCCTTAATGATCCTTGGCGCCAATCATTTGATATCACAATCAAAGCCAGGATTGACCCTAAGACCAATGCAATATTACGCAGCGCAATAGTGTCTTTTACTGCCCAGACCGCTAATAAAATAGTATTGAGAGAAATCAGTACGAGAGCAACAACATCTAATGGAGAGCGCACAAGCTTTATGGCTAGATCTTTCATTTGCTTTTAGGTTGTTAGGCTGTGATTGTCTGCACGCGATACCATTTCAGCATATGCTATTTCTAAGCCCTGAGCCAAAGGCACCTGCGGAACCCAACCCAATCGATTTAAGAGCGAAGAGTCCATCCATTTTCTTGGGGGGCCATCAGGCTTGCTGGGGTCAAAGTTAATCATCCCCTGAAACCCCGTTGCTTTAGCTACCGCGTATGCTAGGTCTTTGATTGTCAGATCACTGCCATAACCAACATTAATGTGGCTCTGCATTGGCTCAGTTTTCTCTTGATAGAGTATTTTATCTAACTGCATGACAAATACAGCAGCAGCAGCCATATCGTCGACATAGAGAAATTCTCTTCTAGGTGTACCACTTCCCCAAATCACTACCTCTGGCAATGCATTGATCTTCGCCTCATGAAATCGTCTAATTAAAGCTGGAATCACATGGCTGTTTTCTGGGTGATAGTTATCGCCTGAGCCGTATAAATTAGTCGGCATGACTGAACGGTAGTCGATTCCATGTGTTTGACCGTACTGACGGTTATAACTCTCGCACATTTTGATGCCGGCAATTTTTGCAATCGCATAAGGCTCATTAGTGGACTCTAATTTACCCGATAGGAGAGCATCTTCTTTCATGGGCTGAGGTGCCAACCTAGGATATATACAACTAGATCCCAAAAAAAGAAGTTTTTTTACTCCACTAAGAAAAGCTTGGTGAATGACATTATTCTGCACCATCAAATTATCATAAATAAACTCAGCTGGAAAAGTATTGTTGGCATAAATTCCACCAACCCGAGCTGCGGCTAAATAGACTTGATCTGGTTTTTCCTGCTCAAAGAACTGGGAAACTGCTGCCTGATTGCATAAATCTAGTTCAGCATGTGTCCTAGTAATAATATTATTAAATCCTCGTGACTTTAATTGACGAAGAATAGCTGACCCAACCATACCTCGATGGCCGGCAATATAAATTTTTTGGTTCAAATCCGTGGGCATACTTTGAGCTCCATATTAATTTTCTTTGCGAATGGAAACAGCATAGCCATGCTTTTGCAAGAGCGCATGTTGCTTGGCCTGATCTAAGTCATTAGCCACCATCTCCACAATCATTTGATCGAGGGTAATCTCTGGAACCCAGCCCAACTTTGTTTTTGCTTTAGTCGGATCACCTAACAGCGTTTCTACTTCGGTAGGTCGGTAATAGCGCGGGTCGATCTGAACGATCACATCGCCTACTTTTAAGGCTGGGGCTTTATCGCCTTCAATGCTGGCAACAATAGCTTTTTCATTTTCAGCAGCACCTTCAAATTTGAGCGTAATGCCCAACTGCTTAGCGCTACGAGTAATAAATTCACGAACGGTGAACTGCACCCCAGTGGCAATTACAAAATCTTCTGGCTTATCTTGCTGAAGCATTAGCCACTGCATACGCACGTAGTCTTTAGCATGACCCCAATCACGCAGGGCATCAATATTGCCCATAAAGAGGCATACCTCTAAGCCTTGAGCAATATTAGCCAAGCCACGAGTGACCTTACGGGTCACAAAGGTTTCACCGCGGCGCTTTGACTCATGATTAAAGAGAATGCCATTACAGGCGTACATCCCATAAGCTTCACGATAGTTCACAGTAATCCAATAAGCATACATTTTGGCTACTGCATAAGGACTTCTTGGATAAAAAGGTGTCGTCTCTTTTTGAGGTATTTCCTGTACCAGGCCATAAAGCTCAGAAGTAGATGCCTGATAAAAGCGTGTCTTCTTTTCTAAACCCAAAATACGAATAGCCTCTAACATTCGCAGTGGACCCATAGCATCGACATCAGCAGTGTACTCAGGAGACTCAAAGGAAACGGCTACGTGAGACTGGGCGCCCAAGTTATAGATTTCATCCGGTTGGCATTCTTGAATAATGCGCACTAAGTTGCTGGTATCTGTTAAATCACCATAGTGCAAAATCAAATCTGGGTGATTCACGTGTGGATCTTGGTAGAGATGATCAATCCGCTCGGTATTGAAGGATGAGGCGCGGCGTTTAATGCCGTGAACGATGTAGCCTTTCTCTAGCAGAAATTCTGCTAGATAGGACCCATCTTGGCCAGTAATGCCGGTAATGAGAGCAACTTTTTTATTTTTCATATTCATCATTATTTAAGAGATTGATACATTTTTTTAACTACTTCGATTCCTTGGGTAGACGCCTTCCAGCCAATTTCTTTTAATGCTTTGCTTGGATCTGCACAACCAATTTCCAAATCGGTTGGCCTAAAGAAGCTTGGGTCTTTAATAACATAATCCTTCCAGTCTAATTGAGCTTCTTTAAATGCAGCTGATACAAACTCTTCTAGAGTTAGAGTGTTACCAGTAGCAATCACATAGTCTGCGGGTTTATCTTGTTGGAGCATCAACCACATTGCCTCAACATATTCCGGCGCCCAACCCCAATCGCGTGAAATATCTAATTTACCTAAGTGTAATTTTTCACCACTGCCCTGAGCAATCCGCTTGACAGCTCTAATAATTTTTTGCGTCACAAATCGCTCTGGCCTTAAATCCGACTCATGATTAAATAAAATTCCGGTACAGGCAAATAAGTTATATGCCTGACGATAGTTATTCACAAGCCAATAGGCTGAAGCCTTCGCAACCGCATAGGGACTCATGGGATGGAACGGAGTTAGCTCATTTGCCGGCACCCCTTTAGTATCGCCAAAGCACTCCCCAGAGCCGGCGTGATAGAGACGAATTTGCTTATCCATCATCCGACAACCCTCAAGCAGATTGAGGGTACCAATGGTGATGCTTTGCATAGTCTCTGCTGGCTGCTCAAAAGAGAGTCCCACTGATGATTGCCCAGCTAAATGGTAGATCTCATCAGGATTACTTTTTCGTAGCGCCACTAGCACACTACGAAAATCTTCAGGAACCATAGAGATGAAAAGAATGCGCTCCTTTATCCCAAATTTCTGAAGGTTGGCAAAAGACGACCCCTGAACATCTCGAGAGGTTCCATAAACCACATAACCTTTTTCAAGCAGCAGTTTGGCCAAATAAGCACCATCTTGCCCACTCACTCCGCAAATTAAGACAATCTTATCGGCCATAGTTATCCTCAAATCGCACGATATCATCTTCCCCTAAATAGCTGCCAGATTGAACCTCAATAATTTCTAAGGGTTCTTTTCCGGGATTGCTTAAGCGATGTACTTGCCCTTGAGGTATGAACGTACTCTGATTCTCATTCAGTACGATGACTTGTTCCCCATTGGTAATTTCCGCGACACCCTTAACCACTATCCAATGTTCCGCACGGTGGTGATGCATTTGCAGCGATAGACTTGCACCAGGCTTAACTTGTATACGCTTAACTTTAAAGCGCTCACCCTCATCTACGCTGTCATACCAGCCCCAAGGACGAGCCACCTTACGATGTAAATTTTTCTCCTCTCGCCCTTGGGAGGAGAGTTGATTGACAATTTGTTTAACATCTTGGCTGTTTGCCCTATCGGCTACCAAGACTGCATCAGCGGTCTCAATAATCACCAGGTTACTAACACCCACTGCGCTAACAAGGCGACTGCTTGCATGCACTAAAGAATTGCTAGTGTCACTAAGCAAAGTATCACCAGATGTCGCATTACCTTGTCCATCTTTTTTACCGACCTGCCATACAGCATCCCAAGCGCCCAAGTCATTCCAACCCGCATTGAGCTCTACCATTTTGATATGGAATTGACCAGTAGTGTTACCTGGACATTTTTCAATCACCGCGTAGTCAATCGACTCACTTGGGATGGTTTTAAAAATATCTCTATCGGGGCGTACAAAATTAGTCTCGCCAGCGTGATCAGTTTTACGAGCAGCCCAAGCAGTCTCGGTTGACCCATAAATATCGGACCGGAATTCTTTTAATGCAGCCGACCAAGTACTGGCACGCAATACAAACATGCCACCATTCCAAAAGTAATTGCCATTATCTAAATAACTTTGAGCAGTCTGAGCATCAGGCTTTTCTACAAACTGCTCTACAGTGTATTCGCCATAAGAACCCTGTTGGCCCATTTTCTTAATATAGCCATAACCCGTTTCCGGGGAGTTTGCTGTAATACCTAAAATAGTGATGGTCTTTGCGCTAGCATCTGCTTTAACAACCTCAATACATTCATTGAGTGCTTTAGTAAAAGCTGCGCCATTTTGTATCGTCTGGTCTGCTGGCGTAATCACCAAGATGGGATCGATGGGATCACCGTTACCATCTTTTTGCTCACTAGCATAGAGAGCGGCTAAGCTCAAAGCTGGGGCAGTATTTCGCCCTTCAGGCTCCAATAACAAGGTAGTCTGAATGCCAGGTATTTCTCTCAATTGGTCAAGAACCAAGAAACGATGTTCTTCATTGGTCACAATTAAAGTGGGCCCAATGTCATTTTTAGTAAGCGTATTTAATCGCTGTACTGCTTGCTGAAATAAGCTCTTGCCAGAGTCATCGCCAGACAACGCTAAAAACTGTTTTGGAAAGCCTGCACGGGAAAGTGGCCATAGGCGCGTTCCTGACCCGCCACAGAGAATAACGGGGATAACGGTATTGGCTGTCAGTTTGGTTGAGCTCATCAATAAATTAGCAAAACATTATGCTTTTTGTAAATATCCCCTTATTTTAAAGGTATTAAGAGACTATTTTTGTGAAATTCACCCCTTACGACGGATTTAAATCCATTTGGCTAATCATTATTTCCTTTAAACCCAAAAACACCCTAGAATTTGTAATGCGCAAGATAGCGTCATTAAGTCCAAGGCTTGTAACTTTAAGCCATTTCAAGGATTTCAATTCACAATTAAAAATACTAACCAGGAGTCAACCATGACAACAGGAAATATACCCAAAATTAATTTACGCAACTCCTTAACTGAATGTGGTCAATCCATTCGCAAAGAAAATGCTGGCAAGTACCAAAACTACACCATTAAGGACTGCAAGGCCTCAATAGCGGCAGGAAGAATCAGCAAATAAAGGCCTGGGTTTGTCTTGCTTCATTTAGAAGGTGGCCTATTGGGATAACACTTACTAGTCAGATTGTTGTAGGCCGCCCCAACCAGAATCAAGAGCGCTGAATCTACCATCACCGGGAAAAAGGCATAGCGATAATGTGTGATCCCCCCGAGTACTGCGATTAAGGCTACTGCAGCAGCAGGTGGGTGTAAACAACGCAACATAAACATCCCCAAAATCGATAGTGCAGCAGCCATCGGCAGTGCCAGCAAAGGGGTCGATATCAGAATTGCACAGCTCACCCCCGCTAGGGCAGACAGAGTATTGCCTGCGATGACAGCCCAAGGTTGAGCCATTGGACTCCCAGGTAAAACAAAAACCAATAAAGCACTTGCGCCCAAAGATGCCATCAACCACTCATCGATGCCACTCAGCTCCCTAAGGTATGTGGCAACCGCGATTACCAACATGAGTCCTATGAAAGCCCCTAAAACAGAACGAATGCGCTCGGACCAGGCTACAGTCGGCTGATCGCCACCCAAATAAAAGGAGTAATACTTAAGAAGATATTGGAGAGAATGTTTCATTGCTTATCTTTCTTGGCAATAAAAAAGACCGCCTAATGAACTGACCCACAAAAGTTGGACACCCAATCCAACTCCAAAGGGTCAGTTTTATGTCCAAATACAGCAAAGCATTCAAGCTAGCAGTTATTAAGCATTATCTCGCTGGCAACCGAGGTTTTAAAGCCGTCGCAGACCAGTATGGCGTTAAATACGCCTATGTGCGCAAATGGGTTCATGCTTATCAAGTCCATGGCCAAAACAGCCTAACGAAGACCTACACTTATCACCCCAGCGCTTTTAAGCTGTCCGTGCTTAAAGCGATGGAGCAAGATCAACTCTCAATCAATCAAGCGTCAGCCCGCTTTAATATTCCAGCCCCAAGCTCGATTAGCCATTGGCAACGCCTCTACAATGAGGGTGGTATTACAGCCCTAGAACCTAAGCCCAAGGGACGGCCACCCATGTCAAAACCTCGCGATATTAAGGCTTTGCTTACCAAGCCCCTAACCTCACTTACGCATGAAGAGTTACTGCGCAAAGCACAGTATTTGGAGGTGGAGAACGCTTATCTAAAAAAGCTCGAAGCCTTAGCCCAGCAAAAGCACTTGGTAAGCAAGAACAAGTCCAAGTAATCACTGAGTTAAGGCAGCACTATCCATTGCAAGTCATTTTGCTGGCAGCCCAAATGCCCAAAAGCGTGTATTACTACTGGCAAAAAGCCAGCAGCAATACTGATCCCCATGCCAATGCCAAGGTCCAGATTAGCGCCATCTTTAATGCCCATCAGGGGCGTTATGGTTATCGACGAGTCCATTTAGAGCTGAGCAATCAGCAGCATTACCTTAACCCCAAAACCGTGCAAAAACTGATGGGGCAACTCGGGCTCAAATCTACGGTAAGACCTAAGCGCTATCAGTCTTACAAGGGATCCGTAGGCAGGGTGGCACCTAATTTGCTCGAGCGTGACTTTGTCGCAAAAGTACCCAATCAAAAGTGGGTAACGGATGTCACTGAGTTCAATATCAAAGGTCAGAAGGTATATCTATCCCCCATCTTGGATCTTTACAACAGCGAGATCATCTCCTACGAGATTGCTGATCGGCCGCAGATTAGCTCGGTCATGCAAATGCTCCAGGAGGCCTTTAAGCAACTCAAACCCAAAGACAGGCCCATACTCCACTCCGACCAAGGCTGGCAATACCAAATGGGGCTGTATCAACAAGCCTTGGAAGAACAAGGCATTACTCAGAGTATGTCTAGAAAAGGAAACTGCCTAGATAACGCGGTAATGGAAAACTGGTTTGGAATTATGAAAACAGAGTTCTTCTACCAAAAGAAGTTTGAGGATGTTCAATCATTTAAAAACGAGCTAAAGGAATATATCCACTATTACAACCATGATCGGATCAAACAAAAACTAAAGGGATTAAGCCCGGTGCAATACCGAACTCAATCCCTCGTGCTAACCTAATTAAACTGTCCAACTAATGGGGGTCAGTTCATAAGCAGTCTTTTTTATTCATGCGTACACAATCGACTTAATGTTAAGCCTTCTTAGCGTAAGCAGAGCACCAGCCTTTACCAGCAACTTGCTTACCAGCAAACAATGAGCAAGGGCCTGCAGCTGCATCAGCCTTACCTTGGAACAATGCACAGTTGCTGCATTGTTGACCGGCAGCGTACTTAGCGTACTTTGCTTTATCTACCTTAGAGGCATCCGCTTTGTAACCCAATGCTGCAGCTTGTGGATCAGTTTCTGCAACCATTGCTTGAGCTTGAACTTTACCGTTCAATGCCAAAGTACAGGCACCAGCAGCAGACAAAATCATAAATTGGCGACGACTATTTTTCATGGATTCTCCAAAAATAAATCAGTGATTAACTTGCACGCGCATCAAGAAGCAATGCGCAACCTTCAAAACTAAATGTGATCATAGTGGAGAAGATTTAGGGATGCTAGCTAGCACCTAAGTCAATGATTTATATGGAAATATAGATGAGAATTGTTCTCATAAAATTTCACATTGAAAACATCGATTAATTCCAGCCCTTTAGCTTCATACAATTAATCCACTGACGGATGTGAACCCCAGAACCAGATTCGGGGTAATCCTCTTTGCAATCGCTGAGATCCTTGTTGTAAGTCATTTTGTTATTTTTAGTGGGGTCTTGATTTTCCGATGGAAAAGATCCGCAAGCGGCAACACTCAACACCAACAAGAGCAGTGAACACCAGCAACTGAGTCGGGCCATGCTTGGAGTCAATTCTTACCCTTATTTGTCATTTTCATATACGCACCATGATCTCAACACGCCCTATTAAACGCAATTGCAGCCAAGGAATCTTTTGCACCAATAACGCCGCTAGATTTAGCACCTTGGCCTTGAGTCGTTAGGACGTAAGTATTTTCCTGACAATTAGCAGTAAAACTGTAATCCGCCTGCTTGATTAAACCCTTACCCAATATATAAGAACTCAACCGTAATTGGCGAACATCTTTTTTAGAATCAACAATACTTACTTCATTATTAATGACTTCATAAAAAACGGGTGAGCGAGTATTAGCTGACTCCAGAACAACCTCTTGCTTAGCAAGCACCAGTTGCTTATTTTCTTTTTCATCAAATACTTCTTCAGGTGCTCTTTTAGATATTGGGGCCGGTAAGGCGCTATCTTGATAGAGGAAGTAATTCACGTTTTGATCGTCGATAAACTTTCTGCCACATAGGCGAGAACGCATATAGGCCATAGCTGTTTTGGGAGCAATTTTGACCCAGCCAGATCCATTGACGGGCTTGATATCACCAACTAGAGGACCTTTGGAAACAATATTCTGGGTGTATAGAGTCTCTGACCACTGATTATTGCTAAAGCAATCAATTTTTTGGCGATAAGGCCCAACTATTGTGGGGTTAAATTGCGCCAAGGTATTTTTTTCCCTAGGGGCAATAAAAATATCAAAGCTAATAACCCCATCTTCGTCTTCACTCAAGGTGTAGGGGTCATAAAACCAGTTTTTATTTTGAGACTCTGCCAGCAAAATCCAATTACGCTCTGAGTAGTCTTTTTTATTTAATGGCGGAACATAAAAGAATGGTGACTCCACTTTCTCATCCATGACGGATTGATAATCTTGGCTCATGGGGCCAGAAGTGCAGCCCGCAATAACCAAAACAGCAAGAATGGGAAGTTTCTTCATCAACTTATTTACGATCAATCAACGCCAAGAACTCTCTACGCAAATTAGAATCTTTTAAGAAAGCTCCACGCATCACGCTATTGATCATTTTCGAATCACGATCCTTAACACCACGCCATTGCATACAAAAGTGATCGGCATCCATCACTACTGCCACACCAATTGGCTTAATCTTCTTCTCAAGCATATCTGCCAGCTCTACAACAGCTTCTTCCTGAATTTGTGGGCGACACATGACCCATTCGGTCAAGCGTGAGTACTTAGAAAGGCCAATCAGAGCAGACTCCTTACTAGGTAGAACACCGATCCAAATACGACCCATGATTGGGCATAGATGATGAGAGCAAGCACTACGAACGGTAATGGGGCCAATAATCATGAGCTCATTTAAGCGGCTCACATTGGGGAACTTGGTTAAAGTGGGCTGATCAACATAACGCCCATTAAACACCTCCTGCACATACATCTTTGCTACACGACGACTCGTGTTTTGAGTGTTGTGATCATTTTCAGTATCGATGACGAGGCTTTCTAAAACAGCCTGCATTTTCTCTGCTACCTCATCTACCAAACCTTCTAATTCACCTGGCTTAATAAATGCTGAGATATTGTCATTCGCATGAAAGCGAGCCTTTTGGGCCTCAATACGGCGGCGTATGACTACCGATAAAGGTAAACCACCCTCTTCTTTTGCAGCATCCCTTGAGTGAACGGCAGATTTTTTTATAGGAAGTTTGCTCACTATTTTTTTTACGGGCATTTTCTGAATAGCTTTTTTAGGGGTTGACATAAAAACTTTCTAGGGAAAAAATAGCGGCTATCGAACAGGGTCTAAATTGACCATTCTTCCACTTGGAGATTGGGAATACGATGAAACTCTCGTGCATTATTAGTGATCAAACCGCTTGACTCAGATAGGGCATGGGCTGCAATCATTAAATCCATTCCACCAATGGGTTGACCCATTATCTCTAGCTCAGAACGAATTTGAGCATAATGGTGCGTAGCCTCCACCGGCCATGGACGAATTTCAAAACCATCTATCCATGCTTCAATCGCCGCACTAAAACGTGGCGATGCTAATTTTGCCGCCCCAAACCTCAGCTCTGCAGCAACAATGGCAGATAACCATACTTCATCATGCTCCAGCCCAGCAAAGCGCTCCAACATCTTTTGCGGATGTCTGCGCAATATATATCTACAAATATTGGTATCTAAGGTTTTTTGTTTTTTTACCAATCTAAGTCCAATCACGCTCTTGTGCTGGTGAATCATCCCGATCCTGTAAAAAGTTCTCTGGAAGAGGATCAGTCTGTTGATAAAAAGTACTGAGCCATTGACCCAGATTGTGCTCTTTCTCAACATCAGGCGTAACCCAAAGCGCATTACCCACTTGTTCTATGCGGACTTGCTTGGATTGAAAGCGTAACTTCGCGGGCAGACGAATCGCTTGACTGCGCCCGCTCATAAATAATTTGGCAATACTTGTCATTTGACCCTCCACATCTATGGGGATATTTTGTAATATAGCAATGATATATTACATCTAAAAATCAAGCAAATGCCTAAACACCTTTACATTTGAAAAAACAAGCCCACTACACAAATCATGCCAAACAGCCAAACGATGGATCTCGTGGTTGGCCAATTAGCGATATAGCAAATGAGATAGGCGATACGGGCAATTACAAAACCCATTGCCAGTAAGTCAATTCTGTCCTGTGGAGCATGAGCTACGGATGCAATGATCACGGCGGCAAAGAACAAAGGGAGCGACTCAAATAGATTGGCTTGAGCAGCATTAGCCCTGGCTCTAAACCCCGTTTGCTTTGCCAGCCATTGCCGTGGCATCGCATTGTCATAACCCTGAAAACCTTTTTTAGCAATACCTGCTGCGACATAAGGTAAAAGACCCATCAACAGAATGCAAGCGTAAGCAATAGTCATAAGAAGTACCGTTAGTTATTTTTTGGTTATGTTGGATGAATTATGTTGGAGTCTTTTTAGAGCCAATACGACTCTCTTTGCCATTGAGTAAATTCTGAATGTTGCTTCGATGGCGCCAGATAAGTAATGCACATACGGCCAAGAGAGCCAAGCCCATCGGCTGAAAGCCGAATAAGAAAACAAAATAGATGGGGCCGAAGATTGCAGCAGCCAATGCCGCTAAAGAAGAGTAGCGCATAAACATCGCCACAATAATCCAAGTACTGAGCGTAGCTAATCCCAAAATCCAATTAATGCCAAACAAAATACCGCAAGCAGTAGCAACACCTTTGCCGCCTTTAAATCCATGGAATACGGGGAAGAGATGGCCTAAAAATACTGCCAGTACAACTCCGCACAAGAGCCATGAGCTCATCGTGGAGGTCAGAGATTCATCTCCGAGTAATACCCGTGCCAGCATGACCGCAAAATATCCTTTCAGCGCATCACCAATCAGCGTTAAGACGGCGGCTAACTTATTACCGGTTCGTAGCACGTTGGTGGCGCCTGGATTTCCAGAGCCATAGGAATGGGGATCAGGTAAGCGCATGCACTTACTCACCACTACCGCAAAAGAAATGGAGCCTATTAAATAGGCAACTGGGATAAGCAAGAGATCAAGGGTCAATTCCATACCGCTATCTTAAACACTTATGAACCCCTGGGATGGTGCTGCTGATGTATGGATTTCAGTCTTTCTCTGGCCACATGGGTGTAGATCTGGGTGGTAGAAATGTCAGCATGGCCCAAAAGGAGCTGAACCACTCTTAAATCCGCTCCATGATTGAGTAAATGGGTGGCAAATGCATGACGCAGGGTATGGGGTGATAGAGCCACCGGAATATTAGCCAATGTGGCATAGCGTTTAATCAGCGCCCAGAATGCTTGACGAGTTAAACCGGTTCCGGTGTGGCGCCCTATAAAAACCGCATCAGTTGTCTTACCCTCCAGCAAAGGAGTGCGGGCTTCTGCTAAATAGCGTCTTAACCACTGCCCTGCTTCTCCGCCAAAGGGCACTAAGCGCTCTTTGCCGCCCTTACCATTAACTACTCTCACTACACCCTCATTCAAACCTAAGGCGACTGTTTTTAAAGAAACAATTTCAGATACGCGTAAACCACTGGCGTACATCAACTCCAGCATGGTGCGATCACGCAAACCTAATGGGGTATCAATATCAGGCGCATTGAGTAATGCAGTAACGTGATCTTCACTCAGCGTCTTTGGAAACCGTAGCGCTTGTTTAACAGCGCGTAAACCAATACAGGGATCGCTCTTCACTAAATTGATACGGAGTGCATGACGATAGAAGCGCTTGAATACTGTCAAACGTCGATTAGCGGTAGTTGCCTTGTCAGCACGTCGGTGCGCTATGTAGGCGGTAAGATCTTTCTCGGTAACGCCGTATAGATCGGCGCCAGAGTCCTTATATAACCACTGAGCCAATAACAATAGGTCTCTACGGTATGCGGACAAGCTATTTTGAGCTAACCCATCCTCTAGCCAGCAAGCATCACAGAAGCGCTCAATGGCCTCCTGGCTTATCACGGAGATTGGAGGTATATTTTTTTTCATCCTATCAATTTGATGCTGCGCGATAAGCCGCTTCAACAGCGCGAAGAATAGTTGCGTGCAAGGTGCCTAGCTTGGGTGTATTGCCATGCGGGCTTCTGGCGGGCACTTTGAAATAGCGCTCAGACCAGGGCAGATCCACAATCACCTTGAAATCAAACTTTGTGTCGTAAGCCAATCCAGCTAGTGCGTAAGCAGCTGGATTCTTGGTCTGGGTTATCGCCACCTCGCCAGCTTTAAGTCTTGTCAGATTTTGGGATGTTCCATACGCTACGCTGACCTGATTGCCATCATCCCTACGCTCGACACTCAGGACAATGGCTGGTCTGGGTTTGGGTCCTGGCTCACTATTAGGAACTTCTGGAAACAAACACCAAACGATATCGCCAGGTGCTGGCAACATCCAAGCCTGACTCATGCAAACAATGCATCGCGTGCAAGCAGTTTTCCTTTTGGTAAGCGCTTGGCCGCATCCTTGCGTAATGCCAAGACTTGTTTTGCGGTCAACGGACCATCATCAGGGGCATAAGAAGGTAAAACATCAGTAGCAAATTTTGACAAGGCCATATGAATAACCTGCGTTTCATTGACATCGAGCTCTTTAGCAATTGCCTTAACCGTTGTTCGAGTCACGCCAAATTGGGTGTCTTTAGAGCGGAATTTGACCAACAGGTTTTCGTTTGAAGCTCTCATCATGGCACCTCTTTAATTTATATATATAAAATATATACTATTTTAGGTGCAATTGCAATCTTTACGCTCTCATTGAATAAGTGAGATTTAACCCAAATCAACGACAAATTACGGATACCTGATTTAACTAATTTCTGGGTTCCTTGACCAAATAAAGTCCTATACCAATTTTCCAAATACCCCAACTTGAGACTTCATAGTCGCAGAGTGGGGTCTTAGATTTGGTGTTGCCACTCTAAATGCTTTATTTAAATCAAAATAATTAGAAGCGTCATTCATTTCCCAAAACCGTCTTTCATCAAGTTCCGATTGAAATACAGGAATGGGTTTAAACGTCTTCATTGCACCAAGCTTCTTCTTAGTCACGGAAATTATTAAAGCCCAATGGCGCTTCTGTTACTTCTTTTTTAAGCAAGGCCATTGTTTCTTGTAAGTCATCACGCTTGGCGCCGGTGACACGCACTGCATCACCCTGAATACTGGCTTGCACCTTGAGCTTGCTGTCTTTAATAATGCGCACAACTTTTTTTGCTAAGTCCGAAGTGATCCCTTTTTGAATCTTCATCGTTTGCTTACGCTTATCGCTACCAATGGTTTCTGTTTTCTCATCCTTAAGATAGCGCACATCCACATTGCGCTTGGCCATTTTATTAATCAGGACATCACGCACTTGACCCAATTTAAAGTCGTCATCACCAAATAAGATTAATGCCTCATCTTTTTGTTCAACACGGCTATCAGAGCCCTTGAAGTCAAAACGATTGGTAATTTCTTTATTGGATTGCTCGATGGCATTTTTGAGCTCAACCATGTCTGGCTCACAAACTACGTCAAATGTTGGCATTTTTACTCCCTATGTTTTCTCGTAATTACTCTCGTAATCTTTACATTTTCTGGCTATTTTGGCGTCCATCGCAGATTTCTTGCTTCCTGTGCTGCCAAAAATAGGCTCTGGATTCTTTTACGAATAAGATTGTGGCATGAACCGTGCTCAAAATGCGCCCCAACCCGCAAAATTGATCCCAAATTTGGGTTTGAAGCACCGCAACACCTTTGGCTTTGACGCTAGCGCGGAACTGGCCTACGAAATTACCGCGCCCGAGCAAATTCCTGAAGTTATTGCAGAAGTTGCAGAAAAAAAACTGCCATGGCGGGTTTTAGGCGGAGGTAGCAATGTCATTCTCCCAAGCACCTTACCGGGAGCCACCCTCCTCATGAATATCGCTGGGCAAGAAATCATTTCCTCCGATGAAAAGGCAAGCTATTTAGCAGTTGGTGCTGGTGTTAACTGGCATGAACTCGTTGCTTCGACACTCGAGAAAGATTTGCCCGGCCTAGAAAACTTAGCACTCATTCCTGGCACAGTTGGGGCAGCACCCATTCAAAATATCGGCGCCTATGGTGTTGAAATTGCAGATTACATTGATAGCATTGAAGCATTTGATGCAAAAAACTATGCCTTTATCACCCTCCAAAATGAGGCATGCCACTTTGCTTACCGCGATAGCTACTTCAAGCAAAATCCCCACCGCTTTATCGTGACAAAGGTCGTTTTTAAGCTGCCTAAAGCTTGGCAGGCTCGCATCCACTATGCAGATCTTACAAGGCAATTTTCTGAGAACGCCAACCCGAGTCCTGAAGATATCTTCTTAGCAGTATGTAAGGTGCGCACACATAAGCTGCCAGACCCCAAAGTGATTGGTAATGCTGGAAGTTTCTTTCAGAACCCTGTAATTCCTGTTGAGCAGTATGAAACTTTGCTGAGAGCGCATACGAATCTAGTGTCTTATCCAGATGCAGCTGGTAAACGTAAGCTCGCAGCTGGTTGGCTTATCGATCAATGCGGCTTTAAGGGTCAACGCATGGGCTCGGTTGGTGTTTATGAACATCAAGCACTTGTTCTAGTTAACCATGGCGGCGGCACCGCTCAAGATATTTTAGGTTTAGCCAAATGCATTCAGGAAAAAGTGCACGACAAATTTGGTGTTAGCTTACAGATTGAGCCCAATATTTTGTAAATCGTGCTTATTACTACCGTACATTAGCTAGATCCAATAATTCTGGGTATTGCTTCAGCAAGGCAGTCTTTCCTTGATTTAAACGCTTAAGCCAACCAGGTCCACGTGAAATTGCATCTATCCATGCTCGCCTAATTAACTCTCCATTACCCTCATCAAATAGAACTTTGAAAATTGCTGCGGCTTGACCTAAGTCTTTATTTGCTTTGACGCGCTCATTCATAGGCCGCTCCCCATAAACAATTAACTTATGTATTGCATAGCGCTCTGGGGCTGGGATATTCACAATGCAAGCACCCTCTTTAGATAAGAGCACAGTCTGTGTAGTATCTACCAGTGAAAACTCCATAAATTTAAGGCATTCCAGAGTCAAACCCAATTCAGGCAACACCACTGGCCCACCACTTCGAGTTTGGGGGGTAACAAAATCTAGCCGTAGTTCCGGATCCCTGGGATTGCGATATTGAGCACCTGTTTTTCCTGAAAATTCAGTAATGGGTAACAAGCCCATCTCCAACGAATTTAAGGCATCGTGCACTGAGATTTTGACATTTGCCCCTAATGCGATTGAAACATTTTTTCCTGCGTGAGCAAAATCTACATCCATTGTTGTATTGGAAGATAGCCATTTCACCCCCAACATATTTCCCATGGCAAGAAATGCATGTGTGCCAATCAATATTCCACCAGCGCTGAAAAATCCATAATGACGTAAGCGATTCACTACGCGAAAATGCTTGGTTAATGTTGACTCACAACCAAGCGCTTCCGCCGATAGCGCCAGCCTTTTGATCTTAGTCGATCGATCACTTACTTTCAGAGCTTGATGTTTTTTAATAAGCTGAGTAACGCGTTGATCCTCAGGACCCACATAAGCCATACGACCTACACCATCAATATCACGATAGCCGTAATAAATATAAGTCTTACCTTTTTGAACTTGCTTATGAAAGGATCCTGGCAATTCTTTAAATTGATTGATATTTTCAACGTGCAATTGATCCTGCAGTTCGGCATAAGCCGTTTGCGCGGACAATGAAAGTGATTCATATAGCTTGGTACTCATTTGGTTATTATACAAAAATTTATTTGTATAATAACCATTATTCTATATAGCTTATAACGGTAATTGGGGTTGATATCACACCCGAAAACACTACACTGTCAATTGCTTTCCACTGGATTTATTTCTGAAAATTGTACGTCTACTTGACCCTCGGCTAATTGCACTTGATATGTGTTTTCCACATTTAGCTCACTAGGCTTGCGTAACGCGTGTAGTTGATCTTTTTCTTTGCTCAGAATAACGGCATAACCACGCTCAAGCGTTCGCTGCGGATTGAGCATCTCCAACTGAGATTGGTAGTGCACTTGATTACGCTTCCAGTTTTCTATACGCACTGACCATGCTTGGTTTAATCGTTGCTGCCAGCCATGAATGTGTTCGCGCATACGATCGGGATTGGGCAAAGCATGGCTGAGCCTCAGAGCCAATTGATCTAAGGTTTGCGCCTCGCGCTCAACTCGTTGATTAATGCGCTGGAGAAGCGCTTGCATGATGGCATCGAGCTCCTGTAGCATTTGATCTCGGCGTGGTGCTGCAAGCTCTGCCGCGCCCGTCGGAGTTGGTGCACGGAGGTCGGCAACAAAGTCGGCAATGGTGAAGTCGGTTTCATGTCCAACACCACTGACCACTGGGATGGATGAATCTGCAATCGCATAAGCAAGCTGTTCATCATTAAAAGCCCATAGATCTTCAATGCTGCCACCACCGCGCACTAGCAAGATGACATCGACTGCTTTTTCTTTTTCCGCAGCTTTGAGTGCGGCAATAATTCCAGCGGGTGCATCAGGACCTTGAACCAAGGTTGGATAAATCACAATCGGAATATGTGGCGCTCTTCTCGCTAAAGTGCTTAAGACATCCTTAAGTGCAGCTGCTTGTGGTGATGTGATGATGCCGATGGATCTCGGATGTGTTGGTATCTCGCGTTTACGCTCATCATCAAACAAACCTTCTTTAGCAAGTTTGGCTTTGAGCTTTAAGAAGGCTTCATAAAGACCGCCCATACCAGCGCGACGTAAAGTCTGAATGGTGAGCTGTATATCCCCACGAGGGACATACATGCCTAGACTGGCGCTGACCTCAACCAAGTCCCCAGATTGCGGCATGAACCCAACTTGGCCGTTGCGACCACGGAACATGACACAGCGAATCTGACCTTCTGCGTCCTTTAACGAAAAATACCAGTGCCCGCTGTCATAAGCCTTGAAGTTGGAAATCTCCCCGCTCACCCATACAGTGTCGAAACGGTCCTCTAAAGAGGCAGCAATGGCGCGGTTTAGATCGCCAACACTCAGAATTTCCCTTGATATTTCCGACATTTTTTCTCTTTAATCTCACAGCTATCTGGCTTAGGCGCCAATAAATATCCACAGATGCAGATTCACTCTAGGTTTAATGCTCATAAGTAAGTAATTACTGACCCAAAACGTCTCATAAATCCAACATTAAAAATATAAGCCATTGATTTATATAGGAATTAATGCATCCAATAAATTTAATTGAATGCAATATAAAACCGAGTCAACCATGTATCAAGGACTTACAGAGCGAATTCAAAAAAGTTTTGCACAGAGTTATCCACAGGCTAGGTTTCCGAAACAGGCTTTTTAATTCAGCTAAAGTACTGAGCTTATGTACTCCATCTTACTATCCGCTGGCTGGCCTATTTGGCCCCTCCTCATCATTTCCATATTGGGCCTTGCAATCGCCATAGAGCGAGGCTGGTATCTGCGTCAAACGCATATATTCCCCAAAAACTGTCTGGAAAGCGTCTTTTCTCTTGCAAATCAGTTGGTTGGAAACAAATCAACCGTTTCTGAGCAGCAGATTGCAGAATTGGCCAATCTTTCTCCTGCAAGTCCTTTATTGGCATGCGCACTAAAAGAGAAATTAGCCGGCAGTAGTACTGATGCTGCGCTGGAGGAGCTGCAGGTGAGCGCACAAAGCACTTGGCTTAAGCTGGACCGCTACTTAGGTGCCCTTGCCACGATCGCCACGGTCGCTCCGCTACTGGGTTTATTTGGCACCGTAGTGGGCATGATTGAAATCTTTGGCAGCCAAGGGGCAATCAATGGTGCTGCCGGCAGTCCACAACAATTGGCACACGGTATATCAGTCGCTTTGTATAACACTGCATTTGGACTATTGATTGCGATTCCAGCGCTTGCTGCTTGGCGTGGTTTGCGCGCAATGGCAAATCAACGTCAACGTGAATGCGAAGAATTTACTCGTCAACTTTTCAAAAAGCTTTATCCAAACGACGCTGCTGACACTACAAAATGAGTTGGCTAGAAACGCACCCACGAGCTAAGAGACAATTTTCTCTTGGGAGCAGTACTCCATCTGTAGAACCAGAAATCAATCTGATTCCTTTTATTGATGTGCTATTGGTGGTGCTAATCTTTTTAATGATCTCTACAACCTTCACACGGTATCAAGAACTCGCCATTACCTTACCCACTGCCAATGGCAATGAGAGCCAAGCAGAGGTCAAGCAAATTCATATTGCAGTCAGTCGCGATGGCCGCTTCGCTGTTAATGGCAAAGTCACCGATCGATCACAACTTAGTAATGCATTAACTCAGTTAAACGGACAAAGCAATCAGAAGGAAGGCGTCAGCTCTCTGCAGGTCAATATTGATGCGGATGCCAAGGCGCCCCACCAATCAGTGATGAGTGCACTGGAAGCGGCGCGTGATGCCAATCTCTCGAATATCGTGTTTAGCAGTCAAACCAAAAAATAACTTCAGAACAAAGAAAAATATTCTTCATGTCCTTTTCTTTTTCCCGTAAAGCACCTAAGTTCTGGGAAAGACGTGGTCCTACAAGCTTATTGCTATGGCCACTCTCTTGGCTTTATGGCCTAGTGGTGCGTATGCGTAAGTTAATTCTGGATACGGGCTTAGTAAAACAAAAGCCTGCTCCAGTACCGGTGATTATTGTGGGCAATATCCGCGTAGGCGGCACTGGCAAGACGCCTATCGTGATTGCTTTAGCAGAACGCTTACAGCAACTTGGATGGAGGCCCGGCATTATCAGTAGAGGCTATGGCTCCTCTTCACAAACAGCACCCTTACAAGTACACGGCAATTCTGATCCTGCTTTAGTTGGCGATGAACCAGTCTTGATTGCAAAACGTACGCACGATCAATTTCCGATTTGGGTTTTTCCAAAGCGTCAAAGAACTATTGGGGCCTTGCTCAAGCATTCGCCCAATGTAAACGTCATCATTAGTGATGATGGCTTGCAACATAGCGGCTTAGCCCGCTGGCCTGCTCGCGAAGGTGGTCGTGATATCGAATTCGTAGTGCGTGATGGACGCGGCGAAGGCAATCGCTTTTTGCTGCCCGCCGGTCCTTTGCGTGAACCAGCGACACGCGAACGCGATGCTACCCTTTTTACTGGAAAAACAAAGGATATTGAAACTAAGCTTGGCCCCCAGGATGAATACTTTTTAGGGCGTCGCGCATTTTCACTCTTGGGTCATTTAGGTAATGCCTACCAATTAATCAATCCAGCCAATACGCAGACGCTTGCTCAAATTGCGGATAGCTATCTACCAAACAAAATTACTGCTGTTGCTGCCTTGGGTAATCCACAACGCTTTTTTGACGATCTACTCAAACAGGGCATTGCCGCCAAATCGATTCCTTTGCCTGATCATGCGACCTATACCCCTGAGTTCTTTGAGAAGATCAACGCGCAATGCATCCTCATCACCGAAAAAGATGCCGTGAAATGCACCACGATTACAGATGAACGTATTTGGGTGGTGCCAATGACTCTTGCCCTTCCGGATAGCCTGGCTGACTGGCTCCAATCTATCCTGCAAAGACCTAATCCTTATCGCTATACCTTGTAGGTTTAGCGTACATAGCACTACACTGTGTCCTCATATATTTAAACTCTTCATTTAGATCACTGCAAAGAAATCATGGATAAACGACTGCTCGATATTTTGGTTTGCCCTTTATGCAAAAGCCAATTGCATTTAAATGCCGAGAAACATGAACTCATTTGCAAAGCTGACCGCTTGGCTTACCCCATTCGGGATGATGTGCCGGTAATGCTGGTGGAAGAAGCGCGCAGCCTTAGCGCTGATGAAATCGCTTAATTTAATAAAAATCATTTTTTAATGGACGCTGACTCAAAGGCTGCAGATTTTTTAGTAGTGATTCCCGCTAGGTTGGGATCTACTCGCTTGCCTCGAAAACCTCTAGCTGACATTGGTGGCAAACCCATGGTCATTCGGGTTGCAGAGCGCGCCAAGCAATCACTTGCGCACAGCGTTGTAGTGGCAACTGATTCACCAGAAATACAAGCGGCTTGTGATGAGTACCGCATTGAGTGTTTACTGACTAGCGCAGATCATCCAACCGGAACCGATCGTATTGCAGAGGTTGCGCAGCTACTTAAATTACCCAGTAATGCATTGATTGTGAATGTGCAAGGTGATGAGCCACTCATTCCGCCGGAATTGATTAATCAAGTTGCTAGCACTTTGGCAGAGCATCAAGAGTGCGCCATCTCCACAGTTGCTGTACCCATTACCGATGCCACAGAGATCAATAATCCCAATGTTGTGAAAGTCGTTCTCAATCGCGCTGGCGAGGCGCTCTATTTTTCTAGAGCACCTATTCCATTTGTGAGGGATCCGCAAGTCGATCAAAAAACAGATCATTTACGCCATCTGGGGATCTATGCCTATAGAGCTGACTTTTTACAGGCCTATACCCGTCTAGAGCCAGCTCCTCCAGAGCAAGCTGAAGCCCTAGAGCAGCTGCGCGCCCTCTGGAATGGTTATCGCATAGCAGTTCATATCGCCTCAGAAGTTCCACCAGCTGGCGTCGATACCCCAGAGGACCTGGAAAGAGTGCGGCAGATGCTAGCTCGCTCCTAGGCTAACCTAAGGCTAAAAGCCAAAACCTCAGTAGCTTGCAACTTCTCGGGGATAATCCTAGGCAATAGGTATCTAAGATCCCGACAAAATACGGGACAATGACAGCTCTTCTAAGGGGAAAACAATGCGGTTGATTCTGCTCGGTGCACCAGGTGCTGGAAAAGGCACACAAGCTCAGTTCATTTGCGAAAAGTTCGCTATTCCACAAATTTCCACTGGCGATATGTTGCGCGCTGCTGTGAAAGCGGGAACTGAACTGGGTATTGCAGCCAAAAAGATTATGGATGCAGGCGGCCTTGTTTCTGATGACATCATCATTGGCCTCGTTAAAGATCGTCTGACACAACCTGATTGCAGCAAGGGTTACTTGTTTGACGGTTTTCCAAGAACCATTCCCCAAGCGCAAGCGATGAAAGATGCTGGCGTTCCGATTGATTACGTTTTAGAAATCGATGTGCCATTTGATGCCATTATCGATCGTATGGGCGGACGTCGCGTTCACCCAGCCTCTGGTCGTACTTATCACATCAAATACAACCCACCAAAGGTTGCAGGTAAAGATGATGTGACTGGTGACGATCTGATTCAGCGTGACGACGACAAAGAAGCGACGGTTCGCAAGCGTCTACAGGTTTATGACGATCAAACCCGTCCATTAGTGGAGTATTACTCTTCTTGGGCTGCGCAGGCTAATTCAGCAGACAAGGTGAAAGCACCCGCCTATCGCAAGGTAAGCGGCACTGGAAGCGTTGAAGACATTACTGCTTCGATTTTTGCTCAATTGAAGTAATTCAAGCTCCATCAATAAAAAAGACTGCATTGCAGTCTTTTTTATTTGAAGCGTAGATTAAAGATTTGCTCGCGCCAGCTCTATATCTAACGATGCATACTTAATTAAAACGGGATCTCCGTCTTCATTTACCGCCTGCAAATATCCAGCAATATCTTCTTCTGTTTTTAAATAATCCAGAATATTGAATGTGGAAAGCTGATTAATTTTCATAAGCTGAATATTTCCTATTTAAGCTCTTTTAGAGCACTCTCAAAGGACTCAATGTCAGCAAAGCTTCTGTAAACAGAGGCGAAGCGAATGTAGGCCACCTTATCAAGACGCTTGAGCTCGCGCATTACTAGCTCACCTACGCGCTCACTGGGAATCTCTTTTTCGCCAAGACTGAGAAGTTTCTCCTCAATGCGGGCAATGGATTCATCTACAGAATCAGAGGAGACCGGACGCTTACGTAGTGCCAGCTTGATTGAGCTAGCCAGCTTATCGTGACTATATTCAACCCGACTGCCATTTTTCTTAACGATAGCTGGTAGCACCAATTCAACACGCTCATAAGTTGTAAATCGCTTATCGCACTTGGCACAACGACGACGACGGCGAATGGTATCGCCCTCGTCAGATACCCGGGTATCTAAAACCTGGGTATCTTCGTTATGGCAAAAAGGGCAGCGCAATGAGCTCTTCTTTTCTTAGTTGGGTTGCTGATTGTTTGCTTAACCGTAAACTGGGAAACGCTTCGTGAGCTCAGAAACTTGAGCACGCACTTTAGCAATGTTCTCAGGATCAGTTGGATTATCTAAAACATCCGCAATAAAGTTTCCAACTTGTCTTGCTTCTGCTTCTTTAAATCCACGCGTAGTCATTGCTGGTGAACCCAAACGAATGCCGCTGGTCACCATTGGTTTTTCTGGATCATTTGGAATACCGTTCTTATTGCAAGTGATGTGCGCTTCACCTAAAACACGCTCAGCCTCTTTACCGGTCATTTTCTTGGCACGCAGATCCACCAACATCACATGAGAATCTGTTCCGCCAGAAACAATACGCAAGCCACGCGCAATTAAAGTCTCGGCAAGTGCTTTTGCATTCGCAACCACCTGCTTTTGGTAATCGATAAAGCTAGGTTCCTGGGCCTCTTTGAACGCTGCCGCCTTACCTGCGATCACATGCATCAAAGGACCACCCTGTAGACCTGGGAAGACTGCAGAATTAATTGCCTTCTCATGCTCAGCTTTCATCAAGATGATGCCGCCACGTGGGCCGCGCAAGCTCTTGTGGGTTGTAGAAGTAACAATGTCGGCATGCGGCACTGGGTTTGGATAAACGCCAGCTGCAACTAAGCCAGCATAGTGCGCCATGTCGACCATAAAAATTGCGCCCACTTCTTTTGCCAATTTACCAATGCGCTCAAAATCAATTTTTAGAGAGTAGGCAGAGGCACCAGCAATAATGAGTTTTGGTTTGTGCTCACGCGCGAGACGTTCCATTTGCTCGTAATCGATCTCTTCGTTTTTATCAAGCCCGTAAGCGATTGGATTAAACCATTTGCCGCTCATGTTCAACACCATACCGTGGGTCAAGTGACCGCCTTCAGCAAGACTCATACCCATGAAGGTATCGCCTGGTTTTAAGAAAGCCAAGAACACAGCTTGGTTGGCAGATGCGCCGCAATGCGGTTGTACGTTTGCTGCTTCAGCACCAAATAATGCTTTGACGCGATCGATCGCTAATTGCTCAGCCACGTCCACGAATTCACAACCGCCGTAATAGCGCTTGCCTGGATAGCCTTCAGCGTACTTATTGGTCAACTGAGAGCCTTGAGCCTCCATTACCGCTGGTGAGGTGTAGTTCTCAGAAGCAATCAGCTCAATATGGTCTTCCTGACGCTTATTTTCGTTCTGAATGGCTGCCCATAACTGGGGGTCGGTTTTAGCTAAAGTGTTTTGACGGTCAAACATGGTGATAATCCTGAAAAAGTTGGATTGCTGAGTGAATTAACTTAGTAAAATCAACCTACATCATACAAAATCCACCATGACCTCTACACAAGACCTCTCATTCCTCTCCCTAGTCCTCAATGCCAGCCTATTAGTACAGCTGGTAATGTTGTTATTACTCAGCATGTCCGTGGCCTCTTGGACCATTATTTTTAAGAAAACCGCTGTTTTACGTGGGGTCCGCCAGGATACCGAGCGCTTTGAGCGTGACTTTTGGGCCGGTGGAGACCTCAATACCCTCCTAGAGGCGGCCCAGCGCAATAACCGCAATGACGCGGTCCTAGAGCATATTTTCGAGGCTGGGATGCAAGAATTTGCAAAAGGTCGTGAGATTGACGCTGCCCGTCGCGCCATGAAAGCCACCTACCAACGTGAAATGGACCTCCTAGAAGCCAATCTACCCTTCTTGGCATCCGTAGGCTCAGTCTCCCCCTATATCGGCCTCTTTGGCACCGTTTGGGGCATCATGCACTCCTTCCGCGGTTTGGCTAACGTGCAAAACGCGACCCTTTCTGCAGTGGCTCCCGGTATCGCAGAAGCATTGATCGCTACAGCGATTGGTTTGTTTGCTGCGATTCCAGCAGTAGTTGCTTACAACCGCGCAGCAACTGATGTAGACCGCCTCTCCATTCGCTTTGAAACTTTCATTGAAGAGTTCACCAACATCTTGCAGCGTCAAACTGCTGGACGTTAATTGGATTCATAAGCGAAAAAATTATGGCTGGTTCTTCATTGCGTAAAAACAAACGTCGGGCAATGTCTGACATTAACGTCGTTCCCTACATCGACGTCATGTTGGTATTGCTCGTAATTTTTATGGTCACCGCACCAATGGTCAACCCAGGCGTTGTCAACTTACCCACTGTTGGTGGCGCCAAAGTGCAATCACTACCGCCAGTCTTTCTAACGATTGATGCCAACGAGAATGTCATCGTGCGCAAAGATGGAGACCCCACGCAAACACTTAATAAATTTGAGCTTGGTGCTTTTGCCAGATCTCAGGCAGAAAAATCTGCCGATCAACCGATTGTGATTGCTGCGGATAAATCCATTAAGTATGAAACAGTGATGGAAGTGATGTCCAAGCTCAAAGAGAATGGCGTGAAGCGCGTTGGCCTTGCGGTCAAGACCCAGTAAGGCTAGAGGATTGATTTAGCTGCTCATGAATAGCGCACACTCTTTTAAGTCACCCCTCTCGCAATTCAAGCGAGGACGTTTTACGAAAGAAGAAAGTACCAAGCGCGCCTTTACTTTTTCACTCATCGCGCATTTAGGTCTGCTTGCTTTTTTAATGATTGGGATTAGCTGGAACAACACCACCTCTTCTGGTGTTGAGGTTGAGCTCTGGGACTCCGCTCCACAAGTAGAATCTCCACCTGAGCCAGAACTCAAAACAGAAGTGAAAGAAGAGGCTGCTGATATCGCCATCAAGAAAAAGAAGGTAGATAAAGAACCTCCCAAAAAAGAAGTGGTGAAAGAGAAGCCAAAGCCAGTGAAACCTCCTCCACCGAAGGAGAAGGAAAAGCCGAAGAAGGAAGATCCGCCGAAAAAAGTAGAAGCCCCTAAAGCCCAATCTCCTGTAGAAACTAAAGCCAATGCCGCTGCAGAAAAAGCACGTTCTGATCAATTAGCGCGTTTACGTGCTGCAGCTGGTGCCGAAGGCGGTAGTGGTGGTACGGTTGGAAGTGGTGTTGGCGGCGGAGGCAATGCGCCCCCAGGCTGGACCGACAAAGTCATTAAGAAGGTCAAGCCATTGATTGTCTTTAACCCTGAATCCGTGAGTGGCAACCCTGCAGCGGTGATTCTGGTCAATCTTGCTCCAGACGGGGCTATTTTGAGTACCAGTATTCAATCCTCTAGCGGTAATACCGGCTGGGACCGTGCCGTACTCCTCGCACTTTCTCGCGCAGAGAGTTTGCCAAAAGACGACAATGGCAAAATTCCTCAACGCGAAGTAAAACTGACTTTTAAACCCAAGGATTAATGCATGTTGCAATTAGCAAAAAGACAGATACAGAAACTGACCTCAAAACTAAATTCTTTTAGCTTGATTGGTATTGCTTTATGTATCAGCTTTGCAACTCCTGCGCTTGCGCAGATGAATATTGAAATCACTGGCGTAGGTCAATCACTTTACCCAATCGCGGTAATGCGCTATAAAGATGAGAACAAATTACCCACTAGCGTTACTGAAATCATTCGCCAAGATTTAGCTCGCAGCGGTTACTTTAAAAATACTGAGAACGGTAATGCTGTTGAGAGCGATGATGGTACCCCCAACTACAAATCTTGGGCAGCACGTGGCGCTGATGCATTAGTAGTCGGATCAGTCGTACAGACTGGCAACAATCAATTTGACATTCATTACAAATTATTTGATGTTCGCAAATCTCAAAGCCTGGGCGGTCTAAATCTCAGCTCAAGCACCGATAACTTGCGTGCAGTTGCCCATAAAATTGCTGATGACATCATCTTTAAGTTATTGGGTGAGCGTGGCGTGTTCTCCACCCGTCTCTCCTATGTCATTAAGGATGGTAAGCGCTATCGCCTGGTGATATCTGATGCAGACGGTCAGAACATTCGCAATGCTATGAACAGTGGTGAGCCGATTATTTCTCCATCATGGTCACCCGATGGCAAGAAAGTAGCGTACGTTTCTTTTGAAGATCGTAAGCCGGTGATTTATGTTCATGAACTAGCAACCGGTCGTCGCATTTCTCTTTCAAATCAAAAGGGTAATAACAGCGCACCAGCGTGGTCACCCGATGGCAAGAAATTAGCGATCTCATTGTCTAAAGATGGTAATACACAGATCTACGGCATCAATGCAGATGGCACGGGTTTGCATCGTTTAACTCGTGGCAACACGATTGATACCGAGCCGCAATATTCTGCTGATGGTCGCTACATCTACTTCACTAGCGATCGCGGTGGCAACCCACAAATCTATCGCATGAGTGCTGATGGCGAACAAGCTGAAGGCGTCAAACGCATTACCTTCAAACAAGGTTTTGTAACCTCACCTCGCATCTCACCAGATGGCAAATATTTAGCTTACATCGCCAATATTGGTGGCGCATATCGCCTCTACATTCTGAACTTGGCTACTGGCGATACTCAGGCGCTTACCGATGGCACTAGTGATGAATCTCCTTCCTTTGCTGCCAACGGCCGCTATGTTCTCTACTCCACTAAAGTCGGTGGCAAACGAGTGCTCGCCGCCGTTTCAGTCGATGGCAACTCCAAACAGGTATTGAGCATTCCCGGATCTGATGTACGTCAGCCGTCCTGGGGCCCATTCATGGACTGAGTCTTAGGTAGGTCTGAACCAAGCCTTAACTGCATCTAAACCCTTTTTTAGGGGTTGAAATAGTCACTTTTGATGTTCTTAGGGGCATAATATTGTCTATTGATTTATTTATAGATTTAGCTCGTAGGAAAAAGGAAAATTCATGAAGATTTCTATCGCACGTCGCGCAGCGACATTCGCCCTGATTGGTGCCGCGGCATTTTTGATGGCAGCATGCTCCAGCGTCAAGCTAGATGACACTGATGGTGCTAATGGTAGCGGCAGTGGCAAATTTGGCTCACAGCCATGGAATGACCCGAGCAGTCCACTCTTTGAAAAGAGTGTTTACTTTGGCTTTGATGAATACACCGTTCAAACTAAATACCAAAAAATGCTGTCTGCTCACGCAAGCTACTTAAAAGCCAATCCAAAGCAGAAAGTCATTATTCAGGGCAACACTGATGAACGCGGCACAGCTGAATACAACTTGGCACTTGGCCAACGTCGTTCTGATGCTGTACGTAAATCATTGAACTTGATGGGCGTTTCTGACGACCAAATGGAAGCAGTGAGCTTTGGTAAAGAAAAGCCAAAAGCAGAAGGTGACACTGAAGCAGCTTGGGCAGAAAATCGCCGCGCTGACATTGTTTACATCACCAACTAAATGAAGATGCTTTCATACACAGTAAAACAAACGCTCTCACGAGCGTTTTGTTTAAGTGCTGCACTCATTTGTTTAGGCGCATCTAATAGCGCCTGGGCCCTCTTCTCCGATGACGAAGCGCGTAAGGCAATTCTGGATCTACGCAAGTCTCTAGCGACCACCCAGCTTGAGTTACAGGGTCAAATCGACAAACTCAAAACTGAGAATGCAGAGCTGCGTGGCAAGGTTGAAGAGCTTGAGAAGCAAGGCGAAGACATTAACAATAGTCAGAAAACTTACTACCAAGATCTCGATACTCGCTTGGGTAATTTTGAGCCTCGCACCGTAACAATTGAAGGCGTCTCTGGAACAGTGCAACCTGGCGAGAAAAAAGCCTACGACGATGCATTAAAGGCATTTCAGGCGGGTAATCTGAAGAAAGCTGACGATAGCTTTGCTGCATTCACTGCCAAGTATCCAAAAAGCCCTTACTTGCCGCTTGCCCTCTACTGGAGTGGTAATAGCAAATATGCCAATAAAGAATATGCTGGTGCCATCGCCCAATTACAAAGTTTAATTAAACGCTACCCAAATCATCCACGCGTTCCTGCGGCAATGGTGACTTTGGGTAACTCGCAATTAGAAAGCGGCAACAAGGCAGCGGCTAAAAAAACATTTAGCGAAATTATTGCTAAGTACCCAGACACTGATGCAGCTAAAGATGCGCAGCAACTCATTACTAGCACCAAGTAACTGATTATCCATGTCTAAGCTTTCTGCCGCATTCGAATCTCTAGCGCCCCGTAAAGCCGGCGCTCCAGCAGTCATTCTGTTTTCGGGTGGGCTAGACTCAACAACTGTGCTCGCCCTTGCGAAAGACCTTGGGTATACGCCGTATGCCCTATCCGTAGGATATGGTCAGCGTCATTCATCTGAATTGGCAGCGGCCAAACATATTGCCAAGCAAATTGGAGTAGCAAGACACGAAGTGGTTAATCTAGACCTCACTCGCTTTGGGGGCTCTGCTTTAACTGATGCCTCGATTGCAGTCCCAACCACTCCCGGCAAAGATCAAGAAATTCCCATTACCTACGTGCCAGCACGCAATACGATTTTGCTATCACTTGCATTGGGTTGGGCGGAGTCATTAGGAGGCCTTGATATTTTCTACGGCGCTAATTCGGTGGATTACTCTGGTTATCCTGATTGCCGCCCTGAATATGTTGCCTCTTTTGAACATATGGCCAACCTAGCTACTAAAGCAGGTGTCGAAGCCATCAATGATGCAAATCGTTTTAGAGTACACGCACCCATCATCAGCCTGACTAAAGGTGAAATCATCCAACTAGGCAGCACTCTAGGCGTTGATTATTCGCAAACAGTCTCTTGCTATCAAGCAAATGATTTGGGTGAAGCCTGTGGAGAATGTGAGTCTTGCCGCCTAAGACAGGCTGGCTTTAAGCAAGCCAATGTGGGCGATCCTACTCGCTACCAAAAAAAATATTAAACGTATTAGGCTGCGCGCAGCTCATCATCCTGCTGAATCAAACTATCAGCAGGGATCCCCAACATAGAGTGCAACTTCCAAATCATCTTCAGTGTAAGGGGGCGTTTGCGATTTAATATTTCATATACGCGATTTAGGCCACCGATCATCGGCTGCAAATCCTTTGGACTCAAGCCGGATTGTTCCATTCTGAATTTAATTGCCTCAATTGGGTCTGGTGGAAGAATCGCATAGTGCTTGTTCTCATAAGACTCAATGAGCATTAAGAGGATCTCAAACCTATCTCCATCCTTAGTCCCAGGTTTTGGCTCATGATCAAAATAGTAAGACGCCTGGGCTAGGGCATCCTTGTATTCAAGCTTGTTACGAATGGGTTTTAATTCTTTCATTATTCCTCCAACTGCACTGTGTAAGCATCAATTTGATCGTATGCAGCATGGCTACCAATAAATTTCACATATACCGCCCCAAAACTATAAGCAACTGCCACCACCAAACGGTAGGTATTTCCTTTGATATTAAAGACAACTCTATTACCTGCAATAAAACTCGCATTTCGATACTTATTCTTTATATCTTGCGGCCTTTTCCAATTTGCATGCGCCACCTCGTCATACCAAGCTTTAAGTGGCTGCTCGGCATCGGGATGAATACGCCAAAAATTTGTTAGGTGTTTTCTGGCTATTATTCGCACACATTAATCTTAGTCCCAAAATGGGACTATTGCAAGTGGGGTCATATAACCCTATGCCAATTAAGATTTAAGCGATTTAAAATTACAAGTCACATGGATATTGCAGACATACTTCGCATTAAAACCACAGTCAGCATGGCTGAGCTAAAACGCAATCCTAAGAAGATTATTGGTAATGCAGACGATCTACCTATGGCCATCTTAAATAGTAACAAACCTAAGGCTTATCTTTTGTCAGCTAAGGCATATGAAGTGATACTTGATTTTATTGATGATGCCTCGCTAATAAAAACTATCAAGGCTCGTAGGGGTGGCAAAACTATAAAAGTAAAGATTTAAGTCTTATTAAGCATTCTAGCTATATAGCGCGCAATTAAATCCACCTCAAGATTTACCGCATCACCTTGCTTGAGATTACCCAGCGTAGTATTTTCCAAGGTGTGGGGAATGATATTGATATCGATGATGCAAGAAGTTGCCGTGTCTTCAGTCTGATTGACAGTGAGCGATACGCCATTCACAACAATAGAGCCTTTGTAAGCCAAGTATTGCGCCAGCTCCTTAGGCGCTTCGATACGCAGCAGCCATGAACCATAAGCATCATTAGCAACTTGCGAAAAGTGCGCGACCTTGCCAACACCATCTACGTGCCCACTCACTAAATGTCCACCCAAGCGATCATTTAAGCGCATGGCTTTTTCGAGGTTCACTAGACTAACCTTATCAAGACCTACGGTTTTATTCAGAGACTCCCGAGAGATATCCAAAGCAAAAGAATTGCTAGTTAACTGCGTAGCCGTCATGCAAGCACCTTGAATGGCAATACTGTCACCCAAAGCAACATCATCCAAGTAGCCAGCCGGAACCTCAACAACTAAATGCAAGCCATCACCCTTCGCTTGAGCGCTCTTAATTTGACCAACAGCAGTAATGATTCCAGTAAACATAGTGTGATTTTAGTTCTGTTTGATTCTTATTGTTTCTTAACTAGGCGTAAACGAATATCAGGGCCAAATAGGCCGTGATCCATCACTTGCCATTCTTGCTTGCTTTCCAAGGAACTCAAAGGAGAAACATTAGCCATACCAATGCCGTCACCCATCAAGAACGGGGCGTAGTAGAGCAACAACTCGTCAATGCAATCTTCTCTGAGCAAAGAGCCGTTGAGTTTAAAGCCTGACTCAATATGAATCTCGTTCATCTCATGCTCTTTGGCCAAATATGAGAATAACTTTGGAAGATCCACTTTGCCAAATGGGTTCGCCATGGCGATCACTTCGATACCACGCTCAGTAAATACTTTCGCTTTTTGCTGCATTTCAGAGCTGTCCAAGCTGGCACAGACAATGATGACTCCAGATTGTTCAATACCATTGAGAATCTTTGCAGTTGGTAGCGTTTCTAATTTGGAGTCAACGATGATGTGCCAAGGTTGACGCTCAGTTTGAACATCTCGCACATTCAGAGTGGGGTCGTCTTCTTTAACAGTACCTACACCAGTCACAATGGCACAAGCCTGAGCACGCCAATGATGGCCATCTGCTCTTGCAAGCGGTCCGGTGATCCACTGACTACGGCCATCCGGTAAAGCCGTCTTACCATCGAGACTTGCAGCAATTTTCATGCGCACCCAAGGCAAACCTCGAGTCATGCGTGAAATAAATCCAGGATTTAATGCATGCGCTTCGGCTTCCATTAATCCGCAATGTACTACGATGCCTGCAGTTTTTAGTTTTTCTAAGCCCTTGCCACCAACCAAAGGATTGGGATCAGACATTGCCACAAATATGGCTTTCGGTTTTGCAGCAATCAATGCATCAACGCATGGGGGAGTTCGCCCAGTATGACTGCAGGGCTCCAGCGTTACATAGATGGTTGATCCCGCAGGATCATTTCCGAGTGATTTGGCATTCGCTAGGGCTTGTATCTCAGCATGAGCACTGCCTACCTTCTGAGTAAAGCCCTTACCAATAACTTTGTCATCTTTAACAATGACACAACCCACTCTAGGATTAGGGTTCGATAAATAAAGTGCTTTTTGAGCCTCGGCTAAAGCCTTACTCATAAACTGGTGGTCAACTGCGCTGTACATAGGGTCTATTAAACCATTCAATGGCAGCGCTTAGTATCTCTAGCGGGGTCGCAGATGCGCCAGCGACCTCCACTTCCCAAAATCATTTGGCGCTCCAAGTCGGGAGCACTGCTGTGACCCAGGATCAATCGATTGGCCACAAACCCGCCTTGAGCCGTTTTTGCCGCACCGGCGGCATTAAACAAAATGCTCTTCTTGCCAGAATTGGGATCAATAAATTGCTTACCTCCGCCCTTAAAGTAAATGGGGTCGATGCCTCCCTGCAAAAACCAGGGCTTTTCAATACAACCTGATTTGACTGCCTTACCGATGCAGCCGCTTTTAACTACCCACCCCGACTCCCATCGATCGTCAGCAATAGGCGCAAGGCGCACGGGTTGCCCTAAATACAAAGCTTGCTGACGAGCAAAGTGCGCATGAGCAATAAACCTTCGAGCGATAGTTTCGATTTCTCGTGCGGCAATTTGTTCTTGCAATAAAGGCATGGTCATCATCGCAACAATGGCAATGAGCAAAACCACAGCCATTAACTCCAAGAGACTAAATCCGGATTTTGAATCTAGCATTAAGTTATTCAAATATTTGTCGCCAGTTAATGCGAGTTACTGTGCCAGTTGTTTCATCAATCACAACACCAATCTGAATCGCTGGCTTTTCTTTACTGGAAATCAACCAACGATTTTTTCCTACTGATTGAATAAAACAAGTATTCTCTTCGAGATTAGCAAGAGCGGTTAAATTTTTCTCACAGTCTAAGACCGATTTTTCAGCAGCAATAAAATGTTTCTGAGATGCTTCCATTGTTTTTACTTCTACGATGCGTAATGCACTCAGCCTCTCCAAATACGCTATGAGAGATGAACAGAGCAATAGCAGCGATATCACCCAAGCCAAAATCATAAGAAATTCCTCGTCGCAAAAGTGCGCTCGAGATCCAAGTTGAGCTTAGCCCCATCAGTCATTTGTAGCTTGACCTTAAAAAGCCTTAACACCGATGATTGCTGGGCTTCAGAGAGGCTCAACTCTTCTATCAGAAGACTATTGACTCCATTCATTAAGGTGGTATTTTGTATGCGGCCCTGGCGATCGAGTGACTGACAAATTAGCGAACCACCATTGACTTTTTTGCCTTTTGGAATACCTGCCTGACGATCCACCAAGAATCCTTGCATGGCCAAATTATTTTTGGTGCGATCTTGAGTCAGTACATTTCCAATGCAATCAAAATCTGTACTAGCGGATAATTCATGACGAATGATCAGTGAATCCGATCCTCGGAATCCCGATCTTTTTTCGACCTGAAGCAATGAGCTATCATTTTTTTGATGCCTTATTTTTTGTCTTGACTTCTGACTTAGGATTTGAGCGTCTTGAATATTTCGATAACCCGCTATACGAATAGCTCGGCCAATTAATTCAAATGCACGATCTGCTTCTGAAATTAGCGCTTGTGATTTTTCATACTCAATTTGCTTGATTACCAAATCAGCGCTTGTTTTTAATAGTGGGTTGAGTAGCAATGCGCACAGAGCGATCCCGACCAGACATTCGAGTAGACTCATAACTTAAAGCTTTATTGGGTAGATTGAGATTGATCCTGCTTTGCTCCTGCATTTCAAAAGCATCTGAATCCTTTCTAAGTTGCGCTCTTTTGCTCTCTTGTTGAGTCAGGGTTAAGGCTAGGCGCTGATAAACACCCGCCGATGCCATCCAGACCCCCAAAATCATGCTCATGGCCACCAAAACCTCTAACAAAATAAATCCCCGGCAATTCATAGGTCCGTATGCTGGGTTGGAGGTCTTTTTAGGAGGCATCGCCCATTTTCAAAGGCAGTCTTGTGAACTGAAACTCACATCTAAGGCTCTTGCTGTCAGAAACACGGGATATTAAGGTGGGACAGCACTGTAAAGGGCTCCTGAGCTTAAAATAGAGGGCTATGCCAAATACCCTTGCCTCCACCGAAGAAATTATTGCTGAGCTTAGCGCCGGCAAAATGGTGATCCTCGTCGATGAAGAAGATCGTGAAAACGAGGGCGATTTAGTTCTGGCCGCCGATCACGTTACAGCTGAGGCCGTGAATTTCATGGCAAAACATGGCCGTGGATTGATTTGCTTAACCCTGACACGCGAGCGTTGCCAACAACTGAATCTTCCTTTGATGGTTCGTGATAACGGCACATCAATGGGAACGAATTTCACAGTCTCTATTGAAGCAGCCAGCGGAGTGACTACTGGTATTTCAGCAGCTGATCGCGCACTTACAATTAAAACTGCCGTGGCTCCAAACGCCAAGCCCAGTGATTTAGTTCAGCCTGGCCATATTTTTCCATTGATGGCACAGCCTGGTGGTGTACTTATTCGCTCAGGACATACTGAAGCGGGCTGCGACTTAGCAGCAATGGCTGGATGCTCACCGACTTCCGTGATTTGTGAAATTATGAAAGACGATGGCAGCATGGCACGTCTTCCAGATCTTTTGGAATTTGCAAAAGAGCATCAATTAAAAATTGGCAGCATTGCAGATCTCATTCAATACCGTAGCCAACATGAAAGTATTGTGGTTCGTGTAGGTACTCGTGAATTCATTACCCCTTGGGGAAAATTCCAAGGGATTGTTTATCGCGATACTCCTAGCTCATGCATTCATATTGCATTAGTGCATGGCAAGCCTTCTGAAGCTCAAGAAACCTTAGTGCGCGTGCATGAGCCGGTCACTGTTTTGGATTTCCTGGACTCCAACGTCAGCACCCATTCATGGCCGCTAGCCAAAGCGTTGGAAGAACTTGCTTCTGCCCCTACTGGCGTTGCGGTACTCCTCAATGCCTCTGGGATCGCTGCTCCGAACGACCAAGATTGGTTGGCACAGTTCCAGAAACTGAATCAATCCCATGAAGAAGCCAAGAAACCGTTGACCAGAAAAACTGATTTCAGAAGCTACGGTATCGGCGCCCAAATCTTGAAAGATATCGGCGTTGGCAAAATGTGCTTGCTTGCAAATCCAAGCCCTGTGCCTAGCCTATCTGGTTATAAGCTCGAAGTTACGGGTTACAAGCCGTACACTTCTTAAATTCCATTAAAGCCTAAATATTTTTAAAGATTGATATGACGAGTTCCACTAATGATTTTGTAGGTGTATTAGAAGCTGATCTCAACGGTCAAGATCTCCGCATTGGTGTTGTGCAAGCCCGCTTTAATGAAGATCATTGTGTTGCCTTAACTAATGCCTGCATCAATGAATTGATTTCTCTTGGGGTTTCTCAAGCAGATATTAAATTGGTTACCGTTCCTGGCGCACTAGAAATTCCGTTTGCCCTCCAAAAAATGGCAGAGACTGGTGAGTTTGATGGCTTAGTGGCCCTAGGTGCTGTTATCCGCGGTGAGACCTATCACTTCGAATTAGTATCCAATGAATCCGCTGCCGGCATCACCCGTATCTCAATTGACTCTGGATTACCAATCGCCAATGGCGTACTCACTTGCGACACTGATGAGCAAGCTCAAGTCCGTGTTCAAGTAAAAGGCGCAGAATGTGCTCAAGCAGTAGTGGAGATGGCAAATTTAGCCTTGGCATTAACTCCTGATATTGATATCGAACTCAACTCGAGTGAAGAAGAATAATTCGCATGACCACATCTAGCCAAAACCCACTGAACCCACAAGCTAGTAAGGAAGTGAAGCCAGCTCCAAAGCGCTCATTAACACCACGTCGTCGCGCTCGTGAATATGCCCTCCAAGGCGTTTATCAAAGCCTAGTCATGCGTCGTGCTGGCAGCATTCCCAATGGTGCTGCCATTGCTAAGCAGCTTGCTGAAGATCCCGCGTTCCGTCGCTGCCAACTCGAGCTTTTTCAAGGTATTTTTGATGGTGTACTAGCTCGCACTGATGAGTTGGAGGCCATTATTACTCCGGCACTAGATCGCCCAATTAATGAGCTCTCACCAGTTGAGCATGCCGCTTTACTGATTGGCGCCTATGAGCTAGCTGTCGACCTTTCCGTGCCTTATAAAGTAGCAATCAACGAAGCAGTCGAGCTTGCCAAAACCTTTGGCGGCACAGACGGCCATAAATATGTCAATGGCGTACTAGATCTACTCGCCCAGAAGCTCCGCGCTACCGAGACTCAGGCAGGCTAAACACTTCCTAAACAGTGGTAAAGCATCCAGCCTTCAGGCCCTTAGAGCCTGGAGGCTATTTTATTTATTGAGGGATAAAATGACCTAAATCTATACCGAGGTCAGACAACATGCAAAAAGTAGACATTCGTAGTCAACTGAAAGATTCCAGTCTCTTTAGAGAAGAGGCTTTTATTGATGGTCAATGGATTGGCTCCGCAAATACCTTTGCCGTTTCCAATCCCGCCACCGATGAGACCATTGCAACGGTAGCCAATCTAGAAACCAAAGATGCTGAGCTCGCTATCTCCGCAGCTGAAAAAGCACTTCCAGCATGGCGCAGCAAATTAGCCAAAGAGCGGGCGCACATCATGCGCAAGTGGTTTGACCTCATTATTGAAAATACACAAGATCTTGCAAAGCTCATGACGCTTGAGCAAGGCAAGCCTCTCAGTGAAGCTGCTGGTGAAGTGGTTTATGGCGCCTCATTTGTAGAGTGGTTTGCTGAAGAAGCGAAACGTGTAGAAGGCTCCATTCTGGGAACGACCTGGAGTGACAAGCGCCTCATGGTCTTAAAGCAGCCGATTGGTGTATGCGTAGCTATTACGCCATGGAACTTTCCGATTGCGATGATCACGCGCAAGATTGCACCTGCATTAGCGGCAGGATGCACCATCGTGATTAAGCCCGCTGAATTAACACCACTATCTGCCTTAGCCCTAGCTGAACTTGCGAAGCGCGCCGGCATTCCGGATGGGGTAATTAATATTGTGACTGCTGATGCAACTCAATCTATTGTGGTTGGTAAAACACTTTGCTCCTCACCAACAGTGCGCCATTTATCTTTCACAGGATCCACAGAAGTGGGCCGAATCCTGATGGAGCAATGCGCCCCCACCGTTAAGAAGCTTGCCCTTGAGTTGGGTGGACACGCACCGTTTATCGTCTTTGAAGATGCAGATATCGATGCTGCAGTCAGTGGCGCTATGGCTTCTAAATTTAGAAACTCTGGGCAAACTTGTGTATGCGCAAACCGTTTTTATGTTCATAAAAAGGTGCATGATCAGTTTGTCGAAAAGTTTGCCAAGGCACTAGCCATCATTAAGGTCGGCAATGGCATGGAGGCGGGCATTACTCAAGGCCCTTTAATTGAAACTGCCGCCCTTGAAAAAGTACAAAAGCATGTTGCTGATGCATTAAGTAAAGGCGCCAAGCTGATCACTGGTGGTAAGCAATCTATTGAAGGTAAGAACTTTTATGAGCCAACTATTTTAGCCAACGTAAATAGTCAAATGTTGATTACTTATGAAGAGACCTTTGGCCCGATAGCGCCGATCATTCCTTTTGAGAGTGATGAAGAAGTCATAAAGTTAGCCAATAGTAGTCAATTTGGCCTAGCATCGTATTTTTATAGTCGTGATATTGGCCGAGTATGGAAAGTGGCTGAAGCCTTGGAATACGGCATGGTAGGCGTCAATACTGGATTAATCTCTAACGAGGTTGCTCCCTTTGGCGGTATCAAGCAATCCGGACTGGGACGCGAAGGCAGCGCCTACGGAATGGATGAATACCTTGAGATGAAATACGTCTGCGTAGGCTTATAAGCTTCAGTATTTAATGCTCTTGGTTTATTTTTTCCTGTAAACCAAGTCCCAAACACCGTGGCCCAGCTTGATGCCACGGTTTTCAAACTTCGTTACTGGGCGATAGTCTGGGCGCACGACATAACCCTGATGCTCGGCATTGAGCTGTTCAGGAGTGGGCTTGAATTCATTGTAAACCTCACCGGGCTTAGCAATATCGTCAGCAGTGAAAGTTTCCACTTTCATTAATTCGCGAGAAGTATTTTCTAAAGTAGTTTCAGCATTCAGAACCAAGAGCATTTGCTCAGCATAGTTGTGCCAATCGGTTGCTAGATGCAAATAAGCACCAGGCTTTAATCTGGAAACCAAAAGCTTTACGAACTCAGCCTGGATTAAACGACGTTTGTGATGACGCTTCTTATGCCAAGGATCAGCAAAGTAAATATGAATCCCATCCAAAGAATTTGGTGCAAGCATGTTCTCTAAAACCTCAACAGCATCATGACGTATTAGTCTGAGATTGGTAAGATTGTTTTCGCCAATGAGCTTAAGCAAGGCACCGACGCCAGGGGGATGAACTTCAATTGCTAAAAAATCATCTTCTGTTCTGAGATCTGCAATCTTGGCAGTCGTCTCACCCATGCCAAAACCAATTTCCAATATCTTTGGTTTAGTTGAGCCGTTAAATGCTTCGATTAAATTGAGATTAGACGCTTGATAAGGCAGTAAAAACTGAGGGCCTAATTCCTCAATTGCGCGTTGTTGACCAGCGGTAGTTCTTCCAGCCCTTAAAACAAAGGAGCGAATCCTGTCTACTCTCTTCATTTATCAAAGCCATTTGGGGCATTCCAACCCGCCGAGCGATAGGCATAAACAACCTCTGCCAGAACAATGGATAAAGATGTCATAAAAAAGATGAGCCCCAATACAAATGTCCAAATGACATAAGACGTCTGTAAAGAACGCACCGCGCCCGCCTGAAAAAAGAATAATTCGAGCACTGTTAAGGAAATAAACACGCCACTGAGGACATCAAAAAAGATGGCAGCGGTACAAAGGCGGCCTCTAATTTGGGCCTCATCAGCCTCTTTATTCATGTGCCGCAGTATTGCCGCATCTTTTACCTCACCCAGATTAATGGAGTGTCGGATTGCACGCATACGGTCGACTGAGCGGGCTAAGCGTCCTGAAATCGCATTAATCAAAGTTGCTACAGCCGTTAGTAAAAATACAGGGGCAAGTGCCAGCTGAATATTATTAGTAATTGCGTCTATTGATACATCCATATTTAATTCCGTTTATTTTGATGAAGGACGTTGGTTAGATCAGTGAGACCAAGCAATCAACCCGCTGTAAGCAGTAAATAACACTAGCAATCCAAATGCGATTCGATACCAGGCAAATGGAATGAAGTTATGGTGAGCTACATAATGAATTAACCAACGCACACATATAAACGCTGAAATAAACGCAGCAATAAAACCCACAATAGTAGCGAGAGTAAATTCTCCAGGGAAGGCTACCGGCGCTTTCCACAGCTTAAGTAACTCATAAGCTGTGGCTCCGCCAATGACTGGAATAGCTAAGAAGAATGAAAACTCTGTTGCTACAGCACGAGGCAGACCAAATAACATACCGCCAATAATGGTTGCCCCTGAACGGGATGTCCCCGGTATTAATGCAGCACATTGCGCTAATCCGACTTTGAGTGCATCTAAAGGAGTGATGTCATCTACTGATTTAATATGACTAGATACATCGGCCCGGTTTTGTTGGCGACGTTCAGCCCAAAAAATAATGAGTGCCCCCACAATGAATGCGCCAGCTACTGGAATCGGGGAAAACAACACTGCCTTAATATGCTTGCCAAATAAGAATCCCAGACCCATAGCCGGAATTGAGGCAATCAAGAGATTGAATACAAAGCGTAGCGCAATAGCGCTACCGGTAAAAGAGGTGGCAACTTTGATGAGCTTTTGACGAAACTCCCAGCAAACCGCCAAAATGGCGCCAAACTGAATAATGACCTCAAAGGCTTTGCCTTGATCATTATTAAAGTCGAGCAAATCTCCGACCAATATCAGATGCCCGGTACTGGATATCGGCAAAAACTCCGTTAATCCCTCGACCACCCCCAGAATGACTGCTTTTAGTAACAAGATTAGATCCATAGGCCAAATTTTATAGGTATATAGAGACAACTCAGAGGATTTGGCAAAATAGTGTCTAAATATGCATTTTGAATAAATTAGCCTTAAACTGCATGGCACATTGAAAAGTATCTGAATTACATGACCCCATCCCGCTTTAGACTTTCTCGACTTACCGCCTTTGGTTTGATCCTAAGTCAATCACTCGGTCTTGGCACATGGTCACTTCCAGCTTTGGCCCAAAGCCCTACTGCTGCCGCAAGACCTGCATTGCCCACTCCCATGAGTGCATCAAGCTTAATTGGACTAGAGCAACCACCGCAGATAGCACCTCTACCCAATAAAACAGCACTACCAGACAATGCGACCCCATCCTACCTAGCAAATAGCAAGGCTGGTGATAACAGGACTCAATTCAACGACCTCATTCAACTCTATCAAGATGCTGCATTTAGTGATCCGGTATTGAATGCTGCACGCTTTAACTATCAAGCCAGCAAAGAACTCTACTGGCAAGGTCTCTCTTTATTGCTCCCGCAAGCGAATGCAACGCCTGGTGGTACACGCTACTATCAGCATGGAGCCGGGACAACAGTAGTCTCTACGGGTGCAGGTAACTCTCGTGTATTTGATCAAAAAAGCTATACCGTCACCCTTACCCAGCCTGTTTTTAACGTAACAGCCCTCGAGGCCTTTAAGCAAGGTGACCTGAATACCAAGATTGCTGATATGAATTTCTTTCAAGCACAGCAAGATCTTATTCTGAGAGTTTCACAAGCTTATTTTGATGCGCTGACAAGCCAAGACAATGTAGCGCTCTATCGCAATAAGAAAGATCTGATTAAGCAACAGCTAGACATTGCTCAAGCCAAGTTTGACGCAGGCCTTGCAACCATTGTGGATGTCAATACAGCTCAAGCTAGCTACGACCTGACTACCTCCCAAGAAATTGCTGCACAAGCGGATTTGGTTGTAAAAAAGGGGGTTCTAGAGCAATTAGTTGGCCACCCAGTTGGTCCACTCAAGCCCCTAGTTAAGGCAGCCAAAATTGATGGCGTACTGAAGGACCCCCGTAGCAAAAGTAAAGAAAACAAAAGCGCTCCACTGGTGGATAACGTCAATCCGATACTGCCACCTGGCCAAACTTTAGATGACTGGATTAATCAAACAGAAGCTGCAAATTTCAAAGTATTAGCAAGCCAGTTATCAGTGACCTTATCCGAAAGCACTTATCGCGCCGCTCAGGCCTTGAACTATCCTTCAATCAATTTAGTGGGTACCTCGGGCTACAACACCTCCAACGGTACGCCAAATAATTACTCTCCTTCACAGACCAACGTTTATAACAATACCCTTGCCTTGCAGATGACCATTCCATTGGTGTCAGGCGGGTTCAATAGCTCCGTCATTCGACAGAATGCTGCATTAGTAGATACAGCAAAAGCCAATTATGACAATGCGAGACGTACTGCGGCTCAAAATACGCGTGCTGCGTTCACTGGTTTCTATGGTGGTTTAGCCAGCGTTAAAGCCTATGAAGCTGCTGAGAGATCTGCAGAATCTGCTGTGGAATCAAGCCGCCTAGGCTTTCAGGTTGGGACCTTAATTAATATTGACGTATTGATTGCGGTCGATACCTTATTTACCACACGCTCGCAGTTACAACAAGCGCGCTACAGCACAGTTTTAAATGCGCTCAAGCTTAAAGCAAGTGCCTCAACCTTGTCTGATGAGGATTTAATGGCAATTAATTCTTTATTGCGTTAATTCAGCAAACTAAAAGCAGCTTCAATGACTTCTGCCACCTGCGGTGGCGCCTGCATATCACCCACATTGCGAATACTATTAGACCAGTAACCTTCGGTCTTCCATCTTGGTGAATCACAATAAATTTCTACTGTAGGTTTACCTAAAACGGCTGCAAGATGTGTCAGGCCCGTATCAACTCCCACTGTCAGTGCGGCACCTGCGATCACCGAAAAAGCCTCCTGAATTGAAAATGCTGGTGGCACCAAGGCATTTGGAACGTGCAAAGCAATTTCCTTGCTCACAGCTTGCTCGGCCGCATTGCCCCAGGGGAGCACAATTTGATAACCACTACTAGCCAGCTCATTACCCAAAGAAATCCAATTTTCATTGGACCAACGTTTAGCTTCTCTAGCGGTCGAATGAAAAAACAAAATATAAGGTGACTTTAATTCTTTTAAGACCTCACCTGAATTGACGTTCAGAGAATCAATGTAAGTCTTTGAATAAAACTGAGGTGTAATTGTGCGATCAACCAGCAGCCAATCTAAAGCTGAAGACATTACCCAGCGTGATCGATCTACTGCATGACATTGTGTTGGGACTTGCACAGACTGGTTATAAAACAATCGGGCAATCGGCTCATACCCGGAAAATTCTGTTGCATTGGCGAGCCCTGAGATCACAGCGTTTGAACTCTTTTTAGCCAGGGCACAAACAATGGCTGATTTGAGCAGGCCTTGAGTCTCAATAATCACATCATAAGAAGTTGCCTGAAGCTCTTTTTTGAATGCAAAAAACTGCTGCCAAGTAGAGAGCTTAAATAAATTCTTTTTCCAGCGACGTAAACCAAATGGAATGATGCGATCAATTCCGCTAAAGCCACTTTTACTGAGAATTGGTTCAAGCAAATGAACATAACCCTCTTCAACCACCCAATCAATTTGCGCATGAGGCAAACGTATACGAAGATCCCAGACAATCGGTAAGTTGTGAAGTACGTCCCCTAAGGAGGAAAGCTTTACCAACAAAATCTTGGGATTGGACGGGAGGCCCTTTGAATAGGTCGAAGATAAATCACTCATATGAGGATTATCTTATCTTTTGAAAATTGCCGAAGGCATCTAGAACTTGGGTGCCGCGTCCCATGAAAGACCGGCCGCATCCTTGGCATTCATATTGGGCTCGATACCAGCGGGCAAAGGCCACTCTATACCCACTGTTGAATCATTCCAAGCAAGGCAAGCTTCACTCTGTGGATGGTAATAATCCGTTGTCTTGTAAAGAAATTCTGCTGTAGGTGTGAGTACCAAAAAGCCATGAGCCAATTGAGCAGGAATCCACAATTGCTTGTGGTTTTCTGCGCTCAATTCAACACCAACCCATTTACCGTAAGTTGGTGAATCCTTACGAATATCGACAGCCACATCAAATACGCTACCAGCCACGACTCGTACTAATTTACCTTGAGTCTTCTCTATTTGATAATGCAGGCCACGCAAAGTCCACTGACGTGAAAAAGAATGATTGTCTTGCACAAACTGGACATCAAGGCCAGTTGCACTTGCAAAGTCCTCTGCATTGAATGATTCGGTAAACCAACCGCGCTCATCGCCAAAGACTTTTGACTCCACAATATAAACATCATGAATCGCAGTAGGTGTTAACTGCAACTTAGAAGAAATGCTCATTTAGGAACCTTCTTGGCAGAAAGTGAAATGGGTTGAGCTGAGTTATTGAGCTCGTTCAAAATCTTACCCAAGTACTGACCATAACTATTCTTGCTTAACTGTGCAGCAACCTTCTGTACCACTTCAGCACTAATCCAACCTTGGCGATAAGCAATCTCTTCGGGACAAGCCACCATTAAGCCTTGACGTTTTTGCAGGGTTGCAATAAAGCCAGCAGCATCTAGCAATGAGTCATGAGTACCGGTATCCAACCAAGCAAATCCACGACCCATAATCTCAACATTCAGCTCATTCTTTTCAAGATAGACACGGTTGACATCTGTAATCTCGAGTTCACCACGAGCGCTGGGCTTAATCGAGGCAGCAATATCGCAAACCTGATTGTCATAAAAATATAAGCCTGTGACTGCATAGCTACTACGTGACTTCAAGGGTTTCTCTTCAATCGAAAGCGCTTTGTAATCTTTATCAAACTCTACTACGCCATAACGCTCCGGATCATTCACGTGATACGCAAATACAGATGCACCCGAAGTGCGATCGTTTGCACTATTGAGTTGATCAACCAATTCATGGCCATAGAAAATATTGTCGCCCAGCACTAATGCGCTTGGATTATTTCCTACAAAGTTTTTGCCAAGCGTAAATGCTTGCGCCAAACCATCTGGTGAGGGTTGCACGCAATACTCTATATTGAGACCCCACTGCGAGCCATCGCCTAATAGTTCAGAAAATCGAGGAGTATCTTGCGGCGTAGAAATTAAGAGAATGTCGCGAATACCAGCCAACATTAGGGTGCTTAATGGGTAATACACCATTGGCTTGTCATAGACTGGCATTAATTGCTTTGACACTGCCTGAGTCACTGGATAAAGACGGGTACCAGACCCACCAGCCAAGATGATGCCTTTGCGATTTACAGCCATTTATTACCCCTGTTTCAGCACCCCAAGAAAGCCAATGAGGGTTTTTAAATCAAACCCTTTGAAGCTAGCTTGGATACATATTCTTGAACCATGCCATCCCATGCTGGGAAATTTGGCACATTTTGGAGTTGATTATAAGAGTTTGAAGCTTTGGAAGCCCCATCTTGTATAGCAGAACGCAGTTTTACGCTATCCATGCGTGAATTCATGGGTCTGGGGGCTGGGAGTGGGTATTCAACTGCCAAAATAGGCTTAATTGCCCCTGGTTGAGCCTTGAGCTCAACTCCAGCATTCAGGGCGGATTGAACCGCGAAAGTCGCCAAACCATGCCAAGTAGTCTCACCTGCTGGCACGGCATGATAAATACCGGATGGGAATTGCTTTAACTTCCATGCTGAATCTAATGCCAAATCCAGACTTATGCCGGCAAGCCAATCCGCACTAGTGGGGACGCCATGTTGGTCATGAATGACTTTTAATTCTTCACGCTCTTTTGCTAAGCGCAACATCGTACGAATGAAATTACCACCATCCCCATAAACCCAGCTGGTTCTGAAAATAGCAAATTGGCCTTTTGCGGAATTTGCAAATACCTTTTCTATTGACTCTTCACCCGCAGCCTTACTCTTGCCATAAATTCCCAAAGGATTGCGTGGGTCGTCTTCAATATAGAAACCATCTTTACTGCCATCAAACACATAATCTGTGGAGTAGTTCAGAAAGGCGGCATTATTTTCTGCGGCATAGCGCGCCATTAATTCTGGAGCTTTGGCATTTACCGCATAAGCTAAATCGATTTCAGTTTCTGCTTTATCCACTGCTGCATATGCAGAAGCATTAATAATGAGATTTGCTTTTGCTATATTGAGTTGCGCGAGTACTTCCTCTTCTTTACTAAGGTCGCACTCCGCTCTACCGAGATAAGTTATATCCAGATTTGCAGAGGCTGGAAGTTCGTCAAATAAAGCTTTGAATGCTTTACCCAGTTGACCATCTTTTCCGAAAACTAAAATATTCACGCAGTTATTTAATCTCAGTATTTACGGTTAGTTGTACTGTTTTTGCAACCAGTCACGATAAGACCCGCTCACTACGCCATCGATCCAGACAGGATTATCCAGATACCATTGCACTGTTTTACGAATACCTGTCTCAAAGGTCTCGGCTGGTTTCCAACCCAACTCGCGCTCTACCTTGCTAGCGTCAATTGCATAACGACGATCATGGCCTGGGCGGTCTTTTACAAAGGTGATTTGCTCGACATAGGACTTGCCATCTGCGCGGGGCTTTAGGTCATCCAAAATGCTACAAATGGTTTTCACAACATCAATATTGGCCTTTTCATTCCAACCACCGATGTTGTAAGTCTCACCCGATTTACCTTTAGCCAATACCTCACGAATAGCGGAGCAATGGTCGCCCACATAGAGCCAATCGCGAATCTGTTGGCCATCACCATAAATAGGTAATGGCTTGCTATTGAGCGCATTTAATATCACCAAAGGAATTAATTTTTCTGGAAAGTGATAAGGGCCATAGTTATTAGAACAATTGGTGGTTACTGCTGGGAACCCATAGGTGTGAAACCAGGCACGTACCAAATGATCGGATGCTGCTTTAGATGCTGAGTACGGGCTATTGGGCTCATACGAATTTGTTTCCGTAAATGCTGGATCGGTTAAAGATAAGGATCCATAAACTTCATCAGTTGATACATGATGAAAACGGAACCCTTCTTTAGCCCCTCCTTCAAGACCGTTCCAATACTCACGAGCGCACTCTAGCAAATTAAACGTACCAACGATATTGGTTTCTACGAAATCCGCCGGCCCATGAATAGAGCGATCCACATGACTCTCGGCAGCAAAATTCACAATTGCACGTGGCTTATGCTCTTTCAACAATTTGGTAACTAACTCTTTGTCACCAATATCACCATGCACAAATACGTGGCGAGCATCATTCTTAAGAGAATCCAGTGTCGCCAAATTACCGGCATACGTTAATTTATCGAGATTAATGATTCCCTCATTAGCGGGTGCTTTAAGCCAATCCAGAACGAAATTACCGCCAATAAAACCGGCACCACCAGTAACAAGAATCATTTTTTAGCCTATAAATCAGTTATTTGAAAGATTTTTAATGAGCATGTTCTTAAAATTTATTCTAGTAATTTTAACTGATCGATCAATGACTTGGCCCTATGTAAAGTAGTGTGGGCTGCAAAAACCTCTTTTTGGGCATGCAGGGCTTTATCAGAACCCAACCGAGGATGGGCGATTAACTCTCTAAACATTTCTTCATAATCTTTTGGTGAACCTGCAATAAAGAAAGATTCGCGTCCGAATATTTTGTTTAAGAGCATCGGATGATCAATTAACTGTGGCACACCACAGGCAGCTAACTGATAGGTACGCTCATTGAGTTCACACGCCCAGCTGGTTTGCTCTGGCAAGTGCACATTAAGACCCACCTTGGCACGCGCATAAATATACCGATCGCGCTCGCGTTTAAATGAAAAATTCTTCACTTGCTTCCAGCCAGGGCCATCTAAAAATCCGGAATACTCTTTCATAATATTTTTTAGATATTGAATATGCTCACGCTTGCGAGAAGCCATCAACACATAATTGAGGTCCCTCTGAAACCCAGTAACTGGATAGTAATGAAGGATGTTCGCCCCAAAAGGAATGTAGATAATTTGAAAGCCAGAATCAAAAAATGGTTGGTACTCTAGGCGACTGCAAACGTAATCTTCATCACGATAACTATAGTAAAAATCAATTCGATGCTTTTTAGCCCAAGCCAGCCGTGGCAGCAGAGGCGTACTCTCATACTCCTCTAGGGCTGCGCTAAGACCAACATATAGTCTCGAGTGCTTTTTATATTGATTCACGCTATCCCAGTGAATTCTTTTGAGATACTCAGGATTATCACTGGAGAGCAAAATGGAAGGCTTGAATGTTTCTAGAACGCCTCGAATATCTTCGTTCCAATCCAAGACTCTTGCATCCACCCCGATGTAATTTAAGCTTTCGATTAAATTAGAAAAAAGAGAGTAGCCGGCAGGTGAAAAACGAGCATCAGGCACCTGAATCAAAATACGCTCAGAAGTACCAATGCAGGAATCCTTCATTCGAGCTTCCAAGTCTATTTTGAAACGAGTGCCTTGACGCACTACTGGATCAGCTGAATTGAGGCATAACTCATGATTTTCATGGATAGTTTGATGAAGTAGCCCAGCCTCCGCTTCTGCGAGAACCATGTCATGGGATAACAGGGTTTCCGAATTAAATAGGTAATTAAATTGATGCTTTTCAAAAGAACGCTTAAGCTTGATGATCCTCTTTTGGGCTAGTTTCTGCAGATGCTGAGGGGTCATATTCTGTCCAAAATAAAATGCGTTAATGGTATGGGCACAAGACCCCCCAATTGAGTTCATCTAATGTTCTAATTATAGAATTATGAATATCATTGCACAGCTACAGGGTGGCCTTGGCAACCAGCTATTTCAATATGCCGCTGCCAGAGCCCTATCCCAAAAACACCATATCCCATTACTTTTGGATCAAGGTTGGTTTAGTAAGACCTACGAAGATGTCACCCCACGAGAGTTTTTGTTACCTTTAATGAACGTAAAGGGTTCGTTCATTTCCTATGGAATAGAGATCAAACGACCAAAAAAGATGTATCGCTTAGCCCAAAAATTTTGGCCAATTGACCCGTTCATTTTTGTGGAACAAATACCGTTTCGATTTGACCCTCAACTCGGTAAAGCTCCCTCATTTAAGCAACAAAATTTATATCTGATGGGTTATTGGCAATCCTATAAATATTTTGAGTCAATCAAGTCAATTCTACAAACAGAAATTAGCCCAAAAAATCCTCTCGATAAGCATTATCAAAACTATTTAGAGCAAATCAAAACCAGTAAATCCGCTATGGTGCATGTCCGCCGAGGTGACTATGTCAATTTAGCAAGTGCAGCCAAGGTACACGGGTTTATTGGCCTAGATTATTACCAAAAGGGGATGCAATCTATTCTAGAAAAAAATCCTGATACCCAATTCTTTGTATTCTCAGATGATCTTCAATGGGCTAAAGAAAATCTGCCTTATCAAGATAAATGTAGATTTATAGAACCTACAAGTAGCGTTGATGCTGTTATTCAAGAGCTTGAGCTCATGACTCATTGCCAACATCATCTGATTGCTAATAGTTCATTAAGTTGGTGGGCTGCCTGGTTAAGCAAGAATCCAAATGGTTCTGTGATCTGCCCAAGCCAGTGGACGACTGATGCCAGCATTAATTGGTCTGATTTATTACCCAGCTCTTGGCAGAGAATTTAAAGGGTGGCTAGGGTCTAAATGAAGCCAGCGCAGATACTAGCAATCGTTCCAACCTAGTAAATGGCGTTAACAGGCCATTACCTCGATATTGAAAGCGAGCATAGATTTCATAATTTGCCGCCACGGAAATGCCCTTAATTTTCCGATTCAACTGCATCAGAAACGGTAGTGCAACTTTCATGCGATCACAAAAACCCATCGGTCTTGGGCTGAGCTTAGTCGAAATCCCAAGACCCAATACATATTCTGCGCGACTCTTTGAAAAAATAGTATTCGTTTCAGCGTTCCGAACCTGACTAGTTTGCTTGTCATGGATGCGATAGGTAATGAGTTTTTCTTTCAGGTTGGCGAATCGATATCCCGCCAAAGCCAGTTCAGCCCAAAGAGAATAATCTTCTGCATAATCTTTCCCTGCACGGTAGGGAAATTTCTTAAATATCTCAGCCTTTCCCATCACAGTTGGATTACAGAGGGGGCTTGAAATAGTAATCAGGGCTCTAATATCGGCATCCGTGTAGCGCTCTTTAGAGGTTTTGATCCTTCCTATGCCTTCATACAGGGAGTAGCAAGCAGATCCACAAAGATCCGCCTCATCCCTATCCAAATAATGAACTTGTTTCTTAAGTCGACTAGGCATGGCAATATCATCCGCATCCAGAAATGCAATATACCTTCCCTTTGCAGCGGCCACTAAGTGGTTACGTGCATTTACCAGGCCTTGATTTTCATTTAAATGAATTACGCAAATACGATGATCATTAAATCCGCCAATGATTTGGGAGGTGCCATCAGTAGAGCCATCATTCAAAATGATTAATTCAAAATTAGAGAAGTTCTGTTGCAAAATGCTTTCAACTGCCTGAGCAATATATTTCTCAGCATTAAAGGCTGGCATTAAAACGCTAACGACTGGCTCATTCATTAGATAAAGCTTTGTAAATAACGACCAAATCGCTTAATACGTTTGAGGATACGTGAGGGAAGTGATTTTTTTAGCGACCCAAAATTTAACTCAGCCTCCCAGGTAGACTGGTAAATAATCCCTAAGTAATGTTTTGCAACTTTGGCTTCGGTTTCACCTAGACGTCGCATTAAAAAATACTGCCAGTCATAGTGATAAACCCGAAACAATGGCTCAATTGCAATTAATGGAATGGCACGATATTTCAATAGAGTCTCGCCATAAATCAGGGTTTCTGGATACTCTGGGGTCACCATATCCCAAAGCGTTACCCCCCTGGGCTTTAGGTACTCGCGATCGAGGGACCCCCAAACATTGGCGGACCAAATAAAAGGTGCGGGTGCGCAATAAAATTCAGGGCCCGACCTACCGAACAAGGCTTGCACTCTTTTTGCTTCAGATCGCAAGCTCTCAACTACCTTGGTTTGACCTCGGTTATTTGCTAACTGAAAATATTCTTTATTTTGATGAAGCACTGTGTAAGGAACGCCGCCCTCAGAAATAAAATCTGATTTTTGAAATGATCTAATAAAGACACAATCAGAATCCAAACATAAGTAGTTTTGCGCTAATCCAAGCCTCCAAAATTCAGACTTAACAATAGCCTGTGATAAACCACCCGGCATAGCCTCATACTTTTGCATTGAGGCTCTTGGATTTGAAACCACAATATCTTCATCTGCCACCCATATATAACCATCCGCACCAAGCATTTCAGTCAAAGCTGCATAGTCAGATTTTGGTGTCGATATATAAAATGGTATTCGATCTACATTAAATTCCTGAATCGAAGACAGCAATCTTTTTAAACGCAAAAAGTCATTGCGATAGGACTTGCAGTAGAGAACGAAGTCTTTCAATGGGCTACCTATTATTTGTCTTCAATTTTAGACAGAATCTTTGAGACAGCTTGATCTACCCCCAAAGGATGCCATTGAGACTCAATCAGTTTACCCTCATTCCAGTCCAACCAAATTCTTTCAATCGCCATATCAATACCAGCGCTATCACCTTCATGACTCAGGTAAGCGCCTCGTTCTGACAACATTTCATCTAGCTGCGGATTGCGATGAGTGATACCCCATATTGGACGGCCAGCCCAAAGATATTCATAAAACTTTGAAGGGATATATTCCGCGCACCACTCATCATTTCCATGCAACAAAATCAATACGTCTGCCTCTTGCATTTTCTCTACCACTCGTTCGCGCCCTGATTTTCCTGTAATAGGATCTTTCTCCAGTCTCCCATGTGCTATCAATATATCTTGATAACCATAATGCTTGATGGCATCAGCCGTCAGGTCATCCAAGGGGGCGCCATATGCATGAACGCGAATCTTTTCTCGTGCTTGGGGATATTTTTTAAATAATGAATGAAGTGCATTCAAAATCGTAGAAAGCGAACGATCTTTTGCCAATGATCCTGAATGAGATAAATTTAAAATGTCGGTATAAAGATGGGATTTAGCAGCAATCAGCCCACCAGGGGGCTCGGCACCAGGCAACACCATAAAGCCGTGCGCATTTCCTGCCGTATTGAGGTTTGTATTGCGAGTCTTCGCATAGTGCAAAGCGCCATCAGTAAACCACCAGGCAAAATCTGCATACTTAGTAATTTGCTTTTCCAAACAATGACGAAAGCTCGCATCTCGATTTTTAGGCTTTTCAAGCCCGATATCGACGGCACTTTTGCGAATAACTAATGGGTCGTGGATTTCAACAATCCATTTAACTCCTGTGAACCTCTTCAGCCAAAGCCCTGCCAAATGAGCGGACCATGCACCACCAGTGGAATACACCAAATCGATCTTGCCATCGCGAATAAGTTTGTACCCATGCATAAATGCAGGCATCGCCCATGACCATTGACTGGAATAACCCAAAATTAATTTCTCCAGCCCAATAAATGGCGCCAACAGAATAGAAATAGTTCTGGTCAGCAGCTTATACACAATGCCGCGGCCATATTGATTGGCAATCCAATGACGAAAATCAAAACGAAATGCGGCTGGTCCCCAAGCTAGAAATTGGCGATGCGGAAAACGTTGATCCTTAATTCCAGTGATTGCACTAAAAACAACTGGCTGGACCCCAGCCTCCAACAAATATGGAATTTTGTCAGTAATTGTCTGACTAGATGCGCGGCCATCCATATTAAAGCCATGAGACAAAATCAGCCATCGCTTATCTGTTAGTTTTGCTGTTGCCATGCTATCTGTGAACGCTTTAGTTGCCAGCAACTATAGACATCACAGCCATGCGTACAGCAATACCAAAGGTGACTTGATTCAGAATGACTGATTGAGGACCATCAGCTACCACTGAGTCAATCTCTACGCCCCGATTCATGGGACCTGGGTGCATGACGATAGCATCTGGCTTAGCTAAGGCTAAACGAGTCGGTGTTAAACCATATTGCTTAAAGAAAGCATCGCCCTCAGGCACCTGCCCGGCTTCCATGCGCTCTTTTTGGATGCGCAATGTCATCACTACATCAACATCTTTTAAGCCTTCTTCCATATTGTGGAAGACTTTAACGCCGAGCATATCTAAATCACTTGGGAGCAGGCTTTCTGGACCAATGGCACGGATGTCTTCACAACCTAATGTGGTCAACGCATGAATATTGGATTTGGCTACACGGCTGTGCACAATATCGCCCACAATCGCTACCTTTAGGCCCTTGAAGTTTTGTTTGAAGTGCCGCATGGTGTACATATCCAACAAACCTTGAGTTGGATGCTGATGGCTACCATCGCCAGCATTCACAACGTGTACATGCGCTGGTACGTGGTTTGCAATTTCAATAGGGGCTTTAGAAACACCATGTCGCACAACAAAAATATCCGCCTGCATTGCTACTAAATTATCAATCGTATCGAGAAGACTCTCGCCCTTAGCAGTGGAGGATGTAGAAATATCTAAATTAATCACATCTGCAGATAAACGTTTTGCAGCAATCTCAAAAGTAGTTCTAGTGCGAGTGGAGTTTTCAAAAAACAGGTTGAATACGCTCTTCCCTCTAAGTAGTGGGACTTTTTTCACCTCGCGCGCGGGATCAGTCACGCTTACAAACTGTTGGGCAGTATCCAAAATATGGAGAATCTGCTCTTTAGGTAAACCTTCAAGCGTTAGAAGATGCGTTAACTCGCCAGCGGAATTAAATTGATTGACTAGCTGACTCATTATTCACGCTCCTCTAACTGAAAGCTGAACTTACCAGCGGTATCTTTCTCTAAAACCAGAAGTTGATTCTCCGGAACTTCTATCTGTTCACCAACAAAGTTGGCAGCTACTGGAAGTTCGCGATTCCCTCGATCAGCCAGAACCATCAACTCCACTTGAGCGGGTCGGCCGAAATCAAATAACTCATTTAAAGCCGCGCGGACAGTTCTACCCGTTAACAAAACATCGTCAATCAAAATCACATTGGCGCCGTTTACATCAAACGGTAAATGGGTGGTCATAGTACTAGCAGTACGCAAAGCAGTCATACCCTTCTCAGCATAATCATCCCGATGAAAAGCCACATTAATTACACCAAAGTGTGGAAGCCCTAAATCGTGAGCCAAACGCTCAGTAATCCAAGCGCCTCCCATAGCGAGACCCGCAAGTTCAAAGGCACCCTCTTGCGCTCTCTTACGCAAGTTCTCTAGTAATTTTCCGTATAACTGTTCAGCGTTCATTCTTGGGTCCGGTGCTTATATCAATTCCATTTTTGTAACTATTTTTAATTTAAAGACTTCGTGCTTTGCTCTGCAAAATACTGCTCTAAGATCAAAACGGCAGAGTGGGCATCTAGATTGTCGTACATCTCTGGATCCCCCTCTAAAACGGCTGACGTATAACGCTCATCGACCCAAACAACCGGCAAATGAAAGCGTCCATGTAGCTGATTGCCAAAGCGGGTTGCTTTAGATGTCATCTCATGGGGCGTGCCATCTGGATGCATTGGCTTTCCAACCACCAATTGGTCTGGCTGCCACTCCTTTAATAGAGACTCAATCGCTTGAAAAAGAGCATCGCTAGTTGGCGCTGCAATCGTCTTTAAAGCTTGTCCCGACTTGGATATCGAGTTTCCAACTGCCACACCCACTCTGCGAGTTCCATAATCAAAAGACAGTATGGTCAATGCCTTAGGCATGCCCAGCCTCACCAGACAAATGAGACAAATCAAACCCTAGGTGACTCACTGCCTTCTCGTAACGCTGACTCGAAGGGGTATTAAAGATGATTTCAATCATTTGCTCACGTGCTAGCGGGACATTCATCCAACCATTAAGCGTAATTTCTTCTTCAAGCTGACCAGCACCCCATCCGGCATAACCCAAGGTCATCAAAAAATGTTGCGGTCCTTTACCTGCAGCAACTGCCTCAAGAACATCCTTTGAAGTAGTCATCGTCAAGCCGCCGGGAATAATTAAGGAAGAGCTATATGGACTTAGTGAATCAGACTCATGCAAGACAAAGCCCCGCTCTATCTGAACTGGACCGCCAAAATATACTGGCTGCTTTAATAATGGGACAATTTCCAATTTCAACTCAATCTTGTCAAAAAGGGTTTCTAAATCAACCTCGGTAGGTCGATTAACCACCAAGCCCATTGCACCTCTTTCGGTATGCTCAAACAGATAAATAAGAGATCCAGCAAAATTAGGGTCCACCATGCCCGGCATAGCAATTAAAAACTGATTGGCGAGATGGTCTGCAGAAAAGGAAATTGATGACTCTGACATAGAAGCTCGTTCTGAAGCAGGGGGTGCTTTTTTAGCAGAAGTCATATGGCTTATTTTACAGAATATCTAGATTTTTCCGGTAATCCAGTAAGCAAAAAGACCAACTATTTCATGAACTAGGATGTTCCAGTTGTGAGCTCCATCCACCAAGTCAAACATCGTCCACTGAAGGCTATTGGCCGTTTGATAATCGACTAACATTGGAAGCACTTCTAAACCCTGTTTTTGAAAAATCTTGGTAGAGCGGTACATATGGCTGGCGGAGGTAATGAGAAGCCATGGCTTGGGCTCCCCCGATTCCGTTTTTAAGCCAAACTCCTCAATCATGGGCTTCATATGAAACACATTTTCATAGGTATTTCGAGATTGATTTTCGTAATGCGCGTTCTGCTCGCTTAAGCCCTGCTCTTGAATCAACCGCTTAAATGCATCCGCCTCTGTAATCCCCTTAGGTGTTATGCGCCCTGAATAACCGCTGAAGATGAATGGTACATTGGGGTTTTTGCGTATTAACTCGAATGCTTTAGTCACTCTCTCGGCAGATGAGCGTAGAGAAACCTCGCCGCGATCTCCAATTATTTCTCCATCCTCAATGGCGCCACCCAGAATAATGATGCCCCCCACTTCGTTATTGGATAATTTTGTAATCTCAGTTTTGGACACGGCACTCTCAAGTGCTCTAAGAAACACTTCAGACGCAGGAAGCCAACTCACCAGAGCAAGATCTACCAAAGCTAGCACTAAGAATCTCTTACAGAGGTGCGGCTTTCGCAAGGATAAAAAGAGAAGGGCCAGCAAAACGAAAATAGGCACCCAATTGAGTGGCTCAATGCAAAATTGCACTACCTTCGAGAGAATAAAAAAGATCGTATCCATCATTCCTCAGGATCTTAACCTGTCAGCCCCGCCTAGCCGCCTGCATTTACCGTAAATAAGCCCTAATATAGGGGCTATGCAAAAAGCTCTCGTTTGGCTCCGCCGTGACCTCCGCCTCTATGACAATGCCGCGCTTCACCACGCCCTGAAAGATAGTGGCCAGGTTTGGCTCACCTTTATCTTTGATACGGACATTCTCAAGCCCTTATTGAAGGGTGATTTAGATGCCAACGGACTAAAGCATGACCGCCGCGTGGATTTCATCTGGCAGGGTATAAAGCAAATGGATGATGAGCTGCGTAAGCAAGGTAGTGGACTCATCGTTCGCTTCGGAAAACCCGCTGAATGTATTCCTGCAATTGCCAAAGAGCTAGGTGTCGAAACCGTCTTCACAAACCATGACTACGAACCTTCAGCAATTGAGAGGGATGAAACTGTAAAAGCGTCCCTAGAAATGTTGGGAATTCATTTTGAGAGCTTTAAAGATCAAGTTATTTTTGAGAAGAAAGAAATTCTTACAAACTCAAACACTGTCTTTTCAATCTTTACACCTTATAAAAATAACTGGCTCAAGACTCTCCAAGAAAATGATCTTGCTGCCTATGAGTGCAATCCAAAGCCCAAGCAATTGGGAGTCTTACCAAAAAAATTAGATCAAAAACTGCCCTCTCTAGAGTCGATGGGATTTTGCCCAACCGGCATTGAAAGCTATCTATCACCTGGCTCAGAGGGTGGGCAAGCTTTCTTAGAAGACTTCTTGCCACGCATTGATCAATACCAAATTGGTAGAGACTTTCCTGCAATAAAAGGGGTGAGTTATCTTTCAACCCACTTACGTTTTGGCATGCTCTCCATCAGAGGCTTGGTGCGTGAGGCTCATCGACGTATGCTAGCCGGCAGCATGGGTGCAACCATCTGGTTAAGTGAATTGATTTGGCGTGATTTTTATTTCATGATTCTGGCTAATCATCCTCGTTTAGCCACAGGCGCATCTTTTAAACCAGACTACGACAACATCGCTTGGGAATCTGGCGCTAAAGCTAAAAAATTATTTGCCGCTTGGTGCGAAGGTAAAACAGGCTATCCATTAGTTGATGCGGCTATGCATCAACTGAATCAAAGCGGCTACATGCATAATCGCTTACGCATGGTGGTGGCAAGCTTTCTGACTAAAGATTTGGGAATAGATTGGCGCTGGGGCGAAGCCTACTTTGCAGAACATCTCAATGACTTTGAGCTTTCCTCTAATAACGGCGGATGGCAGTGGGCCTCCTCATCTGGGTGCGATGCCCAACCCTACTTCCGCATCTTTAACCCTATTACCCAATCTGAGAAGTTTGATCCGGAAGGTAAATTCATTAAACGCTACCTACCGCAACTGGAAAAGCTCTCTAAAAAGTCCATCCATGCCCCGTGGAAGGCCGGCCATATTGAGTTAGAAGCCGCTGGGGTAGTGATTGGACGCGACTACCCACTTCCGGTAGTAGATCATGATGAAGCGCGCAAAAATACCTTAGTGCGTTACAGCGTAGTCAAAAAAGTCACCTAATACACAGATTTATTAGAGCTCTATTCACAGTTCCGATTTAAGATAAGGTATGAGCAAGATCTACGCCATAGGCGATGTGCAGGGCTGCGCGCCCTCTCTGAAAGCCTTAGTCAAGAAACTCCCTAAAAAATCCAAGCTGATTTTTTTAGGGGATCTCGTTAATCGTGGTCCAGACTCACTTGGGGCATTGCGCCAACTAAAAGCCTTACAGGAATCAGGTCGCGCTGAATGCATCCTTGGCAATCATGACCTACACCTCCTAGCAATCGATGCAGGACTTCGCAAATCGAAAGGGCTAGATACCATAGAACCCATATTGTTGGCGCCCGATCGCGGAGAACTCATTCATTGGATTCGTAATCGACCTATGGCATTGAGCAATGGCAAAGTACTAACAGTTCATGCAGGAGTCTTGCCGCAATGGGACTTACAGCAAACGATTGAATGTGCTCAAGAAGTTGAAAAAACTTTACGTGGCAAATCGTATAAAGATTTTTTAGCTAATATGTATGGCAATACACCAAACCAATGGAATAAATCTCTGAAAGGTTATGAACGCCTCCGTGTGATTACCAATACTCTAACCAGAATGCGTTTCTGCACACCAACTGGAAAAATGGAATTTGAGAGCAAGGAAGGCCTAGAGCAAGGCCCTAAAGGCTATATCCCCTGGTTCAAAGTCCCAGGCAGGAAGACTCGAGATGTCCTCACCTATTTTGGCCACTGGTCTACATTGGGCTTATTGCGTCAAGACAATGTGATTGGACTCGATACCGGCTGCGTGTGGGGCGGGAAACTCACTGCTCTGGAGATTTCAAGTTCCAATAAAGACTCCAAAAATCTAGAAATTATTCAGGTGAGTGGCTATGACCACCCACTCCGAATGTAATTTTTCCCTGGAAGTAAAAACTTTTTTAAAGTTTTTTAAATGATTTCTCGGCAGCAGCAATGATGGCATCGACCACAGCATTGTCATGTGCAATGGATGTGAAGCCAGCCTCATAAGCTGAAGGCGCTAGATAAACACCTTCATCTAACATCAGATGAAAGAATTTCTTAAACGCTTCAATATTGGTTTTCGTAACCGCTTCAAAAGTAGTTGGCACTTGAGCGGCAAAGTAAAAGCCAAACATACCGCCAACGCTGTCCACAGCAAAAGGAATATTGGCCTTATCTGCAGCCTGTTTTAAGCCCGCCATCAACTTTTCTGTTTGGCCAGTCAAGCATTCATAGAAACCTTCGCGAGAAATAATCTCTAAAGTTTTTAGGCCTGCAGCAACTGCTACTGGGTTGCCAGATAAAGTGCCCGCCTGATAAACATTACCCAAAGGGGCAAGCTTGTTCATAATCTCTTTCTTGCCGCCAAACGCCGCCATAGGCATGCCGCCGCCCATGACCTTACCAAGGCAAGTTAGATCAGGGGTTATGCCCTGCAAGGACTGAGCGCCACCTAAGGCGACTCTAAAACCAGTCATCACTTCGTCATAGATTAAAACGCTGCCATGCTTACTCGTCAAACTTCGAATAGCCGATAAAAATTCTTTTGAAGGCTGAATCAGATTCATATTTCCAGCAATAGGCTCAATGATGACGGCAGCAATTTGATCGCCTTGTTTTTTGAACACTTCTTCAATCGCAGCAATATCGTTATATGGCAGCACTAAAGTGTGCTTCACCAAATCCTGCGGAACGCCACCAGAAGAAGGCGCATTTTGGGTAGAGTCGGCAAAGGTAAGTAAGCCTGAGCCTGCTTTGACTAAGAGACTATCGGCATGGCCGTGATAGCAACCCTCAAACTTAATAATTAAGTCACGGCCAGTGTAACCGCGAGCCAGACGCAAAGCACTCATCGTCGCTTCAGTTCCGCTAGAAACCATCCGTACTTGTTCAACGCTCGACATAAGCGCGCAGATACGCTCAGCTAATTCAATCTCGCCTTCAGTCGGAGCGCCATAACTAAAGCTGGTCTCAGCGGCTTTCTGAACTGCAGAAACAACTTCGGGATTAGCATGGCCAGCAATCATCGGACCCCAAGACATAATTAAGTCGATATAGCGCTGACCGTTGGCATCCCAAAAATAAGGGCCCTGGGCTTTAGTAACAAAACGGGGAGTTCCGCCCACTTGACGAAATGCTCGCACTGGAGAGTTGACACCCCCAGGAATTGTCTTTTGTGCACGCTCAAATAAAACTTCGTTTTGATCTACTTTTAGCATCATTACTTCCGAATTAAATTGCCATCATTTCAAAATCTTCTTTGCGTGCACCGCACTCTGGGCAAGTCCAATTCATAGGAACATCTTTCCAGAGAGTTCCCGGTGCAATACCTTCCTCAGGCAAACCAGCAGCTTCGTCATAAACCCAGCCACAAATCAAACACATATACGTTTTAAATTCCATTGCTTTAATCTCCGAATATTTTTAGCTACTTGAATTTAACTGCACCAAGCTTGCTCTTTTATTTTAAGGTTTTTGCTTGCTTTAAGTTGGTCTCTTAGCGTGCATCTCAAACTTAAATAAACGACACTCTAATGGACCATTAAACAAAGGTGTGCGTTTGGATTCTTTAATACGCAGTTGGCCTGGAAGCGCCATATCTGCAGTCAATACAAAGATATTCCACCCACCAAAATCCTCTTTGAGGTGCTGTCCAAACTGACGTAAAAACTCGACAAACTTAGGATCCTGCTCTTCCTGGGCTTGAAGCTTTTTCAGGGATTCACGACTTGAACGTTTAGCACTTTGACGGCCAGTCTCTAGGTTCAATTCAAAACGATTATCAGGTTCATCATCGTAATTAGCATCTTCAGGAGAAGCGCGATCCTGACCACGTCCGCCTTTAATGACCAGACGCTCGCCATAAGGAGGGTTTAATAACATCACACCCTCACTCAGATTGCCAGGTGCTTTGGCAGCCAAGGCATCCACCTGACGTACCACCGGCTGATCGGGTAATTGGGCTCTTTGCCAATTGCCTTTGAACATTGATACTAATTTCTCGTTGATATCGCCACCGGATATTTTCAGCGCATCGACATTTGAATATTGCTTACGCTTTTCCAGCATCAAAGCAAGCGCCGCCTCTTTCAAATCTACCCAGCGCTTTTGCTCAGCAGCTTCATGAAACGGCTTGAGTCTTTGAAACCCAAAGCCATGGGCAGATGTCACCAAAGGGCGGTAAGCCAATCGACTTGGTTTGGCATCATCGCCATACATGCCTGCACGAATAGCGCCAGGAGGAACAGCCAATGCAATCTGCGCAGCCTCAATCAAAAAGGTGCCACTACCGCACATAGGATCAAATAAGGTTTGGCCTGGTTTCCAAGAGGTTATCGACAAAATACCGGCTGCTAAATTTTCCTTCAGGGGTGCATCACCCTTTTCGTCGCGCCAGCCCCGCTTAAACAATGCTTCGCCTGAAGTGTCCAAATAAATCGTAACTTGGGTTGCTGTCAAATGCGCCTGCACTCGCACGTCCGGAAACGCAGTATCGATACTAGGACGATCGCCAGTCACGTCACGTAAACGATCCACGATGGCATCTTTAATTTTGAGCGTTGCAAAATTTAAACTCTTTAATGGGGAGCGATGTGCCGTCACATCCACTCGTAAAGTTTGCTTTGAACTAAACCATTCCTCCCACGCCAAGCCGCTCGCTAATTTATATAAGTCCTCTTCTTGCCGATAAGGTGCTTGAGCCATTTGCAATAACACCCGACTCGCTATACGAGAATGCAAGTTCAGCGCCATTGCAGCAGAGATCGGAGCAGCAAGACCAACACCACCGGTAGGACTTGTAGGCGTAGGATCAATTACCCATGCTCCTAATGCCTTACATTCTGGGCGTCCAGCAATCTCGGCTAGCTCCTGGGCAAGCGGCACTTCCAAACCGCCTGGACAAACAACAAAAAATCTCATGGGGCTAACAGTCTTTAAATAGGGGGATTAAAAAATTAAACGGTATTGAGTAGTATTGAAAAGCTGGTCTTAAGGCTTAAACAACACCAAGGCAACAATAATGACCAACAAGATCACTGGGACTTCATTAAACCAACGAAACCAAACGCCAGATCGTTTATTGACTCCCGCACGAAACTTTTTGAGCAAACTTAAACAGGCATGGTGATACCCAATAACTAAAATCACAAAGAACAATTTGGCATGCATCCAGATATCGCCTGCACCAATGCCAAAGTAAAGCCATAGTGTCAAACCTAGTATTACGGCTGGCACAGCCAAGATAGTCATAAAGCGGAAGAGGCGATCTGCCATACCCAATAAACGGGCACAAGCATCAGAGTTTTTCTCTTCAGCCAAGTTCACAAAAATTCTAGGAAGGTAAAACAAACCGGCGAACCAAGAGGTGATGAAGACGATGTGAAAGGTTTTTACCCAGAGGTAGGCGTTGCTCATATATTTTTTGCTCTGTTTATCTTTTTACTTTAGGTCCGGATCTCGCCATGGCCCATAACCACATACTTCAATGAGGTCAAGCCATCTAACCCAACTGGGCCACGGGCATGCAGCTTGTCATTGGAGATACCGATTTCAGCCCCTAAGCCATATTCAAAGCCATCTGCAAAGCGAGTGCTGGCATTAACCATCACGCTAGCACTATCCACTTCACGCAAGAAGCGATCGGCCTGGGCTTTGTTATTAGTAATAATGGCATCAGTATGTTTGCTGCCATATTGCTCAATATGATTCATGGCTTCATCGATATTAGCCACTGTCTTAATCGACAAGATAGGGGCCAAGTACTCAGTTTGCCAATCTTCTTCTTTGGCATCGACCAGATTCTGAAAACCATTTGCTTCAAGTGTTTTGCGTGTCAAATCATCAACCCGCAACTCCACACCTTTATCTTGATAAATCTTGCAAAGCGTTGGCAAGACTTTCTGTGCAATATCTTGATTGACTAACAAGGTCTCCATTGCATTGCAAGGGGCGTAGCGTTGAGTCTTAGCGTTATCACAGACCTTTACTGCCATAGCGACATCAGCATCTGCATCAATATAGGTATGACAAATACCATCCAAGTGCTTAATCATCGGTACTCGCGCTTCAGCCATAAGACGGGCAATCAAACTCTTACCGCCACGAGGCACGATCACATCAATATATTGGGTCATGGTAATCATCTCGCCGACTGCGCTACGATCGGTAGTAGTCACCACTTGCACTGCGTCTTTAGGCAAGCCAGCAGAAGCCAGACCTTCTTGAATAATCTGAGCCAATAAAGTATTTGAATCAATTGCTTCGGAACCACCCCGTAAAATCACGGCATTGCCAGACTTTAAGCATAAGGCAGCAGCATCAATAGTGACGTTTGGGCGAGACTCATAAATGATGCCAATAACACCCAGAGGTACGCGCATCTGACCCAACTCAATGCCAGAAGCCTGCTTTTGCAAAGCAGAAATTTTGCCAATCGGATCATCCAAAGAAACAATTTGCTCTAAACCTAAAGCCATGGTTTCGATCGTTTTAGGAGTCATGGTTAGGCGATCAATAAAAGCAGGATCTTGCCCATTGCCTTTTGCGCGCTCTACATCCACTTGATTAATCTTCTGAATTTCAGTGGCTTGCTGACGAACCACTTTAGCAATATGCAATAAAGCCTGGTTCTTTTGCTCACTTGATGCACGTGCCATTGCCCGCGATGCGACGCGGGCTCGCATTCCAATGTCTTGCATCATTTCTTGAATGGATGAAATCATTTCTTAATCTCTTATTTCTTAACGAAGTAAATTTCCAACTAAACGCAAACCATCCCATGGGTCGGCAGGCAATTCAGCAGCATGCAAACCTTTTACTTGGCGATCTAGTCCTGCAGCAACCTGCATTGCTCTGCGCAACTTCAGAGGCTGAACTCTTCTCAAGGCTGCTGGGTATAAACGTTCTTTATTTCCCCAAATCCGGTTTGCGCGCATCAGATTCTGTACAGACTCACCAGCATCACTTGCTGCCTTGAGTTTAGATAGTATCCGAAGCTCCTCAGTTACGCTCCATAGAATCAATACCAGTGGCTCACCCTCGCCCTTTAAACCGTCTAGCATGCGATTTAACCTAGCCAGATCTCCAGCAAGCATGGCCTCAGTTAATTCAAAGACGTTGTAACGCGCTACCTTCAGAATAGAAGAACGAATTTGCTCTTCGCTCAACTTACCAGTGGGATAGAGCAAGCCTAATTTCAGAATCTCTTGATGGGCAGCAATTAAATTACCCTCTACTTGATCAGCGATAAATTCAAGAGCGCGTTGACCTTCAGGGCCAGCCTCTACCTCTTGATCTTGGCGCTTTAATCGCCCCGAAATCCACTGTGGCAAGTGACTACGATCCAAAGAGTCAATCTGAATCGCCATACCAGCATCATCTAGAGCACTAAACCACGCAGAAGTCTTAGTCTTGCCATCTAAACGAGGCAACACAATACAGACAACCGTATCCGGTCCGTCTGACTCAACAGCTTGAGAAGCAATTTGAGTGGCAAATTGTTTTAAAGCGTCAGCCCCATCGCGACCAGGTTTACCGGTCGGTATTCGTAACTCCACCCAACGTTTGTCGCCAAACAATGACATGGTTTGACCGGCATTTAACAAAGAGCTCCAATCAAAGCCACGCTCTTGCAATAAGACTTCGCGCTCAGTGAAGTTTTGTTTCTTGGCGGCAGATCGCAGTTGATCCATCGCCTCCATCATCAACAGAGGCTCATCACCACTAAATACATAGAGTGGCAACATTGCACCACCAGAACTCAAAGACTTGAGGTGCACTTGTAAGGCATCAACTTTAACCATGCCCTAATTCATCTCTAGAAAGATTTTGCTTGCGGCGCTCTTGCAGCAGCAGATACACGACGTAGAATCTGAGTCGCCAAATCTTTGCGCATCAGAGTTAAGAACTGCTGAATTTGAACGTCAGTTGCCAACACTGTTGACACACTAAAGTCTATATCCCTGGTCATGTAGATCTCAGATTCTGGGACGATTTCAGCACCAGCCAAATCATATGCCCTAAATCCAACACGAATATTCAGGCGATAGGCTGATACTTGACCATTGGAGTTATAAGCCAAGATCTCACGACCATTGATGTCGTTATTAATATCCAAAATGAGATCTGCATCTTTAGGATTAATCGCAACTTTTGCATCCGTTCCTGTCAAGATTGCTGTCTGCAAATCCGCTCTCAGTGGCGGGGATGGATTGCCCGTAATTGCAATAACCTTGAAAGGCAAGTCCACCATACCGCGCAAGCGATAGCCGCAAGCGATCAACCCCATTACCGGGGCTGTAGCAATGAAGCCTAGCATTGCGCGACGCAGGGAATTTACGCTCATCTCTTTTTTTCTATTCAAGCAACAATATTGACCAAACGTCCGGGCACCACAATCACCTTCTTTGGCGCATCACCATTTAATGCTTTTTGTGCAGGCTCACTTTGTAAAGCCAAGGCTTCAACTTGCTCCTTGGTTGCGTCAGCGGGTATCTTAATATCACCGCGTAACTTACCGTTAATTTGGAGCATCAAAGTCAGTTCAGTCTGCACCAATGCAGCCTCATCTACAGAAGGCCATGGAGCATCAAGCAGTGGTCCAAAAGTCTTGGTGTAGCCAAGGTCTTTCCACAACATATGGGTCATGTGTGGAACTACTGGATAGAGAACGCGCAACAAGATACTCAGGCATTCACGCAAGACCGGCGCGCTAATCGCGGCATTCTGGTCGAGCTTGATCGGCTCAAGTGTATTGAGCATTTTCATCGCGGCAGAGACAACCGTGTTGTACTGGCGACGCTGATAATCAAAATTTGCTTGCTTCAAAATCGTATGGACTTCACGACGCAATTCTTTTTCAGCATCGTTCAAGCCACTAGGCAAGACATCTGAGGCATCGCGCAAAGCACTAGCGTGACCACTGGAATACAGCCACACCCGACGCAAGAAACGAGAGGCGCCATCTACACCAGCGCCAGACCACTCTAACTGTTGCTCAGGAGGAGCAGCAAACATTACAAATAGACGCGCAGTATCAGCACCATGTTGATCAATCAAAGCCTGGGGATCAACACCATTATTCTTGCTCTTAGACATCTTCTCAACACCGCCAATGATGACTGGTGTATTTGAAGCGTCACCTATCAACTTGGCGCCTTGCGGACGACCCTTCTCATCAAGATCTAATTCCACATCCAAGGGATTAAGCCAAGTCTTTTTACCCGAAGCATCTTCAGAATAGTAAGTCTCATTAAGAACCATGCCTTGGGTGAGTAAATTCTGGAATGGCTCATCAAAGGTAATGAGATGAAGGTCTCGCATGACCTTAGTCCAGAAACGCGCATAGAGTAAATGCAAAATCGCATGCTCAATGCCGCCAATGTACTGATCCATCGGCATCCAATATTCATTGCGCTCATCGACCATAGTCTTAGCATTAGGTCCGGTATAGCGCATGAAATACCAAGAGGAATCCACAAAGGTATCCATGGTGTCAGTTTCTCGGCGCGCAGGTTTGCCACACTTCGGACACTTCACATTCAAGAAGTCAGCACGCTTATTGAGTGGATTACCGCTACCATCTGGTACGCAATCTTCCGGCAACACGACCGGTAGGTCTGCCTCAGGTACAGGTACGGCGCCACAACCTGGATTACTCTCATCGCCACAATGAATAATCGGAATCGGTGTACCCCAATAGCGCTGACGAGAAATTCCCCAATCGCGCAAGCGATAGGTGGTTTTGATTTCACCAATACCAAGCTTTTCTAATTCTTTCGCAACAGCACTCACCGCTTCTTCATGGGATAAGCCATCAAACTGAGCACTGTTAAAACAAACTACACCCTCTTTTTGGGCATACCAATCTTCCCAGCGAGTGGTATTAAACATGGGAGATTCGCCTTTAAGCGCAATCACTTGTTTAATTGGCAAGTCATACTTAAGTGCAAAAGCAAAATCGCGCTCGTCGTGCGCAGGCACACCCATCACGGCGCCATCACCATAAGACATTAATACGTAATTACCAACCCAGACAGGTACTGGCTCGTGCGTCAAAGGATGTGTGACATACAGGCCGGTGAACATTCCTTCTTTTTCTTGAGTAGCTAGATCAGCCTCGATCACGCTACCAGTTTTGCATTTCTCAATAAATGCTGCGAGCTCGGGATTGTTAGCGGCTGCCTTGGCAGCCAATGGATGCTCAGCCGCTACCGCGCAGAACGTAACACCCATGATGGTGTCTGCACGGGTAGTGAACACGTACAAGAGGCCGTATTGAATAAAGTTACCATGATCATCAGCAATGTCATGCTTAAAAGCAAAACGCACGCCACGACTTTTGCCGATCCAGTTTTGCTGCATAGTCTTGACGCGCTCTGGCCAGCCCAAGTCATCTAAACCAGAAAGTAATGGTTCTGCATACGCTGTGATATTGAAGTAATAACCAGGGATCTCGCGCTTCTCTACTAAAGCGCCAGAGCGCCAACCACGACCATCAATCACCTGCTCGTTCGCCAAAACTGTTTGATCAATTGGATCCCAATTCACCACTTGCGTTTTGCGATACGCGATACCTTTTTCGAGCATCTTTAAAAAGAGCCACTGGTTCCAACGATAGTAGTCAGGGCTACAGGTAGCCACTTCACGTGACCAATCAATCGCTAAACCCATCACAGCCATTTGCTTTTTCATATAAGCAATGTTGTCGTAGGTCCATTTAGCGGGAGGAACTTTATTTTGAATCGCCGCATTTTCTGCAGGCATACCAAAGGCATCCCAACCCATAGGCATAAGAACGTTATAGCCTTGCATGCGTAGCTGGCGGGCCATTACATCGTTAATGGTGTAGTTGCGCACGTGCCCCATGTGGAGTTTGCCAGATGGGTAAGGCAGCATTGAGCAGGCATAGTACTTTGGCTTCTGCTTACCCTGCGCATCTACTGCGTTCTCTGCTACTTGATAGACTTGCGCACTTTCCCAATCAGCTTGCGCTGCCGCCTCAATACTGCGGTAGTCATAATCCTTACTCATTCTTAGGCAACTCTTTTCTTCTATTTTTAATTAATTGACTAATTACTTGCGTAAGCCAAGAACATCTTGCATATCGAATAAACCGGCACTTTGGTTTTGCAAGAAACGACCCGCACGCAATGAACCTTGCGCATAGGACTGACGGCTTGAAGATTTATGACTGATTTCAATACGTTCACCATCACCTGCAAATAAGACAGTATGGTCGCCAACAATATCGCCACCACGAATCGTTGCAAAACCAATTGAACCTTCTTTACGTTCACCGGTATGACCTTCGCGGGCATACACAGCAACATCATCAAGCTTTTCACCTAAAGCATTCGCAATCACCTCACCCATCTTGAGTGCGGTACCAGAAGGGGCATCGACCTTATGCTTGTGATGCGCTTCAATAATCTCAATGTCATAACCTTGATTGAGCATCTTTGCCGCGATCTCCAGCAACTTAAAAGTGGCATTCACACCCACGCTCATGTTTGGAGCAAAAACAATCGCCAGCTTTGCAGATGCTTTTTTCAAGCTAGCAATTTGATCGGTAGTTAGGCCTGTTGTACCGATAATCATTTTGGTACCCGTCTTTTCAGCAACAGCCAAATGGGCCATAGTGCCTTCTGGCCTGGTGAAGTCGATTAAGAATTGTGCATGAGCCAAAACCTGAGCAACATCAGAAGAAATCACTACACCCGTCTTTTTGCCCAAGAAGGCGCCAGCGTCTTCACCCAGCTGTGGGCAAGCATTATGCTCAAGCGCACCCACCAGCTCTGCATCAGCTGTATTGAGGACAGTCTCAATCAACATCTTGCCCATACGGCCTGTTGCCCCAGCAATTGCAATCTTCATCATTTTTCTTCGCTTCTGATTAAAAGTTGCTGAAGCAACTTGCTTCAGCATCAACACATAAGTAATTTTTTACTTGGCTTCACTGGCCTGCGGAACATTGAGAGCACCAGGACCCAATGGCTCAGGCTGAGCATTTGGATCCTTTTTAGAAAAACTAAAAAAGTCCCAGAATGAACTGCTAGTACTAGCTGGTGGTATGGCCGCACCCGCTGCCAAATTATCCGTTTTACTTGGCACCATGAGTTCGGGTTGCTGCAATGGTGGCGTGACTGGTGGCTTATTGGTGCCTGTGATGACCTCCCAGAACGAGCGTTTGGTTTTAGCGTAGTTATCGATCTCGGCAACCATCTCAACTTCCGTTGGCAAAGCATCACCATCAAACTTCACTACTTTATCGCCATCAAAGAACACTGTGACATGACGATCTTTGCCCATAACCTGTCCAGCGCGCTTAAATTCAAAAATATAATCCCAGCGATTTGCGTGGAAGTAACTAGCTAACAATGGTGTACCCATAATTTGACGCACCTGTTCGCGTGTCATCCCTAGTTGCAATTTGGAATACTGCTCACTAGAGACGAAGTTACCTTGCACAACATCAGGAACATAGGGTCTAAAAACCTTATTCATCCATGCGCGTTGAGTTTCATCAACAGCAGAAGTGCACCCAACAACCCCCATCAATCCCAGCAGAGCCAAAGACACTAGCCCCAATCGAGCGGGGGAATAAACACCCTTCAAAAACGGGTTCAAAAAACGGATAAAAAGTTCAAGGCAATTTTGCATGGCTGGCCGTATCATTAAGACATTGATTTTAGCTCCCAATGCCATAAATATGACCCAAAACCCTAGCCCTGAAGATTTACGCGATATTGGCCTAAAAGCTACCGGCCCAAGGATGAAAATCCTCGATTTTTTTCATCAAAACGGGGGAACCCACTTTAGCGCCGAAGATGTCTTTATGGCCTTAGCCAAAGAAGACAAAGAGATCGGTCTGGCAACGGTTTACCGGGTACTCACCCAATTTGAGCGGGCCGGCCTTCTATTGCGTAGTCATTTTGAATCTAGCAAAGGGGATAGCAGGGCAATCTATGAATTGAATGAGGGTCAGCACCACGACCACCTGGTTTGCATTGATTGTGGCCATGTAGAGGAATTTGTAGACGAAGCTATTGAAAAAAGGCAACGTGATATTGCCAAAAACCTTGGTTTTAAGCTCCAAGAGCATTCTTTAGCCATGTATGGCCACTGCTTAAAGAAGAATTGCCGCAATAAACAAGCTAAATAAGACAGCCAAAGTAAGCCGTTATTAGCACTGTAGAAGCAAATAAGACCTCAAATTGAGGTCTTTTTTACACAATTAAGCCGAAAAATAGGATTTAAACGTTTTTTAACAACTTTTAGACGCTCTTAGCTACTCTTATCTATTTTTTCTTACTTTACAGCCATTAATGCTTCAGCGGCATTGAGCATCTGCACTGAATAACCCCATTCGTTGTCATACCAAGCCAATACCTTCACCAGCTTGCCATCCGCAGAAACGCGAGTTTGGGAGGCGTCATAAATACTTGGGCGTGGATCATGGTTAAAGTCGATGGATACCAAGGGCAATGTATTAAAGCCCAAAATGCCTTTGAGCTCACTTTCGCTAGCAGTCTTCAGAATGGCATTCACTTCGTCAACGCTGGTGGCGCGACTAGCAGCAAAAGTGAGGTCAACAACAGAAACATTAATGACAGGTACACGCATTGCGAAGCCATCAAAGCGACCTGCCAATGCCGGCAAAACCAAACCAACTGCCTTAGCAGCACCCGTCTTCGTTGGGATCATGCTGGTAACGGCTGAACGCGCACGACGCATATCCTTGTGATACACATCTGTTAACACTTGGTCATTAGTAAATGCATGAATCGTAGTCATCAAACCAGACTCGATACCAATCTTTTCTAAGAGCGGCTTTACCAATGGGGCTAAACAGTTGGTTGTGCAGCTAGCATTAGAGACAACAACATCGCTTGGCTTCAATACATTTTGATTTACGCCGTAGACAATAGTTGCGTCTACATCTTTTTCACCAGGAGCAGAAATCAGCACCTTCTTCGCACCCTGCTCAATATGAATCATGGCTTTTTCTTTGGAAGTGAACTTACCAGTACATTCCAAAACTAAATCAACGCCCAACTCACCCCATGGGGTTTCTGCAGGATTACGTGTGCAGAACATTTTGATGCGATCGCCATTGACCACCATGCAATCGCCATCAACGGATACATCTGCTGGGAAACGGCCATGAGCAGAGTCATACTTTGTAAGATGGGCGTTAATAGCAATATCACCCATCGCATTAATTGCGACGATCTTGATATCACGACGTGGCTTACCATTTACTTGATCTTCATATAAAGCACGCAATACCATACGACCAATGCGTCCATAACCATTAATTGCGATACGAATTGTCATTTATTTCCCCTTACTAATATTGAATTTATTCCGCACTTTGATTTATTTCTTTGCGATGCATTGTTTAACTGTTTTCGCAATCTGGTCAGCCGTTAATCCAAAATATTCATACAGCACTGGCGCAGGCGCAGACTCACCAAAGGTATCTACGCCATGAACTGCTGCGCAACCATACTTCCACCAGAAATCACTCACGCCCGCTTCAACTGCAATGCGCGGAATATTTTCAGGCAATACTTTTGCTTTGTAGGCAGCATCTTGTTGATCAAAGACAGTGGTTGATGGAATTGAAACCACTCGAATACCTAAACCTTCTTTTTCTAACTGTTGCGCAGTTTGTAATGCAAGCGCAATTTCAGAACCAGTTGCAATAATGACCGCATCAATCTTGCCGGAGGGATCACGCAAAACGTAACCACCACGTGCGATTTCTTTAATTTGTGCAGAAGTACGAGATACAAATGGACAATTCTGACGACTAAAGATCAAGGCGCTAGGGCCGTTTTTACGCTCAATGGCTGAGCCCCAGGCTACAGCGCTCTCTGTGGTGTCACATGGACGCCAAACCATCAGGTTCGGTATGAGACGCAAGCTGGCTACATGCTCTACAGACTGATGGGTTGGGCCATCCTCACCCAAACCGATTGAGTCGTGGGTAAAGACAAAAATACTGCGCAACTTCATCAAAGCAGCCATACGCAAAGCGTTACGACTGTAATCGGAGAAGGTTAAGAATGTGCCGCCAAATGGGATGTAACCACCATGCAAGGCAATGCCGTTCATGATGGCGCTCATACCAAATTCACGAACGCCATAATTGATGTGATTACCCCATTGATCAGCGCGCACAGGTTTGCATGAAGACCAATTAGTGAGGTTGGATCCTGTTAAGTCGGCAGAGCCGCCCATAAATTCTGGCAAAGCAGGTGCTAATGCTTCAATCGCATTCTGACTTGCTTTGCGAGTCGCAATGGTTTCTGCTTTAGTTTGGCAAGTTTTTAAGTATGCATTTAATGTGGATACAAAATCTTTAGATAAATCACCTGCCATACGACGTTGCAATTCAGCAGCAAGTTCTGGAAATTTGTTTTTGTATTTCTGAAATTCTTTATTCCACTCATGTTCGGCAGCTTGACCACGCTTTTTAAAATCCCATGCCGCATAAATATCTTTCGGAATTTCAAATGGGGCGTATGGCCAATTCAATGCAACACGAGTTTCAGCAATTTCTGCCGCCCCCAATGGGGAGCCATGTACCTTGTCGCTACCCGCCATATTCGGTGAGCCTTGACCTATCGCAGTCTTGCAGCAGATCAGGGTTGGCTTATCGCTCTTTTTGGCCTCAGCAATCGCGGCAGATACAGCCTCTGCATCGTGGCCATCAACGGCCCGAATCACATTCCAACCGTAAGCCTCAAAACGCTTAGGGGTATCTTCGTTAAACCAAGAAACCACTTTGCCATCAATCGAGATGCCGTTGTCATCCCATAATGCAATTAACTTATTCAACTTCAGTGTGCCGGCCAAAGAACACACTTCGTGACTAATACCTTCCATCAAACAACCATCACCTAAAAATACGTAGGTGTAGTGATCAACGATGTTAAGGCCAGGACGATTAAATTCTTCTGCTAATAATTTTTCAGCAAGTGCCATTCCTACTGCATTAGAAATTCCCTGTCCCAATGGACCCGTAGTTGTTTCTACGCCGGGAGTAATTCCATACTCAGGATGTCCTGGAGTTTTGCTGTGCAATTGACGAAAATTTTTCAACTCTTCAATCGGCAAGTCGTAACCAGAAAGATGCAAGAGTGAATACAACAACATAGATCCATGACCATTGGATAAAACAAAGCGATCACGATCAATCCAAAGTGGATCTGTTGGGTTATGTTTTAAATGTTCATTCCAAAGACCGACAGCAATATCTGCCATACCCATTGGCATACCAGGGTGACCTGAATTTGCCTGCTGCACAGCATCCATGGATAAGGCGCGAATGGCGTTGGCCATACGAATTTGAAGATTTGACATCGTAAAAGTGGTCTCTGGAAAATTAATTGGCTATATTTCAGTAATGCCTCAATTTTATCTTCCCGGACCATGGGAATCCCAAAAGCCGACCGCCCTCACCCCAGAGGTTGCCCACCATTTGCGCGTTAGGCGTGTCCAAGCCGGGGAATTCTTCCCTGTATTTGATGGAAAAGGCCAGGTAGCCAAAGGAGAACTACTCTCTTTGAGTGGAAAAACGGGTCAGGTTCAACTGACGGATATCCATACCGACACCCATCGTGAGACCCCATATGCCATTACCCTGGCTCAAGGACTGGCTGGCGGGGACAAAATGGACTGGATTGTTGAGAAAGCGGTAGAAACGGGCGCCCAAAATATTGCCCCCATGCAATGTGAACGCTCCATCCTCAAGTTAACCCGCTCCAGCGACCTTGAGCGCGCCCAAAAAAGACTTGCCCACTGGGAGGGCATCATTCAAGCAGCTTGCGAGCAATGCGATCGCACCGTCCTTGCCAGCCTGGAGCCCATTCAAACTTTTGAAAGTTATTTACAAGCGACTCCAAAACTCGCACTCAAACTACTACTCAGTCCTGATGCGACGAAAAGCCTATATTCGGTGTTAATTGAAAATGCTCCCCAAGATATCGTCTTAATGATCGGCCCCGAGGGTGGTCATTCCCCTGAAGAAGAGGCTCAAGCGCAAGCAGCAGGCTATCAATTGGTTTCACTGGGGGAGCGGGTACTCAGAACGGAAACAGCGGGCGTAGTGGCTATTACAGCCGTACACAGCGTATGGAATCCTGAAATGCAAAATCGCCTCAAGTAGAGGCGATTTATAAGGCTTACAAGACTTTAACGATTAAGCAAAAGAATAGAAGACGCGGTATGGAGTACGGCGCTCAGCCCAGAAATCAACAGCATCACGGAAAACATCCAACAATGTTTCACGGGCTTCTTTGTCAAACTTCTGAGTACAAGGCAGACCTTCAAGCACCACTACAAATCCAGGCTGTGGACCAGACTTGTCTACCGTGGTAGTCAAAGCATCCAACAAAGGATCGTAATTTTTTGCCTGCTGCTTAGTAAATGAGTACGCAATCGCAATCGACTCCAAAACCTCACCTTTCGTCATTGCATTTGCGCAATTGGCATAAATGAAGTGTTGACCCAATTCAGTTGCCGCTTCCTGCAAATCAGGAGTACGGAAAGCACGAATAGATTGAACGATATTAGGGCGCACACTGCGCAACATTGCCGGCGGTCCGGCATCGCGAACGGCCAAAGCGGCACGCCAAGAAGCTGTCACTTTTTTCCCCGAAACTTGATTTGCTGCATAGGTTTGTAAACGAGATAAACCGCCTTCAGCATAAATGTTGGCAGCGGATGATTCGGTTTCCAGTCGATCATTGCTATCCCAACTTTCAGCACGGCTATGTTCATCGAAGCTTGCTGTATTGCTGTTTTCAGAGCGATTATTCATGATGGGTGCTAGGTTACCCTTAACACGCCATCAAATCAAGCCCAAATACAGTGCATTTTATGTAATGCACTGATTTATATAGAAATAATATATGTAAGTTATTACTAACTTACATATATTACTGATTCTTAAGAAATGCCTCTGGCGTTACTCGCTGCCTCTACAACCGCCAAAGTTGTCACATTCACAATACGACGCACAGTTGCGGCCGGAGTGAGGATGTGAATTGGCTTAGCAACACCTAACAACAATGGGCCGATTGCAATGCCATTGCCTGCTGCTGTTTTTAGCAAATTGTAAGAAATGTTTGCTGCATCAATGTTTGGCAGGACCAAGAGATTGGCATCGCCCTTCAGTGAGGATGAAGATACGGCACCTTCTCGAATGCTTGCATCTAAAGCGCTATCGCCATGCATCTCTCCATCAACCTCTAGAGTTGGATCTGCCTTTTGGAGTAATGCCAACACTTCACGCATCTTGACTGCAGAAGGGGCATTGCTAGAACCAAAATTCGAATGGGACAGTAAGGCAACTTTCGGAGCTAATCCTAGCTTTCTCATTTCACTTGCGGCCATGAGAGTGAGATCCGCTAACTGTTCGGCCGTAGGGTCTAGATTGATGTGGGTGTCCACTAAAAATACTTGGCGTCCTGGAAGAATCAAACCTGACATGGCACCATAAACATTCGCACCAGGCTCATGCCCAATCACTTCATCAATATATTTCAAGTGCGTAGCGATATTGCCGACTGTGCCGGAAATCATGCCATCAGCCATGCCTTTTTGAATCAACAGACTTCCAATCAAACTGTTGCGGCGGCGGACTTCTAACTTAGCAAACGACTGCGTTACACCCTTACGCTCTGTGAGTGCAAGGTAGGTTTGCCAGAAATCACGGAAGCGTGAATCATTCTCTGGATTCACAATCTCAAAATCATCGCCCGCCTTCATACGCAGGCCGAATTTCTCAATTCGATGCTCTATGACGGCTGGGCGACCAATCAGAATTGGGGTAGCAAGATGCTCATCAATGATGATCTGCACTGCACGCAATACACGCTCATCTTCACCTTCAGCGAACACAATACGTTTTTGATTTGCTGGTACACGTTTAGCAATGCTAAAGAGTGGCTTCATCAAAGTGCCAGAGTGGTACACGAATTGCTGTAACTGATTGCGATAGGCATCGAAATCTTTGATTGGGCGTAGAGCTACACCATCATCCATCGCCGCCTTAGCAACTGCAGGAGCAATCACGGTAATGAGTCGAGGATCGAATGGCTTTGGAATTAAATACTCCGGGCCAAAGGATAAGTTATCGAGACCGTAAACAGAAGCAACCACTTCGCTCTGCTCTGCTTGAGCCAATTCCGCTACTGCCTTGACCGCTGCGACTTCCATGCCACGAGTAATCGTTGTTGCACCCACATCCAAAGCACCGCGGAAAATGAATGGGAAACATAAAACGTTGTTTACTTGATTTGGGTAGTCGGTACGACCAGTCGCCATGATTGCATCCGGACGAACTGCTTTCACTTCTTCAGGAAGAATTTCAGGGGTTGGATTTGCTAAGGCATAAACCAATGGCTTCGGTGCCATCTTCTTCACCATGTCTTGCTTGAGTACACCCCCAGCAGAAAGACCCAAGAAAATATCCGCACCTTCAATCGCTTGATCAAGTGTGCGCAAATCTGTGTCTTGGCAAAACGGCTCCTTTTCAGGATCCATCAACTCTTTACGGCCCTTGTATGCTACGCCAGCCAAGTCAGTAACCCAAATATTTTTACGCTGAATACCTAAGTCAACCAATAAATCTAAGCAGGCTAGCGCAGCAGCACCAGCTCCTGAGGTGACTAACTTAACCTCTTCTACTTTTTTACCAACCACCTTCAAACCATTGAGGATGGCGGCTGCAACCACAATCGCTGTACCGTGTTGGTCATCATGGAAGACTGGAATCTTCATGCGAGCTTGCAACTTGCGCTCAACGACAAAACAATCAGGCGCTTTAATATCTTCTAAATTAATACCGCCAAAAGTTGGCTCTAGTGCCGCAATAATTTCTACTAATTTATCGGGATCGTTTTCATTGACTTCGATATCGAAAACGTCAATGCCAGCAAACTTCTTAAAAAGAACTGCTTTACCTTCCATCACTGGCTTACTTGCCAGCGGTCCAATATTTCCTAAACCTAAAACGGCTGTGCCGTTCGTAATGACGCCAACTAAATTTCCACGGGCGGTGTACTTGAATGCATTTGCCGGATCTTTAACAATCTCTTCGCAAGGAGCTGCAACGCCAGGCGTGTATGCAAGGGCTAAGTCTCGTTGATTGGTTAATTGCTTTGTTGGGGCAATTTCAATTTTTCCCGGAGTCGGAAACTCGTGGTACTGAAGCGCTGCCTCTCTTAAGGCTGCAATTTGTTGCTCTTTATTATTTTCTTTGCTCATCCACTAACTCGCTAAGTTCTGTCTTATCTTCATTTAGCTAAGACTTATAAGACTTCAATTCTATTCCTCTCGGACATTCGCTTCATAACCACCATAAAATGGGGCATGTCTTCTCGCGCTACCCCCCTCGGTGAATTTGACCTGATTGAACGTTTTTTCAAAACGGGTGCGGATTCAATGCGCTCTAAAGCAGATCAAGGCGTTACCTTGGGGATTGGTGATGACTGCGCCCTGATCAAACCACCAGGGAATGAAGAAATAGCCATTACCAGCGATATGTTGGTTGAGGGCAGGCACTTTTTTGCTGGCGCCGATCCCACCCTATTGGCCCGCAAAGCCCTAGCAGTTAACCTTTCAGACCTAGCGGCCATGGGGGCAAGTCCGCTGGGTTTTACCTTGGCAATTGCCCTACCAAAAGTAGATGAAGTCTGGCTAGAAGCTTTCTCTAAAGGGCTTTTTGCCATTGCTAAGGAGTATTCCTGCCCCCTTATCGGCGGCGACACCACTGCAGGCCCCCTCACCATCTCGATCACCGCCTTTGGCAGCATCCCCGCCGGCAAAGCTATTCGCAGATCTGGCGCAAAGGCAGGCGATGACGTTTGGGTCTCGGGTGCGGTTGGAGATGCCAGACTTGCTCTTGCTGCACTGCGTCATGAAATAGATCTATCTAGCGAAGACTTACAACGAATTGAAGACCGCATGCATCAACCAATGCCGCGCATTGACTTAGGCATTCAATTGAGAGATGTGGCAAGCGCAGCTTTAGATGTCTCTGATGGGTTGTTGGGTGATTTACGCCATATTTTGAAGCAATCGCAAGTTGACGCACAAATTCAGTTGGATCAATTACCAAAATCGAGCATCTTGAAAAAACAAGAATCTTCCATTCAAAATTTATTTGCCGCATGCGGCGGTGATGATTACGAGCTTTGCTTTACTGCACCATCAAGCCAGCATGAAAAAATACAGGAAATTAGCAGAACACTTAACTTGCCACTAACACTCATTGGAAAAATACTTCCGCAAAAAGATCATCAAGCAAGGGTATATTTACTAGATGCATCAGGAGTCCTCTTAAGTGATTCACAAGCAGCTCCATTCCTCAACTCATTTGACCACTTCGCACAATGACTAATGTTGAGCATTCCGCAGAAGTAAAACCAAACCTTAAATGGGTTTTTCAAACTGCTAGTCGCACCATTGCATTTGGCTTTGGTAGTGGTCTAAGTCCTATAGCTCCAGGCACTGCCGGTACTCTTTGGGCGTGGGCTGCATTTCTTATAGGTGAATATTTTTTCAGTACGGCAGACTTTATCTGGATCATTGGTGGCGGCATTTTGCTCGGCTGCTGGATCTGCGGTCATGTCAGCGAAGAGCTTGGTAAAAAAGATTTTGGCGGTATTGTTTGGGATGAAATTGTCGCGTTCTGGCTGGTGCTTATCTTCATCATGCCAACCACTATTTGGATGCAGATCATTGCTTTCGCACTGTTCCGATATTTTGATGCAATGAAACCTGGTCCTATTGGAATCATTGATCGTCACTTTAAAAATACTGCGAGTGATACCACTCAACACTCAAGTTACCTTCAAATACTGTGGCGTGGGTTTGGGATTGTGATTGACGATCTCGCGGCTGCGTTCTGCACGCTGCTCGTAATGGCTTTAATACAATTCTTGATTAAATCATGAGTCTAATGAACGCAAGCGACCTTACTAAAACTCTTGCCCAGATTTTGCTTTCTAGAAATTGGACGGTATCGTTAGCGGAATCTTGTACTGGTGGACTTGTCTGCGCCACCCTGACCGAGTTAGCGGGCTCCAGTGAGTGGTTTGAGCGGGGCTACATCACTTATAGCAATGAAGCCAAAACCGAGTGCCTTGATGTTTCTGCCCAGCTAATTGAGTCCTATGGAGCAGTAAGTGAGCAAGTGGCCAAGGCCATGGCAGAGGGCGCCCGCATGAATTCAGGAAGTAATGTGGCCATTTCCATTACCGGCGTAGCGGGGCCATCAGGGGGCTCAATCGAAAAACCAGTGGGAACTGTCTGTTTTGGCTGGGCTACCGAGAATCAAGTCTTAGCGAAAACCATGCACTTTGACGGTGATCGTCACGCGATCAGGCAACAGGCAGTAGAATTTGCACTGACTGAGTTAATTGCCCTACTCAGAAGTTAAGTGCATATTCATACTGCCAATTGCTAATGCACTAATGCACTAATTACTTCATCCAGCCTTTGCTGTGGAAGTACCAAAGTGGGATGATTGCTGAAATTACCATTGCAACAATCGCCATTGGATAACCCCAAGTAGCATCTAACTCGGGCATATGTTTGTAGTTCATACCCCAAATACTTGCAAGTAGTGTTGGTGGCATTAAAGCTACGGATACCACCGAGAAGATCTTAATAATCTTGGACTGGTTCAAGTTAATGAAGCCGACAGTTGCATCCATCAAGAAGTTAATCTTGTCGAATAAGAAAGCAGTATGGTTTTCCAAAGAATCAATGTCGCGCAAAATTTGACGGGCTTCTTCTTGCTGCTCATCCGATAGTAGTTTGCTGCGCATTAAGAAAGACAAGGCTCTGCGGGTATCCATCACGTTACGACGAATGCGTCCGTTGGTATCTTCCTCTTTGGCAATTGTCTCCAAAACTTGCTCAGCATCAGCATCATTGATGTCATCTTGCAAAACACGTTTTCCAGCTTGCTCAAGGTTTTCATAAACCTCTTCCAAAGCATCGGCAGAATACTCAGCATCCGTTGAATACAAATCAAGCAATACATCTTTTGCATTGCTCACAGAACCAGGACGCAAACGAGCACGCAAGCGAACCAAACGGAACACTGGCAAATCTTCATCATGAATTGAAAACAACACTTGCTTAGTAAGAACAAACGCTACTCGAACGTTACGAGAGGTTTCTTCTTCATCCAATAAGAAATCGGTACGGATATGGAGGTGACCATCATCTGCCTCAAAATAACGAGCAGAAGCTTCTAAGTCACCCAAGTCATCTAACTCAGGCAAAAGTACGCCAAATGCCTCTTTAATCCAGATTAATTCCTCTTCTTCTGGATCAACCACATCAATCCAGATAGGATTGGCATATTGCAACAATTCATTGCGATCTTCGACTTGCTCTTGAGAGAGGCGGCCATTTTGCAGGACGAACAAGTTGATCATGGTGAACTCCTAAGGAATGTGCGCTAGTTTATCAGCCAACGCAAAAGTCACTGCCCCATGAGAGAGGAAGCTATAACAAATAAGAATAAATAATTAATAGCTTTATTTTTAAAAGTACTGTATATAATTACAGCATGTCGGAGTCTAATAAAGCAATTCGAACCCTGCGATTGCGTGTCAAAGATAGACACGCAAAATGCCTTTGTACCCAGGCTCGTGAAGTCAATTTCGTTTGGAATTTTGTAAACGAGCTCTCTGAGAAACATACGCGCCGTACTGGTAAATTTCTCTCAGCATACGACCTAAATCAATACACCACTGGCGCGAGTAAAGAAGGTTTGAGCCTACACAGCCAAACAGTACAAGCAATCAATGAGGAGTTTGTTGCTCGCCGAATGCAGTTTCGCAAAATCCGCCTCTCCTGGCGCAAAAGTGGTGGCGCAAGGCGCTCTCTGGGCTGGATTCCGATTAAAAAATCGGCAATTCGCTACCGCAATGGCCAGCTTCACTACCAAGGCCAGGCAATTAGTCTATGGGACTCATACGGCTTAGTAGACTACGAACTAGGTTCCGGTTCGTTCTCCGAAGACTCCCGTGGTCGTTGGTATTTCAACACCACAGTCAAAGTAGAGAAGAAACACAATACAGCTACTCAGTCCATAGGTATTGATCTTGGACTAAAAGAATGCGCTGTCACTAGCGATGGGCATCACCTTATTGGCAGAAATTACCGCCAGCTAGAGCCATCACTGCGCATAGCACAAAGAGCCCATAAGAAATCTTTAGTCAAAGCACTTCATGCCAAGATCAAGAATCGTCGTAAAGACGAGCTCCATAAGTTCTCCACTAAGCTCGCTCAAGAGTATGGGGCAATATTTGTAGGAAACGTATCCAGTAATAAACTCATTAAGACAAGAATGGCCAAATCTACGCTAGATGCTGGATGGTCGTCACTCAAAACCATGTTGGAATATAAAAGCGCTTACGCTGGCGGGGTATTTGAGGTAATTAATGAGTCTTACACAACCCAGACTTGTTCGTGCTGCGGCTCTATAGCCACCAGCAGTCCGAAAGGTAGAATAGGTTTGCGAATAAGAGAATGGACTTGTTCAGATTGTGGTTCGGTGAATGACCGCGACCTCAATGCAGCCAAGAATATTCTTGCGCTCGGACATGAGCGTCTCGCAGGAGGAATCCCTACCAATTAAGGAGGGGAAGATGTCAACCTATAGAGCATGACAGTTTCACTAAAAACCTTGATCTCAATGAACTCTCACTTAAATACCTTTAACCAGCAACTCCAGTCCGCATGGGCTTCCCAAGGCAGCATGCTGTGCGTTGGTTTTGACCCAGACCCAAAGCGCTTACCTCAAGCCCTGCAAGGGAGCCCCGAGGGCATCTATGAGTTCTGTCGAGAAATCGCCGATGCGACTGCAGATTTGGTCTGCGCATTCAAACCCCAATTTGCCTACTTTGCCTCCCAAAGAGCAGAGGCTCAGTTAGAAAAACTCATCAAGCATCTCAAAGATAAATACCCTCATATCCCCGTAATCCTCGATTCCAAACGGGGAGATATCGGCAGTACCGCTGACCATTACGCTCTCGAGGCCTTTGATCGCTACGGCGCTGATGCAGTGACCGTGAATCCGTATATGGGGTTTGACACGATTGAGCCTTACCTAAAACATTCAGGTAAAGGAGTTATTGTGCTGTGCCGCACCTCCAATCCCGGTGGATCTGATTTGCAGTTTCTGAATGTGGCTCCCAACGGAGAACCTCTTTATCTTCATGTAGCCAAGTTGGCTGCACAACAGTGGAATAGTTCTGATCAAATCAGCTTGGTGGTCGGTGCAACCTTCCCAGAAGAAATCGCTAAAGTACGCGCCATTGTTGGTGAAATGCCTTTGTTGATTCCAGGGATTGGCGCGCAAGGAGGCGATATTGATGCCACAGTCAGCGCTGGAAAAATAGCAGGCAAGCCAGGAACTGGAATGATCATTAATTCCTCAAGAGCTATTCTGTATGCCAGCTCAGGGGCTGATTTTGCCCAGGCTGCTAGAGCGGTTGCCATGAGCACTCGTGATGCACTCAGGGCAGCTGCAAGCAAGTAATTTATTTACTTTATTTTCTTTATTTGCTTGTACCGCTTTTGGGGTAAGGCGCTAAAGCCACTCGGTCCATATTTTCTAAGATAAATTCTTGTCGAGCAGAATAGTTAATACTTCCTCGACGGCAATACTGCTGCTTATCAAAACACTTGGGTGCCGGCAGGGCTGAAGCAAGAGCAGCAGCTTGCTCCCGACTTAGTCCCGCTGGAGTGGAAGCGTAATAGTGTTGAGAGGCAGCACCAACCCCAAAAATACCTTCACCCCACTCTACCGAATTAAGATAAATCTCAAATAATCTCTGCTTTGAGAGTGTTAGCTCTAAGAGCCCTGTAATGATGAGCTCTTGACCCTTGCGTAAATAGTTTTGCTCTGACGATAAAAATAAATTTTTGGCTAATTGTTGCGTAATGGTGGACCCACCCCGTAAAACCGTCTTAGATTTATTGCCTGCTTGGGCTTTTTGTTGATTCTGCTGTTGATTTTTCTGCCAAGCTTTTTGCATATCCTCAACCCGCACACCTTTATGCTGAAAGAAAATGTCGTCTTCGCTAACCAAAACAGCGCGCTTGAGATTATTGGATATCTTTTCATAAGGCGTCCATTTGGACTGCATAGAACAATTCCAATGCCAGGTACATAAACGCCAGTGCTCGGCTCTCTGAAACGCAGTGCTACTGGGATCTAAGCCAATCCACAATGCAATTTGTAATGCGAAAAAGATTTGCATAGCCACAAAGCCTGCTAGCAAACATTTCACTGGATAAAGAAGCCAGCGCATTAGAGCAAATTAACTACGTAACTCCGCCAAGACTGCGCGAGGATCTATAGCGGTCGCTAGTTGCGCGCCTCGCCAAAGTAAAAATGCATCAGCCGCTTGTTCAACCAACATCCCAAGACCGTCACTGACGCGTGCACCTCGCTGCAAGGCCTGCTGCATAAAGGCAGTGGTTTTACCGTAAACCATGTCATACGCAAATGAGCTGGGCACAAAAATATTAGCCACCGCCTTAAGCGTCAAGGGAGATTCATCAGTCAAGCCTGCAGCAGTGGCATTAATCACCAAATCGAATGGATATTGGGTTTTTGCAGCATCTTCTAGTTCTGCCAATGTGCGAGATTCCAGAGCTACTTCGCGTGACCCAGCCAAATCTGCAAAGAGCTTTACCAACTCATCGGCTTTTGCGCTTGATCGATTGGCAATGATGAGGGATTTAGGTGACTGTTCAAGCAATGGGCCAATCACGCCACGGGCAGCCCCACCAGCACCAATCAATAAAATACGGGCGCTATGGAGCGCAATACCTTGCGCAAGCAAATCACGGACTAAACCAGCGCCATCCGTATTGTCACCAAAAATCTTACCCTCTGTTTTCCATAAAGTATTCACAGCGCCCGCTAATTGCGCGCGCGGGGTTAATACATCAGCTAGATTTTGAGCATCCAGTTTGAATGGCACGGTGACGTTCATGCCCTTACCACCCGCAGCAAAAAAAGATTTGGTTGCCTGAGCAAATGAATCTATCTCGGGCTGAAGACGGCCATAGTGCATACGCTGCTTAGCTTGCTCTGCAAACCGTTGATGTATTGCTGGAGACTTACTGTGAGCAATAGGATGACCAGCAACAGCATAGACGTCCACGCCAGCAAAAAGGCTTGGGTCCGTATGTAAGGAGGCGGTATCTGTTGAACTCATATTGACTACAGAATAAGCGAATTTATAAAGTTAGTTAAATTGCTTTAATGCCGTAGCTCTAGACGATCCACACCATCGCGCGTGAACTCAAAAGTAGAGATCCAATCCAAAACATCAATTTGATTACGCATTTCTGATGGAAAAGGACCAAATGGCGCCGAGGCTCTCACAATAGCTATTGCCTGACGGTCTAGCTCAGGGTTACCAGAACTGCGTCCAATGGATAACCCATCCTTGCCTTGGGCGTTAGTCGTGATTCTGCCTTGGTTGTCAACGCTAACCACGATCACCAAACTTCCATATAAGGGGCGTCCATTTGCCCTTGGGAAAAAAGTACTTCCATAAGCCTCAATTTTTTGGCGCATCGCATCGTAGTAATGTGCAAAGGTAACCGCCTTCGTATTGGCGCCAGTTAATACCTTACGCTTCGGTTCCTTGCCATCAGCTTGCAACCGTTTAGCCAGCTCAGCCTCTAAAGAATTTAACTGGGGGGTAATTTTTTGTTCGTCCCCACTCTTTCGACCACCTGAACGCATGCGCTGCTCATCTAACTTTGCGAGCATTTGCTTTTGCTGTTTTTCTAAAATCTCAAGCTTAGCCTCAGCCCCAAGTCTGGCCCGATGAATTGCAGTGGCTTCTTGATTTTCTGTTTTACCACCACCCTGCAAATCAGCCTGCGCCAACTTGTTTGCCTTGAGAGGGGGAGTTTTATTACTGGCATTTACCAATACAACACTCAAGGGGGTATTGAGCCTGCGATTCTGGATTTCCCCAACGCCCCAACGAAACGAAAGGAAAAGAATGTGAATCAGTATCGAAACACACAAGGCAAATCGAAAAGGATAGCGACTCCAAGCGCTATGCAAATAACGCAAGGCCCCACTCAGACTCTCGGGCAATGGAAATTCTAGCGATTTAATCTGAGCTAGCATCTTCTTTGGGAGCATCTGAGGGCTCCGGCTCTACAGCCTTTTCAGGAGCGTCAGCCTTTGCTTCAATCTCGAGCACACGAACACCGGCACTCAGTTGCAGCAAATCGACATCTGCAATCACTACCTCAGCACGAGTCATGCGTGGATGGGTAGCCAACTCGGGAATAGGTAAATGTAAAGGAACCAATTCCACTCTAGACATACCCTCCTTCAGATGACGAACATACACCGTCTTCGATTCACCGTCTTGAGTGATCCAACGCAAACACCAATACTTCTCCAATCGATCCTGAAACTCACCATATGCTTGATAGCAAGATTCAAAATCAGCAGCGATGCCCATTAAGGCTGCATCACGCGGCGGGAAAGGGGCAACCATTTTGGCAGTGACACCATGCTTTGCAAGCGCAATCAATTGCCATTGATTTACCAGATCAGAATATCGACGCAAGGGAGAGGTACACCAGGCGTAATAGTCCAAACCTAAACCTTCATGTGGCCCAGGGGTAGTTTGCATACGGGTGCGTAATGGGCCCCAACCCTTCTGGGTTCTGAATAAACCTGGAAGACCATGGTCTGCAAGCAATTGCCCCGATGCGCTATTACAGAAAATCATCCATTCAGCAACGATGGTATCCAAAATAGATCCGCGTTGGCGTGGCGCGATTTCAACACGCTTTACGCCATCAACATCCTGAATTTGAAAATGAAAGTCTCTCGCTAGCGCATTTGGATCGATAAGACCTAACTGTTCTGCGCGCAAACCATTTGCTACCCGCTTTTCTTGACGTCCTGCATGCAAGTGTTTGGCAGCCTGCCACAAAATCGCTAATTCTTTGCGATAGGGATAGCTTGCACCCTCATCAAGCAGACTTTCCTCACTCACGAGATGCTCAATATTTTCTAGGCGTAAATTAGCAGCCATCGGCACCATCTCAGCACGCATCTGCAAGCTCGCTCGATTAGCAATACCTTCAGCATCAATATCAACATAGATCGATAAGGCCGGTCTTGGCATACCCTCATCTAATGAGAATTGCTCAATGACTGAATCAGGCAACATCGTAATCTTGTCACCCGGAAAGTACACCGTGGACATTCGATTACGAGCGACTTGATCCAATGGATCATCTTTTGTAATTGCCAGTCCAGGAGCGGCGATATGAATACCCACCTGATGACCACCCTCAATTGGTGTAACTGATAGGGCATCGTCAATCTCGGTAGTACCGGAATCATCAATGGAAAATGCCTGGACCTGAGCAAGAGGTAGCTCAGCAACCGCTGATGCGTATGCCGATTGATCAATGCTAATAGCCGGGTTGTGATCCGCACCATTCGGGAAATGGGCCTTGAGAAACAATCCCTGGTGATACGCCAAAGGAGAGTCGATTGCGCCACAACGAATCATCAGTTGCGCCGGAGACTCCCCGGTTTCAGTACAGGCTGCGATCAATGTCTTATAGGCTGAGGTATTTTTATCGGGCGAGAAAAGTAATTGCTTGGCTGAAGACTTCAGTGACTCAGGGAAGATGCCAGCAACCAACTCTTGCTGCCAAACGGATTGCTGTTCAAGTTCTTTTTGCTTGCGCTCTAAAGCAGCCAATCCAGCCTGTAACTGCTCTAGTGGAGCTCTCTGAAACCGTCCGCGCCCTTTGCGACGAAAAAATACTGGCGCACCTTGCAAGGCAATCGCCAGAGCAACTTGCTGCGGAATGCTCGCTTGTGAGCCAAAGTACTCATGAGCCACATCAACCAAGCCAAACTCTTCATCAGGTGCGCAATCCCAAAGGAACTGTAAATCAATATCAGCAGTAAGTGTGTTGGCTTCATCCATGGCTATTTGAGCTTCTGGCTTTTCAAAACGCAGCCATACCTCTTTGGCCTTGAGCTTGATTTTTTTTCCAGAAAGGCTCGTGGCTTGCCAAGACTCTGTATCGCCAGCCCCTGAAGCAGACTGGACTGTGGCGATCTTAATATCGCCACCTTCTTCGTATAAAAGATTCATGCTTAGAGCGAGATCCCGCCGCTGGCCTCTAATGCCACTCCATTGACATAGCTTGCCTCATTGCTCGCTAAGAATAAATACACATTTGCCATTTCTGCTGGGGTGCCTAGGCGACCAAGCCAACTGCGCTTTTCAATATCTTGCACAATATTTTCTGGCATGGCCATGACCATTTCAGTGGCGATAAAACCTGGGCACACCGCATTGACTCGAATGCCTTTAGCTCCTAATTCACGCGCCCATGTTTTTGTAAAACCAATCACACCAAATTTAGTAGCCGAGTAATTGGTTTGGCCAAAATTACCGTAGAGACCCACAACGCTTGATGCATTAACCACTGCGCCAGAGCCAGCTTCCAGCATATGCGGTACGACTATCTGGGTGCAATTGAATACACCCTTCAGATTGACATCAATCACAGTATCAAACTGAGCTTCGGTCATCTTAATTAAGCGTGCATCTTGAGTAATGCCAGCATTGTTGATCAAGATATCAATCCGTCCGTGCTTTTGCATTACCTGATCTACAACAGACTGAATGCTAGCGCGATCCGTGACATTCATGGCATAGCCTTCGGCATTAGGCGTTTTTTCTGCCGCACTATTAACAGCCTCCTGACTGATATCAGTAATGATGACTTTTGCACCCTCTTCTGCAAAACGCTGAGCAGTAGCAAAACCAATACCCTTAGCGGCACCAGTAATGATGGCTACTTTGTCTTTTAATCTATCGCCCATGATTTGCTTTCTGTATTTACTTATATTTTTTACTGCGCCGAAATGGCTTTTAATATTTTCTGATGCACGCCACCAAACCCGCCATTACTCATCACCAAAATATGATCGCCAGGCTTAGCCTCATGCGCAACCGCCTTCACCAGAGCTTCAAGATCATCAAAGGCATGTGCTTTACCCTGTTCTTGCTTATTGAGTGGAGATAAGACTTCTGCCAAATCCCATCCCAATGATTCCTTGCCGGCATTAGCGCCATAGACAAATACTTTGTCAGCAGCCTCTAGACTTCCAGGAAGTTGAGCTTTCATGACACCGAGCTTCATCGTATTTGAACGTGGCTCAAGCACCGCCAAGATGCGTGCTTTACCAACACGGCGATGAAGGCCATCAACTGTAGTCGTGATCGCGGTTGGATGGTGGGCAAAATCATCATAGACCGTGATGTCATTTGCAACACCAATCGTTTCCAAGCGACGCTTTACATTCTTAAATTCTGCCAATGCACGTGCAGAATCTGCTGGCGAGATACCAATATGATTTGCGCAAGCAATCGCACCAAGTGCATTGAGTTGATTGTGTCTACCCATCACACCAGAATCAGGCGCCCATTTCACAGTGGCTACTTCTTTACCTGCCTTGCGCACGATGAAGCTATCAGCCTCTTGAGCAATTAAAGACCATTCATTTTTGAGTTCTTGCCCGAACCGCTCTACAGGCGCCCAAGCGCCACGCGTAATCACGCTCGCCAATGCAGGCTCCTCGCCATTAACAACCAGTAAACCATCGCCAGGAACAGTGCGCACTAAATGATGAAATTGCGTTTCGATTGCCGCAAGATCAGCAAAAATATCGGCGTGATCAAACTCTAGGTTATTCAATAGGGCGGTACGTGGTCGATAGTGAACAAACTTACTACGCTTATCAAAGAAAGCTGTGTCATATTCATCAGCCTCAATGACAAAATATTTACTCTCACCTAAACGTGCAGACACTGTGAAATTCAGGGGCACGCCACCGATGAGATAGCCCGGCTTGTAACCATTGAATTCTAAAATCCAAGTCAGCATGGCTGAAGTAGTTGTCTTGCCATGCGTACCCGCTACGGCCAAGACATGTCGTCCATACAAAACTTGTTCGCCCAACCATTGCGGGCCAGAGATATAGGGTAGCCCTTGATTGAGAATTGCTTCCATCAATGGATTGCCGCGAGAAACCACATTGCCAATCACGAATAAATCAGGCATGGTCTCAAACTGAGATAATTGATCAGGGGAAAATCCCTCAATCAGTTCGATGCCTTGAGCTTCAAGCTGCGTACTCATTGGTGGATAGACGTTGGCATCGCAACCAGTAACGCGGTGTCCAGCCTGCCTCGCAATTGCGGCAATGCCGCCCATGAAAGTACCGCAAATGCCCAAGATATGTATATGCATTAGCGAATTTTAGCGAAGGAGTTGCAATGAACCGTAGACAATTGATCATCATCGTCGCAATTAGCCTTTTGGCGCTCCTTGGGGGCGTACTAACCTCCCAGTGGATTTATAAAACTGGTTTGGCCAGCGATCCTGCTGTTAAAGCATTTTTTGCCAATTCTTGGCAAACGCCGGATGGAAAAACCGTCAACACCCAAGAATGGCAGGGTAAAGTGCTGGTGGTGAACTTTTGGGCCTCCTGGTGCCCCCCATGTGTCGAAGAAATGCCTGCTTTAGATAAGCTTCAGCAAGAGTTCTTGCAGCAAAATGTCTTATTTGTTGGCATTGGCATCGATTCACCCTCCAATATTCGTGAATTTCTTTCAAAAACTCCAGTGAGCTATCCGATTGTAATTGGTGGTCTTGAAGGTAGCAATCTTTCTAAGCAACTGGGAAATTCCCAAGGCGCCCTTCCCTACACCATCATCATCAATGCCAAAGGTAAGGCCAGCTATAGCAAATTAGGTAAGATAAGCGAAGATGATATCAGAAATGCCATTAAATCAGCTTTATAAGTATTTATAAGCTGTGAATGGATTTTTCTATCGATCAATTTTTGCCTAATAATTAAGCATTAATTCTGATATCTGTCTTTAAAAGCAATGAAAATTCCTGTTTTTGTAGTGAGTTTTTAGTCTATTCCTTGCTTTAAAAAGGTATACTTCCCTTCATAAGCAATCGAGCATGATGTTATTTAGCAATTTACGCTTAACTGCCTCTAAAAACAGGGATCTATGTCGAAAAAAGCTTCAATTCTCGTAATTCAGGGCCCAAACCTAAATCTATTAGGTACTCGTGAACCTGATGTTTACGGAAAAACTACCCTGGAAGATATCCACCAAAGGCTCGGCGAACTGGCAAAAGCGCAGTCTGTTGACCTCGGCACTTTTCAAAGCAATCATGAAGGCGAGTTAATTGACCGCATTCAAAAGGCTAAACAAGATGGGGTTGATTTCATCATCATTAACCCGGGTGCCTTTACCCACACAAGCGTCGCATTACGCGATGTTTTGGCTGGGGTAGCCATCCCTTTTACCGAAGTCCATTTATCCAATATTCATCAGCGCGAAGAATTCCGTAAACATTCCTATTTGTCCGATATTGCAACCGGGGTGATTTGTGGCCTTGGCGCGATTGGCTATGAGTTAGCCCTGCAAGCAGCTATTGCTCGCTTGCAGAAATAAAACTATTTAAAGAATTAGAAGAGAGGAAGCACTCACATGGATCTGAGAAAACTAAAAACATTGATCGACCTAGTTTCTGAATCAGGCATTTCAGAGTTAGAAGTAAATGAAGGCGAAGATCGTGTTCGTATTGTGAACGCTGGATCTCCTGCGCCAGTTGGCCAAATGGTTTATGCCAATCCGGCCCCTGCGATGCAAGCCACACCAGCAGCTAGTGCACCTGTTGCAACAGCCCCTGCTGCAGAAGCTCCCGCGGTTGAAACTGGTTCTATTGCACGCTCACCAATGGTGGGGACCTTCTACCGCGCTCCAAACCCAGAGTCTCCCAACTTTGTCAACATTGGCGACACTGTAAAAGTAGGTCAAACGCTTTGCATTATTGAAGCAATGAAGTTGCTTAATGAAATCGAATCCGAGCATGCTGGTGTGATCAAAGAAATTCTTTGTGAGAATGGTCAAGGTGTTGAATTTGACCAGCCGCTTTTCATCATCGCTTAATTGACTACATTTAGCTCAATTCCAATTCACTGCTATTTAACTCAGAGCCGACATGTTCGATAAGATTCTGATTGCCAATCGGGGAGAAATTGCTCTCCGTATCCAACGCGCATGCCGCGAGTTGGGAATTAAAACTGTGGTGGTGTACTCCACAGCAGATAAAGAAGCCAAGTATGTAAAACTTGCTGATGAAGCTGTTTGTATCGGGCCAGCGCCATCTCCGCTCAGCTATCTGAATATGCCAGCGATTATTTCTGCAGCGGAAGTTACTGATGCAGAAGCAATTCACCCTGGTTATGGCTTCCTTTCTGAAAACGCTGACTTTGCAGAGCGGGTTGAGAAATCTGGCTTTGCCTTTATTGGTCCTACAGCCGCTTCCATTCGCTTAATGGGTGACAAAGTTTCCGCAAAACGCGCCATGATTAAAGCTGGTGTCCCTTGCGTACCCGGATCAGAGGGCGCGCTTCCTGATAATCCAAAAGAGATTATTGCAACAGCAAAAAAGGTTGGTTATCCAGTAATCATTAAAGCTGCTGGCGGTGGTGGCGGTCGTGGCATGCGAGTGGTTCACACTGAAGCTGCGCTGATCAACGCTGTCAATATGACCCGAGAAGAAGCGGGCCGTGCTTTTGGTAACCCAGAAGTCTATATGGAGAAGTTTTTAGAAAAACCTCGCCACGTAGAGATTCAAATTTTGGCTGACACCCATGGCAATGCGATTTGGTTGGGTGAGCGCGATTGCTCTATGCAGCGTCGCCACCAAAAAGTGATTGAAGAAGCACCGGCACCAGGCATTGATCGTCGTCTTATCGCCAAAATTGGCGAGCGTTGCGCAGAAGCCTGTCGTAAGATTGGCTACCGTGGCGCCGGTACATTTGAATTTCTCTACGAAGATGGCGAATTCTTCTTCATTGAGATGAATACCCGTGTTCAGGTAGAGCATCCAGTGACAGAAATGATTACTGGTGTGGATATCGTTCAGGAACAAATTCGTATTGCCGCTGGCCTGAAACTCAGCTATCGCCAAAAAGACATTGTTTTCCGTGGTCATGCCATTGAGTGCCGTCTGAATGCTGAAGATCCATTCAAGTTCACCCCGAGCCCTGGCAAAATTGGTTCATTCCACATGCCTGGAGGCCCTGGTATTCGGGTTGATTCACATGCTTACAGTGGTTACGTGGTGCCATCAAACTACGACTCCATGATTGGTAAATTGATTTCTTACGGTAATACTCGTGAGCAAGCCATTCGCCGTATGCAGATTGCGCTCTCTGAGATGGTGATTGACGGCATTACAACCAACGTTCCACTCCACCGTGAGCTCATGCTAGATCCGAACTTCATTGAAGGCGGTACCAGCATTCACTACTTAGAGCATCGCTTAGAAGAGCAAGCTGCGAGTCGCGGTAAATCCTAATGATGAAAGCGCCTCATGTCTTATCGTGAACTGGTATTCACGGTAGCTGCTGAAACCGCCGAGCCTTTGGGTGATGCGCTTTTGGATTTGGGTGCCCTGTCCGTCACAGTTGAAGATGATGCTGCTGGTGGCTATGACGAAAACCCACTTTATGGAGAGCCTGGGCTTCATCCAGAAGTACAGGCTTGGGATAGATCCGCAGTAACCGCGCTTTTTAATCCAGAGATTGATGCTTCAGGCAGCGCAGAATTTATTCCCGAACTACTCGCATCCCTTAAGGAGGCAGGCTTTCATCTAGCACCTCCCCAAGAAAAAACAGTCGAAGAGCAAGACTGGGTTCGCTTAACCCAAAGTCAATTTGCACCCATTCAGATTGGTGAGCGGATTTGGGTAGTGCCATCTTGGCACGATGCACCGACTGATCCCAATGCGATCTGCCTTGCGGTTGATCCAGGTCTCGCATTTGGCACCGGTAGTCACCCAACCACGCATTTATGCCTTCTTTGGCTTGAGCAACAAAGTCATTTACAAAATCAAAGTCTCTTGGATTACGGTTGTGGCTCAGGCATTTTGGCAATTGCTGCTGCAAAGCTGGGTTGTAAGCCAGTGATCGGCACCGATATTGATCCACAGGCGATGGTAGCTGCTCGTAGCAATGCAGAAATCAACAACACCACTATTCGCTTCGTGCTTCCAAACGAGGGTGCGCTCGAATTGGCTGCTGAAACCAAATACGACATCGTGATGGCCAATATTCTGGCAAATCCACTGCAAGTTCTTGCTCCTGCCTTAGTCAACAAGATGAAAATAGGCGGACGTATTGTTTTATCTGGTGTACTTGCCCGCCAAGCAGAAGAAGTGATTGCTACTTATAGCCAATGGCTCAAGCTCTCTGTCTGGAAAGAGAGTGAAGGTTGGGTTTGCTTGCACGGCACCTTACACAAGGACAAGCAAAGTCATTCTGAATCTACTTTTGCTGCACCTGCTCAAAAAAAAAGTCTTAAGTTCGTCTTTCTAGCTGCCTTACTTCTGCTGCTCCTAGTTTTTGGAGAGCATCTCTCCAGAAATTCATTGCTTCCTGCATTAGCACCACGAATTGATGGGACATCGAATTCCATTTCCGTTAGTGCGTTTCATGTTTTACAACGTATCGATGCAAAACTTTGTCGTGCACTAGGATGTCTAGATCGCACTGTGAGCGATTTTTCTGCATGGAAAATAACTTCCGCCGCACTTGCGCCAGAAAACGCGCGTGAGGGCCTTAAAAACCCTGCAAATCAATCTCTGTTGCAAGTGGAGATAAAAAATTGTCTAGCTATTGCCGTTTTAGCTCCAAATTTAGAAATTTCTTTGACTGATGCAGAAGAATCTGAAATCAAATCACTGCAATTCACTCCACAAGAGTGGCTGCCCAAAGCTTGGCAAGAATCTCATCCTGATTTTTTAAAAAAGGGGATCCCTTCTGGTGAAACGCTGCAGCTTGAGTTGCTTATTTCTCTTCCACCGAATGCTGCGGGCTATCGCGTTCGAGTGCTCTACCCCTAAATCAATTCAAAAACACCACATTTACACCCAATTTTTATAAAGAAAGTAATTTATGGCTAGCTTGATCTGCGGCTCTATTGCCTACGACACCATCATGAACTTTGAAGGCAAATTTGCCGATCAGATCCTCCCCGAACAGATTCACATCCTGAACGTAGCCTTTTTGGTGCCAACTATGCGCCGCGAGTTTGGTGGTTGCGCTGGCAATATTGCCTACAACCTCAATCTTTTGGGCGGCGATCCGATCATCATGGCTACAGTGGGTGGTGATGCTGCGCCTTACATGGGCCGCCTTGAGCAACTCAAAATTGATGCGAGCCATATTCGCCAGATCGATCAAGCGTTTACCGCACAAGCCATGATCACCACCGATCAAGCTAATAACCAAATCACTGCTTTCCATCCAGGCGCCATGGGGGAATCCCACCTGAACCAAGTCTCGGCAGTTGTGGTTGAGCGTAGCAAGAACGCTAAAGGTCCAGTGAAATTAGGAATCGTTGCGCCCGACGGTCGCCAAGGAATGTGGGAGCACTGCCATCAATTGGCCGATGCCAATATTCCCTTTATCTTTGATCCAGGCCAAGGTTTACCAATGTTTAATGGTCCCGAGCTTCTGGAATTGGTAGATATCGCTAGCTACTTGGCGGTAAATGACTATGAAGGAGAAATGCTTTCTCAAAGAACGGGCTTGAGCTTGGCAAAAGTGGCTGAACGAGTCAAGGCACTGATCGTTACTAAAGGTGCTGAAGGTGCGGATATATACTTTGAGGGTAAATGCATTGCCATTCCCCCGGTACCAGCTGCAAAAGTAGTAGATCCAACAGGTTGCGGAGATGCATTCCGCGGTGGATTGCTGTTTGGTTTAGAAAACGGCATGGACTGGGACACCACTGGTCGACTTGCTAGTTTGATGGGTTCAATCAAAATTACCCACCAGGGACCACAAAATCACCAATTGAGCAAAGATCAGATCACTGAGCAATTTAAAGCGGCGTTTGGCTTTAGCTTCTAAGCAAAAACAGTCCTAGCTGGCCTAGGATCACTCGTTTAATAATCCAGAAATAAAAAAGGGGTCTCGTGAGAGACCCCTTCTAGTAACACCCGTCCAATTAAGGACGTGTGCCAGTTGGGAAGGGCCAAGCAGCAGCAGGATTCAACGCACTAGTCGCTGGTGCAGCTTTCTTAGCCGCGGGCTTTTTTACAGCAGAGCCCGCTTTCTTCGCAGCAGGCTTACTTACTTTTTTTTTGCTACTTTACGAGCTACTTTTTTAGCAGCTGGCTTTTTAGCAGCTACTTTACGAGCTACTTTTTTAGCAGCAGGCTTCTTAGCAGCAGGACGCTTCTTAGCTACTTTTTTAGCAGCAGGCTTCTTAGCAGCTACTTTTTTAGCAGCAGGCTTCTTCTTAGCTACTTTTTTAGCAGCAGGCTTCTTAGCAACTACTTTTTTCTTAGCAGCTGGTTTCTTTGCAGCAGGTTTTTTCTTGGCGATTGCCATATTAATACTCCTTCACGTGAGGATTAGTACAAACTACATTAAGAAGACCCGACCACTCATTTCCGCCTGGTTTTGCAACCTTTTGGATCTGACGAGCGAGCCATTCATCGGCGCGCGGCTTGATGCTAGGTGCTGCACGCTAATGAATCCTGGAAAAAAAGCCGTGGTCCCAAAGGACAACGGCTTCTTAAATGTGCTGGAAAAAATGGAGAGAATAGCCCAGACACCCTTGAGCAAGGGTTTTCGGATTTGAGTCTGTTTTTGCTGACTTCTTAAACTATCCAACCGTCTAATCTCCAATTTAGCCGGCTATGCGCTTACTTACTGCTTACTACTCCCAACTTAGCGCACCGCCAGTTTGATACTCAATAACGCGTGTCTCAAAAAAGTTTCTTTCTTTCTTAAGATCAATCATTTCTGACATCCATGGAAATGGATTCTCTTCATTTGGGAACATCGCGTCAAGTCCTATTTGCAAACATCTGCGATTACAGATGTATCTTAGGTACCCTTTGAACATCGGAGCGTTCAATCCGAGCACTCCGCGAGGCATCGTATCTTCGGCATAACGGTACTCTAATTCGACTGCTTTTTCGAAGATGGATTTGATCTCATCTTTGAACTCGGAAGTCCATAGCTGCGGGTTCTCCAGCTTGATTTGGTTTATCAAATCAATGCCGAAATTACAGTGCATAGACTCATCGCGAAGGATGTATTGATACTGCTCAGCAGCACCCGTCATTTTGTTTTGACGACCCATTGCAAGTATTTGCGTAAAACCAACATAAAAGAACAAACCTTCCATCACACAAGCAAAAACAATGAGTGATCGGAGTAACTTTTGATCGTTTTCTAATGTGCCAGTCTGAAAATTCGGGTCAGTTAAAACATCAATAAACGGAATTAAGAACTGATCTTTCGCGCGAATAGATTCAATTTCGTTGTACGCATTGAAGATTTCGGATTGATCTAAGCCCAAAGATTCAACGATATATTGGTACGCGTGGGTATGAATTGCCTCTTCAAAAGCCTGGCGCAATAGGTATTGGCGGCATTCTGGAGCGGTAATGTGGCGATAAGTACCCAAAACAATGTTGTTTGCTGCCAAAGAATCTGCAGTTGTAAAGAAACCCAGATTGCGCTTGATGATGCGACGCTCATCCTCTGTTAGGCCATTCGGATCTTTCCAAAGCGCGATATCGCGGTTCATATTGATCTCTTGTGGCATCCAGTGATTTGCGCAACCAGCTAAATACTTCTCCCAAGCCCATTTATATTTAAATGGAACCAACTGATTAACGTCAGTCTTGGCATTAATGACGCGCTTGTCAGCGGCATTAACACGCAAGGCGGCGCCACTAACTGCAGCAGCAGCTTGTGATGGGCCGGCAGAAACAACTTGAGGGGCTACTTGAGCAACCTGATCCACCTGTGGGCGCTGTGGCTCGACTGCAACCGTTTGCGGTGCAAGATTCGCCTTGGCTAGTGCCGGAGCGACTTCTTCTTCCCAATTCAACATAACTTTCTCCTAATTCTTTTATTCTGACCAATAAGCAAATCGCTTATTGGCATGCTTCACATTCTTCGAAACCAGCATCGCCTGGGCGCATTGTGCAGGCTGGGCCATCTAATTCTTGCGCCGCTGCCGCATCAGTACCATTCACGCCACCACCACTAGAAACCGAATTCAACTGACCGCTAGTAACAGTTGATTTCTCAACGTGAGTTGCAGCCATTGTGCGGAGGTAATAAGTGGTCTTCAAGCCACGTAACCAAGCTAATTTGTAAGTGTCATCCAATTTCTTACCGGAAGCGCCGCCCATGTAAATGTTGAGTGATTGCGCTTGGTCGATCCACTTTTGACGGCGGGATGCTGCCTCAACCAACCAGCTTGGCTCCACTTCAAAGGCTGTTGCATACAAATCACGCAAATCTTGCGGAATGCGGTCAATTTTCGACAATGTGCCATCAAAGTACTTCAAGTCGGCAATCATCACCTCATCCCAAAGACCGCGATCTTTCAAATCACGCACCAAATACTCATTTACCACTGTGAATTCGCCTGAAAGGTTCGACTTCACAAACAAGTTCTGGAATGTAGGCTCGATACAAGCTGAAACACCAATAATATTTGAAATCGTTGCTGTTGGCGCAATTGCCACGCAATTGGAGTTGCGCATACCGTATTGCTTGATGCGTGCACGTAAACCACTCCAATCCATAGTAGAAGAGTTATCTACCTCTACGTAACCACCGCGCTCGGCCGCCAACATGGCTACTGAATCCTGCGGGAGAATGCCGCGATCCCATAAGGAACCTTTGTAGGTGCTGTAAACGCCACGCTCTTCAGCCAATTCATTGGATGCTTGGTATGCGTAGTAGCAAACCGCTTCCATTGAAGAGTCAGCAAACTTCACAGCCTCATCGCTAGCGTAAGGAATACGCTGCATATGCAAACAATCCTGGAAGCCCATGATGCCCATGCCCACTGGACGGTGCTTCAAGTTCGAATTACGTGCTTTAGCTACTGCGTAGTAGTTGATATCAATCACGTTATCCAACATGCGCATTGCAGTACGCACAGTTCTTTGGAGCTTCTCGTGATCCAAAATCATCTTGCCGTTGGCATCTGTAGTCATGTGAGCCGTTAAGTTCACAGAGCCCAAGTTACAAACCGCAATTTCAGTCTCGTTTGTATTGAGGGTGATCTCAGTACAGAGGTTGGATGAGTGAACTACACCGACATGCTGCTGTGGACTACGAATGTTGCAAGGATCTTTGAAAGTAATCCATGGGTGACCTGTTTCAAACAACATGCCAAGCATCTTGCGCCACAACTGTTGCGCCGGGATACGGCGGAATGGCTTCAATTCACCACGATCCGCTTTTTGCTCATAGGCAACATAAGCCTCTTCAAATGCTCTGCCGAATTTGTCATGCAAATCTGGAGTGTTTGATGGTGAGAACAAAGTCCAATCACCACCTTCCATTACACGCTTCATGAACAAATCAGGAATCCAGTTTGAGGTATTCATATCATGGGTACGACGACGGTCGTCACCAGTGTTCTTACGCAACTCCAAGAACTCTTCGATATCTAAGTGCCATGTTTCCAAGTAGGCGCAGACCGCACCTTTACGCTTACCACCCTGGTTAACAGCAACTGCAGTGTCGTTCACCACTTTCAAGAACGGCACAACACCCTGTGATTTACCGTTAGTACCTTTGATATGGCTTCCCAACGCACGAACGTTAGTCCAGTCATTGCCCAAACCACCGGCAAACTTAGACAACAAAGCATTTTCTTTCAATGCTTCGTAAATTCCATCCAAATCATCATCCACTGTCGTCAAGTAGCAGCTAGAAAGCTGTGGGCGAGTAGTTGCTGAATTGAACAATGTTGGTGTGCTGGACATGAAATCAAATGTAGATAGGATTTCATAGAACTCGATTGCACGACGCTCACGATCCATCTCATTCAAAGACAAGCCCATTGCCACGCGCATAAAGAAAGCCTGTGGCATTTCAATACGACGCTCTTCAATGTGCAAGAAATAGCGGTCATACAAAGTTTGCAAGCCGAGATAGTTGAATTGCAAATCACGGCTGGCGTTCAAGGCTGCAGCCAAGCGTGGCAAGTCAAACTCACGCATGCGTGGGTCCAGCAACTCAGCAGAGATACCTTCATTGATGTACTTCGCAAAATAAGTGCTGTATTCGGCTTGCGTATCGCCCTGCAATACTTCCTTGCCAAAGATTTCTTTACGAATCACGTGCATCAAAATGCGCGCTGTTACTTGGCTATAGGCCGGATCTTTTTCAATCAAAGTACGGGAAGCCAAAATAGCAGAGTCATACACCTGCGCCATTGGTACGCCGTCGTACAAGTTCTTGATGGTTTCAGTAATGATTGGTGTTGCATCAATGTTATTACCCAAACCTTCGCAAGCTGCCTCAATCACAGTACGCAAAGCAGCCATATCAAGCCACTTCTCAACACCGTTGTCAGTTACCTTGATGCCAGACTCGCCAGCTTGATTCGCAGTTTGTGCTTCTTGGGAAACTTCTTGCTGAGCAGCGCGCTCTTGGTTGCGCTTTTCACGATAGAGGACGTAAGCACGAGCAACGTTGTGCTCACCACTACGCATCAAAGCCAATTCAACTTGGTCTTGAATATCTTCGATGTGGAAAGTTCCGCCATTTGGGCGGCTACGCAACAATGCGCGCACAACAGAGTGGGTCAACTGCTCTACTTGTTCGCGAACACGTGCTGATGCAGCGCCTTGTCCACCATTAACCGCTAAAAATGCCTTGGTTACTGCAATCGCAATTTTTGATGGCTCAAACGCTACAACTGAACCATTACGGCGAATAATTTTGTAATCAGACAATTGGGTTGCCTGGGTGCCACCAACACCACCAGCCACAAAGCTGGCAGAAGGGGCTTGATTTACCGCCCCTGCAGGACTCATTCCTGGGTTATTCGCTCCAGCTGGTTGGCCTGCTGTCTGTGGATTAGCGTATGTCATGTTGCTCCTGCGTATATATATAGTTATTTGGACAAAATATCGTTAAAAAACAATGAGGTGTTGCTAGATTCAAACACTACATCTAGTGTTTCGAAGCGCATTAGGCACTAAGTATAGGGAAATATTTGATAATTGGTAAGCCATTTATGACAAATATTTATTAGTATTTTTACTAAGTTTTCCACTTATTCTGGGGTCATTTTGGTGCGGATTTTTTGACCCGTTTTAGACAAAGGCTAAAAAAGTAAGCGTACGCTCACATACAAAAATAAGACTATCGAGAACTTAGACCAAAAGGTAGTTTTTCAGGAGAAATGCCTGTCTCTTTTTGGAACTTTTTCCAGTCAAAATAAATTCCAGGATCAGTTTTGCGACCAGGCGCAATGTCGCTGTGTCCCGCAAATTGCAAATGAGGATAAGTGCTCGCCAATTTCGTAATGAGATTTGCCAAAACTTGATACTGAGAAGCCTCGAATGGCGAATCTCCATCTCCCTCCATCTCAATGCCAATCGAAAAGTCATTGCACTTTTCCCTGTCAAAAAATGATGAAATACCAGCGTGCCAAGCCTTGTTCTGTGTAGAGACAAACTGAATTAAATCTCCAGAGCGGGTAATCAAAAAATGACTGGATACCTTTTGGTCGGCAATCTGCGCAAAATAAGGGTGCTTGTTTGGGTCCAGCTTATTTTGGAAAAAGTCGACTATATGCTGACTAGATGATTGATTTTTGAAATCGCCTGGGGGAAGACTGATGTGATGAATCACCACTAAATCAGGGATAACATTTTCTGGTCTAGTGTCTTGGTTAGGCGAAATTCTCCATTGCGCATCCCCAACCCAACCATTTGAATCGAGGATATGGCGATGTTCATTGGAGCAATAAAAACGATCGTCAAAAGTAAAGGCTTCTGACTGAGGAAGGTGCACTTTGCAGTATTGGCATTGCACCATTACCTCAGGCGCAGTAGGCCTCTCAGGCTTATTATTAGGTTTAGGGGGGTTTTCTGCGTTGAACTGCGCTTGCTTCTTACCCTTAATCCAAAGATAAAAAAGACCAGCACCTGCAAATAATAAAAGCCACTTAAACAATGGTTAAGCTCTCTGCAGAATGACTTCAACCACAAAACGACTGCCGACATATGCAAGCAACAAAGCGGTATAAGCACTTAATACCCATCGAATAGCCGCTCTGCCACGCAGCCCTACTCGCCAACGCGCTATCAAAAGACCAGCAAACAAAAACCAGGAAACCAAAGCAAAAATGGTTTTGTGATCAAACAACAAAGGTCTGCCAAACAAGGTTTGCGAAAAGAGTAGACCCGAGAAGACGGTCAAACTCAGAAGTGCAAAACCAACATAGAGCAAATTGAACAAAAGACTTTCCATTGTCATGAGCGGGGGCAAATCCTCTAACCAGTGAGCAAGGCGGCCATTGGGAATGATTGCCAACTGACGATGCAATGCGCGATCTTGAACGCTCATGAGCATGGCATGCATCGCTGCTAGACTCAGCAAGCCCACTGAAACAGTAGCCACCACGAAGTGCCCCTTAAACCAAGGATCTGAAACCGCTTTCGGCGAAAGCAGGGTCCCTGGAAAAATGGAAGGGAGCAATGCGCAAATGAGCGCAAACATTAGGGCCATCCAACGTAAGCTTGAGATAGGTAAAAACCAAGATTGAAACCAATAAAAGGCCAGACCAACCCAAGCAATCAAGGACAAATCCTGTGCAAAACCAAATACAAAGCCTTGAGGGGTAAAGACGGAGTCATGCAATTGCACCCCATGAATGACCAAAATCACAAAAATAGCAGCCTGGACCAGAGTGCTGGAGAGTCCAGACTCCACGCCGCTCTTGGCTTTGAAGCTCAAAACCAGCAAAAGCACTAAATAAAGTGCGGAAGGGAGCCATCCGTAACTTGAGTAACCTAAAATATCCATCTGGAAAGTCTAATCGATAAATGCTAGAAAACCTCACCGACCGCCTATCACGCGTTGTTAAAACAATGCGGGGCCAAGCCCGCCTCACTGAAGACAATACCGCAGAAATGCTGCGGGAAATCCGTTTGGCCTTGCTAGAGGCTGACGTAGCGCTGCCAGTAGTGAAGTCACTGCTTGAGCAAATCAAATTTAAAGCCCTTGGCGAGGAAGTGGTTGGGAGCCTCAGTCCTGGACAAGCTCTGGTTGGCGTAGTTCAACGTGAACTCGCCCAAGTCATGATGGGCGACACCAATCAAAGCGGCGAACTCAATCTTGCTACCCAGCCTCCTGCAGTTATCTTGATGGCCGGCTTACAAGGTGCGGGTAAAACGACATCCGTTGGCAAACTCGCCAAGTGGTTGAAGGAGAAAAAGAAAAAGAAGGTTCTGACTGTTTCTTGTGACGTCTATCGTCCTGCTGCGATTGAGCAATTAGAAACTGTTACCAAGCAGGTTGGCGCTGAGTTTTTTCCGAGCGACATTAGTCAAAAACCAAATGACATTGCTGTAGCTGCCCTAGATTGGGCACGCCGCCATTACTTTGATGTGGTGATTGTGGATACCGCAGGACGTCTTGGTATTGATGAAGCCCTCATGCAAGAAATCAAAACTTTGCATGCCAGCCTCAATCCAATTGAAACCCTATTTGTAGTTGACGCCATGCTGGGTCAAGATGCTGTCAATACTGCTAAAGCCTTCCATGAAGCGCTCCCGCTTACCGGCGTGATCCTGACTAAGTTAGATGGCGACTCTCGGGGTGGTGCAGCCCTCTCCGTTCGACAGGTAACTGGTGTTCCACTCAAATTTATCGGCGTCGCCGAAAAGATGGATGGTCTAGAGGCATTTGATGCTGAACGCATGGCAAATCGCATTCTGGGCATGGGCGATATTCTGGCTCTAGTTGAGCAAGCTCAGCAACACGTTGACGTTGCCAAGGCAGAAAAATTAGCCAGCAAGATTTCTAAAGGTGGTTTTGATCTAGAGGATTTTAGAGATCAACTCATGCAAATGCAAAAGATGGGTGGCATGGCTAGTCTGATGGATAAGTTACCCAGCCAAATGGCACAAGCCGCCTCCAAAGCAAATCTCAGCAATGCAGATAAACAAACTACGCGTATGCGTGGCATTATTGATAGCATGACTCCTCGGGAGCGCAGAAAGCCTGAATTACTTAAAGCCAGTCGTAAGCGTCGCATTGCCGCCGGCTCTGGCGTAGAAGTGCAAGAGGTCAATCGCCTGCTAGCGCAGTTCGAGCAAATGCAAACCATGATGAAGCAATTCAAGGGTGGAAAAATGGCGCGCACCATGGCCACCATGGCTGCAAAAGGAGCCGCCAAGGGTATTGGCGGGCTCTTTAAGAAATAATTAATTAACTAAGATCTTCGCTGCTTGAACTGCAGCAATCACTTTTGCTTTGATGTCATTTAGTGGGATGTTCTCGGACTCAGCATCCGTGCGGCCCTTAAATTCGACTTGAGAGTCTGCCAAACCACGATCACCAATCACTACACGGAATGGTGCTCCAATTAACTCCCAGTCAGCAAACATCGCGCCTGGGCGTTCATTGCGATCATCCAGAATCACATCAACGCCAGCTGCTAATAGCTCGTCATGCAACTGATCGCATGCGACTTTAACGGCTTCTGATTTCTCGTAACCCATTGGGCAAATGACCACCTCGAAGGGTGCCATTGAGATCGGCCAGATAATACCCTTCTCATCATGGCCCTGCTCAATTGCAGCGCCAAGCAAACGAGTAACGCCGATCCCGTAACAACCCATCACCATCGGCTGGGCTTTGCCCTGTTGATCCAAGTAAGTGCAACCCATTGCTTCTGAATAACGAGTACCCAATTGAAATACGTGACCCACTTCAATGCCGCGGCAAATATCAACAACCCCTTTGCCATCCGGCGAAGGATCACCGATCACCGCGTTACGAATATCCAACACTAAAGGCTCAGGCAAATCACGGCCCCAGTTCACGCCAGTCAAGTGATGACCAGCATCATTGGCGCCACAGACAAAGTCAGCCATATTAGCGACCGTACGATCAGCAACAACAGTCACGTCAGCACTTACTCCAACGGGACCTAAATAACCTGCAGGCGCATTACAGGCTTGTTTGATTTCTGCTTCAGTAGCAAAACGTGATTCAGCCATACCCGGAATTTTGCTTGCTTTGACTTCGTTAAGCTCATGGTCACCGCGCACCAACAACATAAATAGCTTAGCTGGACCTTTTTCCTGATCCGCAGCAAACAATAGTGACTTCACTGTGCTCTCAAGCGGAATATTTAAGAACTTTGCTACATCTGCGCAATTTGTCTTGTCAGGCGTTGGCACTTTGGCCATCGCAGCAGCTGCAGCGGCACGTGTAGAAATTAAAGCTAAAGACTCGGCCGCCTCTAAATTGGCTGCGTAATCAGAGCTAGGGCAATACACAATCGCATCTTCACCAGTATCGGCAATCACATGAAACTCTTGACTGCCAGAGCCACCAATGGCGCCATTATCTGCGGTTACCGCACGGAACTGAAGGCCCATACGCTTAAAGATGCGGGTGTAAGCATCAAACATCATTTGATAAGACTTCTTGAGACCCTCAACATCGCGATCAAATGAGTAGGCATCCTTCATGCTGAACTCACGACCACGCATGATGCCAAAACGAGGGCGACGCTCATCACGGAACTTGGTCTGTATCTGATAGAAGTTCACTGGCAATTGCTTGTAACTCTTAATCTCATTTCGAGCCAAATCAGTAATGACCTCTTCAGAAGTTGGCTGAATCAAAAAATCGCGATCATGGCGATCTTTGATGCGCAGCAACTCTGGACCCATTTTTTCCCAACGACCAGTCTCTTGCCACAACTCAGCAGGCTGAATCATTGGCATGAGTAATTCAATTGCGCCAGCACGATTCATTTCCTCACGAATAATGTTTTCTACTTTGCGGATAACCTTCAAACCCAGCGGCAAATAGTTGTAAATGCCTGCGCTGAGCTTACGAATTAAACCTGCACGTACCATGAGTTTGTGCGAAACCACCTCAGCGTCGGAGGGGGCTTCTTTTAGCGTGGCGAGAAATGATTGTGAGGCTTTCATGTATGGATATAATCAAATCGTTGATTTTAAAGGATTTGAGGCACGATCATGCTTGACCGTGAAGGGTATCGCCCGAATGTCGGCATTGTCCTCCTCAACAGCCGTAACGAGGTTTTCTGGGGAAAACGCGTTGGGCAGCATTCGTGGCAGTTCCCGCAGGGCGGGATTCAGCATGGTGAAAGCCCTGAACAGGCTATGTACCGCGAATTGCAAGAGGAGGTTGGCTTACTGCCGGAGCATGTCCAAATTATTGGACGCACCAGGGATTGGCTTCGCTACGACGTCCCTGAGGAATACTTGCGCCGCCAACATGCCACTCGGGTCCATAGAGCAGCATACCGCGGTCAAAAACAAATTTGGTTTCTCTTGCGTCTCGTAGGTCTAGATAGCGATATCCAACTACGCGCTTCAGAACACCCCGAATTCGATGCCTGGCGCTGGGTACCCTTCTGGATTCAACTAGATGCAGTCATTGGCTTTAAACGTGAAGTTTATCAACTTGCGCTTTCAGAATTAGCGCGTTTCTTATCCCGTGGCATGCGTATGCAGCAACTTGCCTGGGGATCCCCTCTTGATTTAATTCAGTCTTTTTACGGTGGCTCTCACGAACATCCGAAAGACGACAACCCAAACGATCAATCCACATGACTATTTCTCTGAAGCGCCTGTATCTCTCTTGCTGCACCGCAATCTTCGGCATTGCATTATCTGCATGCGGCGGAGATGCCCTCATTAGTGGCGAAGATCCATTTGCACCCATGGTATTTAAGGAGGGTACAACTACTATGCCCTTAAGCCCACCGAACCAGGCTACCTTACTGCCTTTTTATGTTTCTCAGCACACCATCTTTAAATTTGCCGTAGATACTGACTCTATTCTGATTGGTGCCGATGGAGTGACTCGCTATATTGTCGTGCTCACAAGTCCAAGCGGTAGCGTGCAGACTCAATATGAAGGCATTCGTTGTGATTCATTTCAGTGGCGGCTTTATGGCACTTTAGAAAATGGCGCCTGGAAAGAGAATCCCTTGTCTACTTGGCGCAATATTCAAAGCAACGTACCCAATCGCTATCAAGCAGCTTTAGCACAAGGAGCTTTTTGTAATTTCAGCTCTCAAGAAAAAAATATCAATACGATTCTTAAATCGCTCAACCCCAATGGATTCACTGGTCAAACAAAACCAACTAATTCCTTTGGCGTAGTCAATTAAAGATTATTTGGGGCTGGGGCCAAATAGGTCCCAATTTTCTCGCCCGCCATTAGGCGAGTAAGCACATGAGGTTCGCGCCCAGAGGCAATCACGGTAGCTGCGCCGGTTTGTACGGCAATCTTTGCTGCCAGTACCTTAGTCAACATACCGCCCTTACTGAGCTCACTAGCGGCACCACCCGCCATTTTTTCTAAAGCAGGATCTCCCGCAACAGCGTCTGCAAGCAAGGTGGCATTTGGATTTTGACGTGGATCTGCAGTAAACAGACCGCCTTGATCAGTCAAAATCACCAAAAGATCTGCATGAATTAAATTGGTTACTAAAGCGGCAAGGCTGTCGTTGTCACCAAACTTAATTTCATCGGTTACTACTGTGTCATTCTCATTAATGATGGGAACTACACCCAACTTCAACAAAGTATCGAGGGTAGCTCTGGCATTGGCATTCCGTTCAGCATCAGCTAAGTCTGCATTAGTCAGCAAGACCTGAGCGCTACGGAGATTGAAGCGCGCAAAACAGCTTTCATAAACCTGAACCAAACCCATCTGACCGACTGCAGCAGCGGCTTGTAGTTGGTGAATTTCTTGTGGGCGCTTAGTCCAACCCAGACGCTGCATGCCTTCAGCAATAGCGCCTGAGCTCACCATCAACACCTCATGACCTGCCTTTAATAGCCCAGCCATTTGCTCAGCCCACATTGCAATCGCAGCATGATCCAAGCCTTCACCATTATTGGTGACTAGGCTAGATCCTACTTTGACAACAATCCGTTGAGTTTTTTTAGCGTTCATAGCAAAAGGCGAATGAAATGTTTAATCTGGTTTTTTATCTTCTAGCTGATCTTGATAACGCGGATCTTGAGCGCGCTCATCCGCATCATCTCGGTCACGACGTACAGAATCCAAATAATCCTGCAAAGAATAGCAAAGCTTGTCGCAACCCAAGCCTGTTAAGGCTGAGATCTCGAAGACGGGGCCTTTCCATTTAAAGCGCTTTATAAAGTCAGCAACGACTTTCTTGCGATCTTCTTCTGGAATCATGTCCACTTTATTTAAGACTAGCCAACGCGGCTTCTCAACCAAAGCTTCGTCGTACTTACGCAATTCATTCACAATCGCTACAGCATCTGCCACTGGATCAACATTTGCATCAAATGGAGCAATATCAACCAAATGCAGCAATACGCCTGTACGTTGTAAATGGCGCAAGAAGCGATGACCCAGACCAGCGCCTTCAGCCGCGCCTTCAATCAAACCAGGAATATCAGCGATCACAAAACTGCGTTCAGCTCCCACACGCACTACACCCAAATTTGGATGCAAAGTGGTGAATGGATAATCCGCAATCTTTGGACGAGCATTCGAAACTGCAGTAATCAGGGTAGATTTACCCGCATTAGGCATACCCAATAAACCGACGTCAGCCAATACTTTTAATTCAAGCTTAAGCTTACGACGTTCGCCTTCTTTGCCATTCGTCTTTTGACGTGGCGCCCTATTCGTACTACTCTTAAAGTGAATATTGCCCCAACCACCAACACCGCCCTGCGCCAAACATAAGCGCTCACCATGGGTAGTTAAGTCAGCAATGGGTTCACCAGTTTCATAGTCGGCAATGATTGTGCCAACCGGCATCCGCAACTCGATATCATCGCCAGCGCGACCATAGCAGTCAGCGCCACGACCAGGCTCACCATTTTTTGCGGTATGCGTTTTTGCGTAGCGGTAATCAATCAGTGTGTTGATATTGCGATCGGCTATTGCCCAGACGCTACCGCCCTTGCCGCCGTCACCACCATCAGGCCCGCCAAATTCAATGAACTTTTCGCGGCGCATAGAGGCACTCCCGGCGCCACCTTGCCCGGCTATCACTTCAATACGTGCTTCGTCTATAAATTTCATGAATAAAAAAGGCCTCGCTTAGCGAGGCCTGTTCCTAAGAGTTAAATTCGGAATAAATCTGAATCAAACGTGTCTCAGTCAGGCTACCTTATGAACGAGGCAAGACTGAAACTTGGGCCTTCTTCAAAGCACCCTTAACGCCGAATTCCACTTGTCCGTCAATCAAGGCGAACAAAGTGTGATCCTTGCCAATACCAACGTTAGCACCTGGATGAACACGTGTGCCACGTTGACGAATGATGATGCTGCCAGCATTAATATGCTCGCCGCCAAATACCTTAACGCCTAAGCGTTTCGATTCTGAGTCGCGGCCATTTCGTGTTGAGCCGCCGCCTTTTTTCTGTGCCATATCTTTCTCCTACCCTGAATTAGGCTTTAATCGTGTTGATCAAAATTTCAGTGAAATTCTGACGATGGCCTTGGTGCTTTTGATAATGCTTGCGACGGCGCATCTTAAAGATTGTCACTTTATCGTGACGTCCCTGGGAGACGACAGTGGCCATCACAGCTGCACCATTAACCAATGGATCACCTAATTTCAGTGAAGCGCCTTCGCCAACGGCGAGGACTTGGTCAAGAGTGATTTCGCTGCCGATTTCCGCTGGTATCTGTTCTATTTTCAATTTTTCGCCTGCAGCAACTTTATATTGTTTGCCACCGGTTTTTATGACCGCGTACATGGTTTGAAACCTCAATTAATATCTACATTTAAGCTAATCCACCCTGGACCAGCTAAGCCCATTATTATATCTTGCATGACGAGCACTGTCAAAACCAATGACTTAAGCCAAATTCTGGCCCCAATTGCCTTAGATTTCAAGGCCTTAGACGAGGTTATCCGTCAGCGTTTAGCATCAAAAGTTGCCTTAATTGACCAAATCTCGAGCTATATCATCCAGGCTGGCGGCAAGCGGGTCAGGCCCGCCCTGTTGATGTTGGTGGCCAAAGCCCTCGCCAATGGCAAAGAAACACCCCACACCCTGGAAATGTCGGCTGTAGTTGAATTCATCCACACCGCTACCCTGCTTCATGATGATGTAGTTGATGAATCTACCCTGAGAAGAGGTCGCGAGACTGCCAATGCCGCTTTTGGCAATGCTGCCAGTGTTTTAGTGGGCGACTTCTTATATTCCCGAGCCTTCCAAATGATGGTTGGCCCAAACGACCTTCGAGTCATGCAAATTTTGTCAGACGCAACCAACACGATTGCCGAAGGCGAAGTTTTGCAACTTCTCAATATGAATGACCCAGAAGTAGATGAAGCAAGTTATTTACAGGTCATTCGCTATAAAACGGCCAAGCTTTTTGAAGCCTCTACTGAGCTTGGCGCCATCCTAGCCAACGCCTCCGATACGCAACGCGAACAAGCTGCTGCATTTGGACGTCACATCGGTACGGCTTTTCAGTTAATGGATGACTTACTGGACTACACCGCTAATGCTGCACAGATGGGAAAAAATGCCGGGGATGATTTACGCGAAGGTAAGCTTACGCTGCCACTGATTTACTTGCTAGAAAACGGTAGTAATGAAGAACGTCTTTTAGTGCGCGCAGCAATTGAACAAAACCAAGATTTACCAGATGATGTGTTTGCACAAATCCTTGCCGCCGTCCAAAACTCTGGCGCTCTAGATTACACACAAGCAGCAGCCAAGCGTGAGGCCGACCTGGCCTTAGCCTGCCTAAAAGACTTCCCATCAAATGAAGCCAGTGCTGCGCTGGAAGCTCTGTGTGCCTACTCTCTTACGAGGCAAACTTAAGATCCCAAAGTATTTAATCTGAGTTCACGCGCAGTCATTCGGACCTGTTCCACCTCTTCACGCAAACGTGCAATTTCTGGCGGTGATAACTGCTCTAGATTGGAATAATCTAGTTTCCACGAAGGATCTTCTGACCATACCAATGGTGATTGAACCGTTGTGCGGGCTGCAGGAGCAGACTCCAAAAGCCGTAATGCCAACTCAAAATTCAAATCCTGAGAAGGCACATCATTTGGTTTTGCAGCCGCATTACCTAACGGAAAATCACTAAAGATTAGTCGTGGCACCCCACAATATTCAACAATGTCTTTAGCGGCGCCCATCACGACTGTTGAAATGCCTGCAGCATCTAAGTAACGCGCTAATAAACTTTGGCTCTGATGACATATTGGGCAGTTCGGAATTAATGCCACTACATTGACACCGTCGGCTTTTATCATCTCTAAAACGCGGGGGCATCAATCTCTAATGTGTGGCGCTGACTTCGATTGGTCGGCAAGCCATAGAAGTTTTCTGAAAGCCCACCTATTCTTCCAGATGCAACCGCTCGTTTAGCGGCGTCCAGCGGGAACCAACAATGGCTATCTTCCATATTGGCATTCTTGCGATCAACCCCCACATGGGCAATTCGTAAATCGATACTTCCTTCGATCGACTGTTGATAGGGCTGATAAAACTTGGCTGCAGCATTGTAAGGAGCGCCTTGGCCTTGATGTCCTTTACTGGAGTCATGAGGAACGGCCGTAGTAATGAGACCCAAAACAGATTGCGCAAGTGGTTTTTTCAGCGGAGTAAATGGTACATCAATATAGTGAGCCCATACATACGGATTCTCATAGCCTAAACCCAAGTAGTAGCTGCGGGTGCGCTCTATATAGCGAATCGGCTGATCCCGTTCTGGTGCAAATATGAGTTCAGAAATCTTAGACATCAATCCATCCCTGTAAGATATTGCATATCAAATATTTAATCTCATAGGAACTCATTATGGCTCAGTGGCTTAGATTTCAGCATCAAGGAAAAAGTGGTTTAGGACAAGTACAGGGCGACCAAATCGCAGTGTATGAGGGTGACTTATTTAAAGGACCCAAGGCCACAGGCGAAACACTCAAGCTGGCTGATGTAACGATTGATATCCCATGCGCTCCTTCCAAGATGGTTGCCATGGTCGACAACTTCCATGCACTGGTAACGAAGCTTGAGCATGCCGTACCTGCAGAGCCTTTGTACTTTCTAAAGGGAAATAACTCCTTCTTAGCCGCCAACCAAGTGATTCGTACCCCCAAGTCCTATTCTGGAAAAGTTGTTTATGAAGGAGAGCTTGGCATTGTGATTGGCAAGCGCTGTCATGAGGTCGATGAGGCGGAAGCGGCTCAAGCCATCTTTGGCTATACCTGCATTAATGATGTTACCGCGATTGAAATCCTGAACCGCGACCCTGGTTATGCACAGTGGACTCGCTCTAAGAGTTTTAATACCTTTGGCGTATTCGGCCCTTACATCACTACCGATGTAGATCCGAGTAAGCTAACGATCAAAACCATTCTCAATGATCAAGAGCGTCAAAACTATCCGATTGCGGACATGATTTTCCCGCCCGCAAAATTAGTGAGTCTGATTTCCCAGGATGTGCCGCTTGAAGCTGGAGACATCATTGCCTGTGGCACTTCCGTTGGTGTGGGCTCCATGAAACCTGGTAGCAATGTCAGCATCATTATTGATGGGGTTGGCCAACTAGATAATCGCTTCGAATAATTTCTATCCCCACAAAAAAACCCTTGCTATGTTCAGTAGCAAGGGTTTTTTGTTTCAAGAAACTTTACTTTTTTAGTAGCCTGATACTGATGGCAATGCCAAGCTACCTTTAGAGGCCTGGACGTTTTCATCCAAGTACTTAGTCAAAGCAAATACGGTATTCAAGCAAGGTGTTGGGGTTTGGGTGATCTTGCCCAGCTCAATCACTGACCCCAATAAAGCATCAATCTCTAAGCTACGACCCGCTTCCAGGTCTTGCAACATGGAAGTTTTGTGTTTACCGACTTTTTCAGCACCAGCGATACGACGCTCTATATCCACACGGAAAGTCACACCCAACTTCTCGGCAATCGTCTGCGCTTCGGCCATCATGTTGCGAGCCAACTCTTTGGTCAATGGGTATTGGCAGATGCCTTCCAAGGTTCCATGCGTCAAAGAGCTAATTGGATTGAAAGTCATATTGCCCCATAGTTTGAGCCAGATCTCAGAGCGAATGTCATCCAGAATAGGAGACTTAAATCCAGCTGCGCCCATCATCTCCGATATCTTCTGAATGCGCTCAGTCGTTGTGCCATCCAACTCACCCAATGGAAAGCGATTACCTTCAACGTGACGAATCACGCCAGGCGCTTGAGTAAAGGTTGCTGGATAGACTACGCAACCAATAATGTTATTTGGGTTAATGGCATTCTTAGCGATACCACCAGCATCCACTGTTTCCACTGAATGATCTTGATATTCACCGCTCAACTTCTGGAAATACCACCAAGGAATTCCGTTCTGCATTGGGATCAAAATAGTTTCGGGACCCATAATGGCCGCCAAATCATCAATGATCGGCTCTACTTGATGAGCCTTCACCGCAAGAATCACAACATCAGGAGTCTCGGCATCACCAATTTTTTCCACCGCTTTAACTTGGGCAACCAAAGGCTCTGGTTGGTCATCCATAATTAAAGCTAGGCCACGCTCTTTAATTGCGGCCAAAGTAGCACCGCGCGCAACAACCGTTACCTCATTGCCCGCTCGCGCCAACATGACAGCTAAGTAACCGCCAATAGCGCCACCCCCGCCGATCACACAGATTTTCATAGGAACTCCATAAGAATAAAAAATTTTGTATTACTGTCATATTAGAGGAGATCATTTTGCGGTGCAATATATTCTTAGTTGCATCATTTTTAAGCAGATCATGCTCTAAACAGCCTTTAATGAGTCTTTCGGTACGAGGCTACCTAAAATCATGCCTGCGATGCTAGCAAATAGACCGGCTAATTGGGGCGGCAATATGGCATTCGGAGCCAAAGTCTCACAACTGATCCAAATCGTTAAGCCTCCAACGACGGCCAATAATCCGCCCAAGGAGTTCGCTCTAGGCCAATAAACCCCAAACGCTAATGGCACAAATGCGGCAACTAGAGTCACTTTATAGGCACTCTCCACCATCTTAAAAATAGACAGCTCCGAGTTCACCGCAAAGAAAGTGACCACTACAGCAAAACATAAAACCGTAATCCGCATGACCTTTAACAAATCATGATCAGATAAATGTTTGAAAAAACCTCGCACAATATTTTCAGCAAACGTTACCGATGGCGCTAATAAGGTAGCGCTGGCACAACTCTTAATGGCTGAGAGGAGTGCACCAAAGAACATCACCTGGGCAATAAGAGGTGCGTGGTTCAGAATCAACTTAGGCAAGATCATCTGTGGATCAGTGGTGAGGTATTCCTTGACCAAATCCGGACTAATCAAGGTTGCCGAGTAAGCCAAATACATGGGTACAAATGCAAAAATAAAATAGAGCACTCCGCCTAGCAAAGCTGCTTGGACAGCAATGTTCACATTCTTAGATGAGGTAATTCGCTGAAAGACATCTTGCTGCGGAATAGATCCCAACATCATGGTGCATAAGGCAGCAACGAAGCCCAAGATCGAAGCTAAATTCATATCTGGCCAGAAGTTACTAAATTGGCCACCGGCGGCTGCATGCTCAATCACCACACCAATACCGCCAGTCTGCGAGGTCATCTCACCACCGATATAGAGCATGCCGACCACAATAATGATCATCTGAATGAAGTCCGTAATAGCAACCGACCACATCCCGCCAAATAAGGTGTAAATCAATACACTAGCAGCACCAATCATCATGCCGCCCGTCTGAGAAAAGCTTCCTTCAGAGACAACATTAAATACCAATCCTAGAGCTTTAATTTGTGCAGCAACCCAACCCAAGTAAGAAACAACAATACAAAGAGTGACTAAAACCTCAACTGTGCGGCCATACTTCTCGCGAAAAAAATCACCGATGGTGAGCATGCGACGGTTATAAAGATGGCGAGCAAAAAACAGTCCCACCAAAATTAAACAAAGAGAGGAACCAAAGGGATCTGCAACCACTCCCCCCAATCCTTCTTTTAAAAAAGTGGCCGGAATTCCTAAAACGGTTTCAGAGCCAAACCAGGTTGCAAATACAGTGGCGGTAACAATGGGCAAAGGTAGGCTATGGCCAGCCGCAGCAAAGTCAGCAGTATTTTTGACTCTTAGGGCTGCCCATAAGCCAATGCCGACCGAGATAACCCAGTAAATAATGACAAACCAAATTAGCACGCCCAAATACTCCTTGTGAAATTTGATGAAATTATATGGCTATGTCACTTTTGGTAGTTAGCAAAAAGTACCCATTTGGATCACTCCACGTTGAGCATTGGTCTGACATAATTCAAGAGTGAGAACACCCGAACAATCCCCGACATTGAGTCCATCAGCCGATCTGGCCTACCAAAAGGATATTTTGGGATCTGTCTCGCGTACTTTTGCCCTTACCATCCCACTTCTACCACCAAGTATCGAAAAGGTAGTCGGCAACACCTATTTGCTATGCCGCATTGTTGACACTATTGAGGATGCCGCAGATTTAAGCCCACAGAGCAAGCAAGCTCTTTCGGCGCTGTTTTTGGATGCAGTGCTTGAGAGGGCTCCAGTTGAGGCATTTGTTGCACCCTGCCTCAACGCATTAAAAAATTACAGCAATCAAGATGAGTTGGATTTAATTTCTCATACACCCACTGTTCTGCGAATTTTGCATACCTGCTCTACCCAGGATCAAGCAGCAGTCAGTCGTTGCGTTTCCATCATGTCTGAAGGAATGTCGTGCTTCCATGGAAGACAAAACCAAGCCGGCCTTCAAGATCTTGCTGAGTTTGAACAATATTGCTATGTCGTGGCAGGGGTAGTTGGCGAACTGCTAACAACCATCTTTAGCAACCATTCCCAGGCCCTCAAAGAAAAAATGGCGGGGCATGAAAATTTGGCAATTGCATTTGGTCAAGCACTACAAATGACCAATATTCTTAAAGACTCACCAGAGGATAAGGCCCGCGGGGTCTCCTGGAAGCCAATCAATGTTAGTCATGAAGCACTTCTCAGGCTTGCCTATGAAAAGCTCCGGGAATCTCTGCATTACATTCTGTTGATTCCTAAACAGGAACAGGGTATGAGACGATTCTGCTTTTTGGCTTTTGGTTTGGCGGTAATGACTCTGTCAAAGGTTGCAGATCGTAAAGAATTCGACAGTAAAGATGAAGTAAAACTTTCTAGAAACACTGTCATGAGTTTCTACGGCTTTACAAAGTGGGCCGTTAAAAGCGATATGGTGATGAAGATTTTTTTCAACCTTAGTAGCAGATCACTCGCTAAATAAGCAAACCTACAAAGCGCCTTCATGCTTTAAAAGCCAGAGCTTAATTTGGCGATACAGACCTGGGGAGTTTTCTTTCATAAAGCCACCAATACCTTGGGCTGACACGACTCGATGGCATGGTGCAATTAAGGGGTAGGGATTGGCACCGCACGCTGTGCCTACTGCACGCGCCCCACTCTTGATCTTTTTAGCTACATCACCATAGGTTCTTGTTTTTCCAGCAGGTATGTCTTGGATACTAGTCCACACTTTTCTTTGGTGCTCAGTACCCGCGGGTTTTATGGGTAAGTCAAATTGCCAATGAGGATCCTGAAAGTAAGCCATGCACTGCCGCGCAACCTCTTTAGCCAGCTGATTCTGTGGAGCGATTAAAACCGTATTGGCTGGCAAATAATCCATTCTAGAAAGCATTAGGCTACCCTCCACCATTTCCGTCGAAATGCCCAGACATCCAAAAGGCGCCGCAATAACACAGTAGTTAGCGCCATTTGAGCTCAAAGGGGTTGGTATGGAAGCCATATCAAGTGATTCTCACATAAATAAACAAGAGGGATGACAGATATTTATTCCATGGCTATAGCTTGAGAAATGCCACTTTGCTATATTGACTCATCCTTACTTTTTTCAGGCAGACCTCATGGACACCTTTTTTGACGATTGGCCGCTTTATGGCCAAGTTGCTCTAGTCCTATTTTTACTTGCACTCTCTGGCTTTTTCTCGATGGCAGAAACCAGCATGCTGTCCTCCAATCGTCACCGTCTACGTGCAATGGCCAATGGTGGCAATGCAGGTGCAGCGCTAGCTGACAGACTCCTAAAGCGTATTGACTCCTTATTATCGGTGCTGCTGATTTCGAACAACCTGATCAATACCGTTCTTCCTATTCTGGTTACGGGGATTGCTCTGCATATTTTTGGTGATAGTGGTCTCGTACTCTCAATTGCTACTTTAGTTGTTGCCCTACTCATCATTATTTTTAGCGAGATTACCCCGAAGGTCATTGGTGCCGCTTTTCCAGAAAAGATTGCCTCCAATGTTGGCTGGTTTATTTTGCCCCTGACTTTTGTATTGAAACCGCTGCTTTGGTTTATCAATAACTTTGTTTCTGGTCTTATGAAAGTATCTGGCCTGCAATCCTCTTCTGATAGCAGGGCTATGAGTAAAGAAGAGTTACGCAGCCTCGTTTTGGAGTCAAATCGTTTTGTCTCCAATCATCATCGCAACATCCTGCTCAACTTATTCAATTTAGAAAACATTACTGTTGATGATGTGATGACACCCAGGTCCAAGATTGAAGTTTTGGATCTCTCAAGACCTATTAATGAAGTAGTCCAACAATTGGAGACTTGCTATCACAATAAATTACCCGTTTGTGATGGTGACTCTGAACGTATTGTCGGAATCCTTTCTGTCAAAAAGGCCTTGACTCTGCTAGGTGACACCGACCTTGAGCATGAAGACTTTAAGGTGTTATTAAATGAGCCTTACTTCATCCCGAGTAGCACCCCTGTATTGCAGCAAATGCAATTTTTCCAAGATAACCAACAACGCTTAAGTTTGGTTGTAAATGAATATGGCGAAGTTCTGGGACTAGTCACTTTTGAAGATATCGTCGAAGAACTTATTGGGGAATTCACGACCTCTTTCTCCAACCTCTCAACTGATCCTCATTGGCTCCCCAATGGAACCTATCTAGCAACAGGTGGTGCCTCACTACGAGATCTGAATCGCTTACTCAACCTTAGCCTCCCTTTAAATGGTCCGCGCACCTTAAATGGACTCATTCTCGAAAAACTCGAGGCCATCCCCGATCATGATGTCAGCATTCGCATTGCTGGCATCGTCATGGAAATTGTTCAATTTGACGAGCATAGTGTTAAAACAGTGAAGCTTTATCGTCCCGCCATTCGGACTCCAGAACAAGATTGAGCGTTAACGCTGATGACTCACTGATCATTCGCACTTGGTATGAAATCGCTACATATGCCCTAGATGCTCGAGCGAGTGATATTCATATAGAGGCTGGAGTCCAAGCCACACTCATTCGTATTCGGGTCGATGGCCTGCTACAAATACAGTCGCATTACCCGATTGAATTTCATGACCGCCTCATCACACGCATCAAAGTTCTGGCGCGCTTAGATATTGCAGAAAAACGCCTGCCGCAAGATGGACGGCTTTGCATTGGCCATAACTTTTCTAAGCCCAATATTGATTGCCGGGTTTCAATCTTGCCAACTCTTCATGGAGAGAAGGCGGTTGTTCGCATACTGCCCAGTTGCGTAGAGGAGCTTGATCTTCAAGACATTGGCCTGCTCTCGGAACAACTCGAGATATTTCAACAAGCCCTTGCTCAATCCAACGGGCTGATTTTAGTGACTGGGCCGACTGGGAGCGGCAAGACTCGAACGCTCTATAGCTGCCTGCGTCAGCTCAATCAAAATCATCGCAATCTTTGCTCAATAGAAGATCCCATTGAAATTCGTCTTGCTGGAGTCAACCAGGTGGCCTATCACCCGCGGGCAGGGTTGGATTTTGCAACGATCATTCGCGCCCTTCTTCGACAAGATCCGGATGTCATCATGATTGGAGAAATCCGTGATGCCGCTACAGCTCAGCTTGCTATTCAGGCGGCTCAAACTGGGCATCTTGTTCTCAGCACCTTGCATACCCGCAATGCTTGTGGAGCAGTTCCTAGACTTGGCCATCTAGGAGTAGATCAACAATCTCTGGAGTCCTGTCTCTTAAGCGTCAGCTCACAGCGTCTCGTTCGTAAAACCTGCGCTCAATGTCTTGGATTTAAGATCAAAAATAACGTGCCATGTTCATTCTGCAAAGGCAGTGGCTACCTTGGGCGCATTGGGGTTCATGAAGTACTAAGCAAAACCCATTTGTTTAACTCGTCTACTTCATACCTTAGCATGCGAGATGCCGGATTAATTCATATGCAATCAGGCCTTATTAATCAAGCAGCCCTAAATGCAGAAGTGGGCACATGACATTAAGCAAGCAGAACCAACTTCATTTTGCCGAGCAACTAGTAACATTGCTAGAGGCAGGCCTACCGCTCCTCAATGCGATTGAACTCATTTATTCAACCGCCCCAAAGGCCTGGATTCATTGGGTGACTAACATTCACACCCAGCTCAAAAAAGGTGAAAGTTTTTCTCAATGCTTGCGCGCCCAAGAAAATCTATTTTCTATGGAATTTATTAATCTCATACGCGTCAGTGAGCGTACTGGCGACTTTCATCTGGCGCTAAAAACCATTTGCCAGCAACTTGAAGCCCAAATTGAATTGCGTCGAAAAATTCAACAGGCAATGAGTTATCCCGCCATCACTCTTACTAGCTCTTGCCTTCTAGTGATAGTGATGATGATTTGGGTTGTGCCCGTCTTTAAGGATGTTTTTGCTCATTTTCAAGCCGAGTTGCCAGCCCCGACTAAAGTGTTAATTCAAGCATCCTCATGGTTTGAAGCGTTTTACCTTGAAATAGTGATAGCCCTCTTTGGCTTTGCTGCGCTCTTTAGCCTTGCTTGGTCTAGGATTCCCAAAATTCAAAAATATTGTGATCGACTGAGCTTCTCTATACCCATCATTGGCCAGCTCCTGAGATTGGCCACCCTGACCTACTGGTGCCGGACATTAGGTCATCTCCTAAAGTCTGGATTACCCCTTCCAGATGCATTGAGGGTTACCGCACAATCATCCAACCACTGGCTCAGCCATGATTTCAGCGCTGATATATTCAAACACCTCACCCGTGGCTGGTCACTCGGAGATGCCATAACAAAAGCAGATCCCAAACGACTGCTATTTGATCAGGAAACATTGCAGCTCTTACGAATAGGGTCTGAAAGTGGTGCGCTCGCTGAAATGCTACAAAAGCGCGCATCGATATTGGGCTCTCAATTAAGCAATCGCTTAAATACCCTAAGCCAAAGCTTGGAGCCCTTGTTAATCATTATCGTTGGACTCATTATTGGAAGTCTGGTCATAATCTTATATCTCCCCATCTTTAACCTAGGACAGATTGTTTAATGGGTAATTTTGTCTTGCTCGACTGGATCCGAATATGCCTGATAGCGATCTTGGTGTACTTAGCGTATTACGATTTGCGCACCTTTCGTTTGCCTGATGTCATCACCTTACCGCTCATCTTGCTGGGCCTCTTGTTTAATAGCCTTTCAAATCAACGCTTCATTTCTTTTCAAGACGCAATCATTGGAGCGATCCTAGGCTACACCTGTCTTTGGCTCCTCAATCTTCTTTATCGGATAGTCAAAAAGCAAGATGGGGTTGGAATGGGTGATGCCAAACTATTGGCAGCCTTGGGCGCTTGGCTTGGCTGGTTTGCATTACCCAGTATTTTGCTAATGGCTTCCCTGACCGGACTGATTGGCGGCATTATTTGGCTGCAATGGAATAAACAAAATCATCGCTCAGCTTTTCCGTTTGGCCCTTTCCTGGCTATTGCTGGCATCATTGAGTTGTTATGGCCACAAACCCTACAAACTCTTCTTCTGAGCAAGCCGGTCTAGACATCCTAAAAGGGCATGTACCCTTTGTAGGTCTTACTGGAGGTATTGGCTCAGGAAAAACTGCCGTGAGCGATCAGCTCGCTCAACTGGGTGCGGGCATTGTCGACACTGATCTCATCGCCCATCAGATCACCGCCCCAAATGGAGTGGCTATCCCCTTCATTCAAAAGCAGTTTGGCTCTGAGTTTATTGACTCAAGCGGGGCTTTAGATAGAGTCAAGATGCGTAGTCTAGTATTTTCCGAGCCGGTAGCTAGGCAATCTTTAGAAGCAATCACCCACCCCCTCATAAGGGAAGAATCCATTCGGCAAACCAAACGGCTGATAGAAAAAAAGGTTCCTTACCTTGTTTTTGTAGTGCCCCTGTTGATTGAATCAGGTAATTGGGCACTCCTTCTGGATTACCTCGTCGTAGTGGACTGCCCAGAGGAAACTCAAATTGAACGAGTGATGCAGCGCAGCAAATTACCCAAAAACGAGGTAGAGAGAATTCTGAAGGCTCAAGCCAGCAGAGAAGAGCGTATTGCCAGGGCGGATATGGTCATTGAGAATCAGGGCTCTCCTGAGAACTTAAAAACTGAAGTTTTAAAGTTGAACGAAAAAATCTTACAGATTCAGAAAGATCGCACCAGTTCGTCATAGAATATGGGCTTGTGATTGTTTACGAATACCCCTTTAACGAATTAGTTCGAAGCATGCTTCGACTGGAGTATTTGTTCGCCCGCTTTAACCACTTTGTCCGCTCTGATGACCCAGAGTTGCACCACAATGCCATCTCTGTTTTGTTTGATCTTGGTGACATCGGTGCACGCGGTGACATCAAGTCTTTACTACTCAAAGAATTTGAGCGTCAAAAATATGCACTTAATGGATTGAAGTCGTCACAAAAGGTTGATCAAGAGGCGCTGACACAAACTCTCTCAGAAATTGATTCCGTTGCTAGCAGTATTAATCAATCAACAGGCAGACCCAACTCTGTGATTACAGAAAGTGAATGGTTAAATGCGATTCGCACCAGATTAAATATTCCAGGTGGCACCAGTCCAATTGATTTGCCTAGTTATCATGCCTGGAAAAATAGTCCATCATCTGAGCGGCGTGAATTGCTTGAAAAATATGTTGGGCCACTCTTGCCATGGCATGAGGCATGCCAATTATTTTTACGACTGTTACGTCAATCAGGTGAGGCTAAAGATGTGGTCGCACACAATGGATCTTTTCAGCAAGCTCCATCGGGCAAGGTGTATCAGTTAATGCGCATTGCCGTAGAAGACGATGCTTTGTTTTCTGAAATTAGCGCAAATAAATATTTACTCTCAGTTCGCTTCTTAAAGTCCGAACGCGATAAAAAAGCACAGTTAGTAAATGCTGACGTGCCATTCAAACTCACCCTCTGCCAGTTTTAAGTCAAAAGGGCTCTTAGCCTTTCCAGCATGGGCCAGGCGGCCGGTAATAAGGGTTCAACACTAGGCTTTTCGGCAGCAAGTAACTCCCACGATAAGGCTTGATTCTCACAACCTTTGGGAACTCCTCTCCAATCGCGAATAATGCTCACATGTAAGCGAACATAGGCATGGGGGTAATCATGCTCCAGAACGGTAAGCTCTTCACTAGATTGAATATCAATGCCGAGCTCTTCTTGAAGTTCACGCTTTAGCGCCTCGAAAACAGTTTCCCCTTTTTCGATTTTCCCACCCGGAACCTCCCAGTAACCAGCGTAGGGTTTGCCTTCAGGTCTCTGCCCTAAAAGATAGCGCCCTTCAGAATCCAGCAAGATTCCTGCTGCCACTTCAGTAACTGGACGATTGATTTCACTCATCAAAAAATCTTAAGATTTTGAACCTGCCCAATGCTTAGCAAATTGCCAAGCAACACGACCAGAGCGTGAGCCACGCTCCAATGCCCAGACCAAAGCTTCTGAACGCGCCACTTCAATTTGCGCAGCACTTAAACCAAAATGCTGCAACCAATGCGTCACGATCGCCAAATACTCATCTTGTTTTGGTGGATAAAAAGATAACCAAAGACCAAAGCGCTCTGATAAAGAAATTTTTTCTTCGACCACTTCACCAGGATGAATTTCACCATCATCGTTATGAACGTAGGTCTCGTTATCCTTCATATACTCAGGTAATAAATGGCGACGATTAGAGGTGGCATAAATCAAAATATTGTCGACTTGCGCGGAGACAGAGCCGTCTAAAGCTGATTTCATAGCCTTATAGCCAGATTCACCATCCTCAAACGAGAGGTCATCGCAAAAAATAATAAAGCGCTCTGGACGCTCAGCCAAAAGCTCAGTAATGTCAGCTAAATCGGCCAAATGCTCCTTCTCAACCTCAACCAGGCGCAAGCCTTGGATCGCAAACTCATGCAAGCTCGCTTTGATCAGCGAGGACTTTCCAGTTCCCCTGGCACCAGTCAACAAAATATTATTAGCTGGCTTTTTCTGAATAAAGTTTTTGGTGTTATCGCGGATGGCATCACGCTGACGATCGATATTTTGTAAATCCTCAAAAGTAATATCTGCAACGTACTTGACGGGCTGCAAAAACCCAATGCTGCCAAAAATACTATCACGTCGACGCCATCTATATGCAGTAGAAGATTTCCACTGTTCCTCAGTCAGGGGCTTCGGTAAAAAAGTATCAAGATGGTCTAAAAGACGGTCTAATTTTTCATTCATATTGCGGATGGTCTTTTATGAGCGGTAATCTGCATTAATGGATACATAGTCATGCGATAAGTCACAAGTCCATATGGTTTGTGTAGCGCTGCCGCGACCCAAGTCAATCTTGACGGTGATCTCTGGGGCCTGCATGACCCTCTGACCATCAGCTTCCAGATAATCAGGATTGCGCCCACCATTTTTAGCAACCCAAACATCGCCCAGCCACATTTGTACGCGACCCACATCTAAATCGGTGACGCCTGCGTAGCCAATCGCTGCCAGGATGCGACCTAAATTAGGGTCGCTTGCGAAGAAAGCGGTTTTTACTAATGGGGAATGGGCAACTGCCTTAGCAACCAAGCGGCACTCCTCAGGAGTCTTTCCACCAAGCACTTCGATCGTCATAAATTTAGTTGCCCCTTCGCCATCGCGCACAATCATTTGCGCTAGCTTTCTAGCTAATGCAATTAATGCATCTCGCAAGATCGCATAACTAGGTTCGTTCGCTGATTGAATTTGCACTGACGACTGACCCGTCGCCATAATGATGAAAGAATCATTAGTGGATGTATCACCATCAATGGTGATCGCATTAAATGAAAGGTCCGCTATCTCACGAGTAAGACCACTCAAGAGGCCAGACGCAAATCCAGCATCAGTAGCAATAAATCCCAACATGGTTGCCATATTGGGATGAATCATGCCAGCGCCCTTACAGATACCGGTAATGGTCACCAATCCTGCAGGTGTTTGCACAGTTGCTGAAGTAGCTTTAGGCTGAGTATCCGTAGTCATGATGGCTTCAGCCGCATCAAACCAATTGTCCTCGCTAAGGTTTGCCACTGCCTTTGGCAAAGCGCTAATAATTTTCTCAATCGGGAGCGGCTCAAGAATGACCCCAGTTGAGAATGGCAGAATCTGCCCTGGATGAATCTTCAGATCCTTAGCCAAAGCTGCGCAGGTTTCTAAGGCGTGCTTCATACCAGATTCACCAGTCCCAGCATTAGCATTGCCGGTATTCACCACGAGGGCTCGGATTTCACCATTACGACCCTCTTGCGCCAAATGCTCGCGACAAACTTGCACTGGAGCAGCGCAAAAGCGATTTAGAGTAAAAACGCCAGCGACCTGGGAACCAGGAGCTAAAGTCATCACCAATAAATCTTTACGATTTGCCTTCTTAATACCAGCTTCGGCGATGCCCATCTCAAAACCTTTAATAGGCTTTAATTCGGCTTTTTGGGGGAGGGGTAAGTTAACAGTCATAGTCTGATAATTGTAGATGAGGCTTAAAAATAAAGCGCACCTTCTGGGCGCGCTTTATTGGTTAAACCCCATTACAGATACTATGCCTTGATTGGCAACTCCCGAATCCGCTTGCCAGTTGCTGCGGCGATTGCATTTACTAGGGCTGGGGCCACTAAAGGCACTCCAACCTCACCCAAACCACCCGGCTTCTCCTGACTTGGCACCAAATGCACCTCAACTACTGGCACTTGATTTTGTCGCAAGCTAGGATAGTTGTTGAAGTTATTCTGCTGGACTCGGCCATTCTCAATCGTGATTTCATTGCTCAAGGCTGCACTCAAGCCGTAAATCACGCCACCAGTGAGCTGCGCCCTTGCTTGATCAGGATGTACCGTAATTCCACAATCAGAAACGAACGTAATTTTCTTAACCTTGGTCTCCTTAGCAGCAGGATCCAATTCAAGTATGCAAGCAGAATAAGTGTCATAACACTCCATCTGTGCAACACCAAAACGCTTGCTGCCAGGAACATATCCAGACTTTTTCACCGCCAACTCAAGAACAGCCTTTGCTCGTGGGTGCTTACTTAAAGATGCCATCCGATATGCAACAGGGTCTTTACCAGCAGCTTTAGCAGCTTCATCCACAAAACTCTCAATTGCAAATGCATTGAGAGCATTACTTACTGAGCGCCAATAACCTACTCGAAGTCCGGTATCCGTAATCACGTTAGTAATTTCTAGATTGGGAATCTCATAGGTAATATTGTTCGAGCCTTCCACCATGAATGGATCAAAACCATCTTTCACAAAACCAGGAAAGGCTCGTGCTGTCACTGACTGAGAAACCATTTTGGCTTTCAAGGAAGCCAACTGACCATTGGCGCCCAAGATTCCATCCACCTTATGAACACTCATAGGACGATAGAAGTCATGAGTAATGTCATCTTCCTTAGTCCAGAGCATCTTGACTGGCATGCCAGCCGCCTTAGAAATTTCAGCGGCTTGACGAATAAAGTCCAGCTCCAACTTGCGGCCAAACCCACCACCCAGGAAGGTGGTTTCAATCGTGACATCTTCTGGCTTAACCCCAGCAGCAGCTGCAGCTACCGCCTGCCCACCTTGCTGAAACTGAATTGGGCCAATAATTCTGCACTTGCCATTAGATACATCAGCAGAGCAGTTCACAGGCTCCATAGTGGAGTGGGCTAAGTATGGCAAAAAGTATTGGGCACTCAACGGCTTGCCATTTACAACGGTAGCGTTAGCATCACCCACTGTTTTAATCACAGCACCTTTTTTAGATAAACCTTCTTCTAAGGATTTACGAACAACAGCATTGCTCAGGTTCGCATTAGAGCCTTCATTCCAGGTAATTTTCAGGGCATCCCTACCCTTACGCGCTGTATAAAAATCTTTAGCCAATACTGCAACGCCATCCGAAATCTGGACAACTTTAATCACTCCAGTTACCTTCATTGCAGCGGAAGCATCAAAGGATGTAGGCGTACCTCCAATAACAGGGCATTGCGCTAAGGATGCAATTGCCATACCCGGAATCTTGACGTCAATTCCATAAACTGCTTTACCAGCAACTTTACTTGGCGTATCCAAGCGACGCATTGTTTCTTTGCCAATCACCATAAAATTCGCAGGCGACTTTAGGGTTGGTTTTTCTGGAAGGGGTAGCTTAGCTGCATCTGCAGCCAATTCACCATAGGTAGCTGACTTGCCACCTGAATGGGTTACCTTGCCATTCATAGCTTTACAGTCGGCAGCAGAAACGTTCCAACGTTGGGCTGCGGCCTGAATTAAGACTGTACGAGTTGCAGCTCCAGCAGTTCTTAATTTATCGAAGGCCTCACGAACTGAAGTTGAGCCTCCAGTAATTTGGCCACCCAACATCGCATTAATATAAACAGGAGCAACTCCGGCAATCTGCACCTGAATCATTGAGAGAGGTAAGTTTAATTCCTCAGCTAGCAAGGCTGGCAAAGAGGTATATACGTCCTGACCCATCTCAGAGCGAGCACAAATGAGGGTAATTTGATTATTGGGAGTAATTTGCACCCAAGCGTTTGCTAAGGCAGGCTTTGCAACATCCCCTAAAGCAGCCTCACTTGTCATCGGCAGATGCATCCCGACAACAAAGGCACCGCCAAGCGCAGCACTTTGCTGAATAAATTGACGACGGCTGTTGCTTTTTAAAGATTGATTTTTCATATGATCTTTACCCTTTATGCCAATTTATCTGCAGCGCGTTTGACTGCTTTTTCGATACGGGAATAGGTACCGCAGCGACAAATATTTCCGCTCATGGCATTTTTAATATCCTCACTACTAGGCTGTTTTTTCTTTGCCAATAAATCGGCTGCAGACATCATTTGGCCAGTCTGACAATATCCACACTGAGGCACATCGAACTCGATCCAAGCGTCTTGAAGTGCTTTCCCAACTTTTGCCGTTAAGCCCTCGAGAGTAGTAACTGACTTACCGCCCGCAACAGATACTGGGGTAGAGCAAGAACGGATGGCGGCACCCTCCAAGTGAACGGTGCATGCACCACAAAGTCCTGCGCCACAGCCATACTTTGGACTCGTGACATCTAAATGGTCTCGTAAAACCCAGAGAATCGGTGTTTCAGGATCCCCATCGAAATTAACGGCTTTACCATTGAGAGTAAAAGACACGGCCATAACGCCCCCTTAGTTAAATTTGAGATTTTGCAGACAAAGCAAATGTTTTCTGCCTACAAATCATGACAGATCTCAGGGTCTCTAGGGGTATTAAATGATTAGGGATTCCACCAAGAAAAATGGCCCAGATAAATCTGAGCCACTGAAGCACTGTCGTGTGAAGATTAAAAATCTAAGCTAAGGCGCCGTGGCAGTTCTTGTACTTCTTACCGCTACCGCACGTACAAGGATCATTGCGACCCACCTTTGGACCTGTGCGCAGAGGTGCAGGCTGAATATCAATAGCGGCACCACGATCACCTGTTGATCCAGCAACCTCTTTCTCGGGATCGGCATGCTGATACTGGACATCAGAAAGCTTAGCCAAATCGTCATTCATCGACTCGGATGCCTGATCTAATTCATTGGCACTACGAATCTGAACCGTCATGATGTTTTTCACAACGTCATTTTTGATGACATTGAGCAATTCACCATACAGCTCAAATGCTTCACGGCGGTACTCTTGCTTAGGATCTTTCTGCGCGTAACCGCGCAAATGAATACCCTGCCGCAAATGATCCAAAGCAGCCAAGTGCTCACGCCAGTGGCTATCCAAGCTATACAAGAGAACGGAGCGCTCAAAGCCTGCAAAAGATTCACGACCAGAGAGTTCGACCTTTGCATCGTAAGCTTCTTTAGCGGACTGCAATACACGGTCAACGATTTCTGCATCATCTACAGTCTCGGCACCTTCAACCCAATTTCTGAGGTCAATTGTGAGGCCCCACTCACTGGCTAAAACGTTTTCCAGCCCAACTAGGTCCCACTGCTCTTCCATAGACTCCAGAGGAACATAAACCGAGCAAACGGAACGTAAAACATCTTCGCGCAAATTAGCAATTAACTCGCCAATATCAGCACTCTCAAGCACTTCATTTCTGAGGCGGTAAGTTTCTTTACGCTGATCATTAGCAACGTTGTCATATTCCAGCAATTGCTTACGAATATCAAAGTTGCGACCCTCAACCTTGCGTTGAGCAGACTCAATAGAGCGCGTCACCATACCCGCTTCAATCGGCTCGCCATCAGGCATCTTGAGACGCTCCATCACTGAACGTAAACGATCGCCTGCAAAGATACGTAGCAGCGGATCATCCAATGAAAGGTAGAAGCGGGAAGAGCCAGGATCACCCTGGCGGCCTGATCGACCTCTTAACTGGTTATCGATACGACGACTCTCGTGTCGCTCGGTACCAATGATATGCAAACCACCAGCAACTAGAACTTGATTGTGAATACTTTGCCACTCATCCTGCAGCTGCTTAATTTTGGCTGCTTTATCAGCATCAGCTATAGCGCTATCAGCCTCAATCAATGAAGACTGTTTGCCAACGTTGCCGCCAAGCACGATATCAGTACCACGGCCAGCCATATTAGTAGCAATTGTGATCATTTTTGGCCGACCAGCTTGAGCAATAATTTCTGCTTCGCGAGCATGCTGTTTTGCATTTAAAACTTGATGCGGTAATTTGCGTTGATCCAATAGATTCGCAATCAACTCAGAGTTTTCAATCGAAGTGGTACCAACTAATACTGGCTGGCCACGTTCAAAACAATCTTCGATATCTTTAATCACCGCGTCATAGCGTTCGCGAGATGACTTGTAGATCTGATCTTGCTTATCTTTTCTTTGGCTAATGCGATTTGGCGGAATCACAACTGTTTCCAAGTTGTAGATTTCTTTAAATTCATACGCCTCAGTATCGGCAGTACCGGTCATACCGGCTAGCTTGCCATACATGCGGAAATAATTTTGGAAAGTAATTGTCGCTAGAGTTTGATTCTCATTCTGAATCTGCACCCCTTCTTTGGCTTCAACAGCTTGATGCAATCCATCAGACCAACGACGACCTTGCATTAAACGGCCAGTAAATTCATCCACGATGATGACTTCGCCGCTCTGAACAACGTATTGTTGATCGCGGTGATAGAGAGTGTGTGCGCGCAGAGCAGCGTACACGTGATGCATCAAAGTAATATTTTGTGGCGCATAGAGAGATTCGCCATCATTGAGCGCGCCCAATTGAACCAATATAGACTCAGCCTTGTCATGACCTTGTTCGGTCAAATAAACCTGCTGAGACTTCTCGTCTACCCAGTAGTCGCCTGGTTTCTCGACACCTGTGCCATCAGCCTTCTCTTCGCCAATTTGACGCTCTAAATGAGATGGCAGAGCATTAATCTTGACATAAAGATCGGTGTGATCTTCAGCCTGACCAGAAATGATTAATGGGGTACGAGCTTCATCAATCAGAATGGAGTCGACTTCGTCAACGATCGCATAAGCCAAACCGCGTTGAACGCGCTGATCCAAATCCTGAACCATGTTGTCGCGTAAGTAATCGAAGCCAAATTCATTATTAGTGCCGTAAGTAATATCAGCGGCATAAGCTTCTTGCTTAGTGGTGTGATCCATTTGAGATAGATTCACACCTACCTTCATACCCAAGAAGTTATACAACTTAGACATCCATTCAGCATCACGCTGCGCTAAATAATCATTCACCGTAACAACATGAACACCTTTACCAGTTAAAGCATTCAAATAGACCGGAAGAGTGGCTGTTAAGGTTTTGCCTTCGCCTGTACCCATCTCGGCAATCTTGCCTTGATGCAAGGCTAGACCACCCAGAATCTGCGCATCAAAGTGGCGCATCTTCATGACGCGTGTACTAGCCTCACGAACTACCGCAAATGCTTCTGCAGCAATATCATCTAAGGACTCTCCAGCGGCAAGGCGTGACTTGAATTCTGCAGTTTTTGCAGCAAGTGCAGAGTCATTCAAAGATTGCAGGCTCGCCTCAAAAGTGGCGACCTTAGCAACGACTTTGCGATACTGTTTTAAGAGGCGGTCGTTACGACTGCCGACCAGGGTTTTAAGAAGACCGATTACCATGGGATATTGAAGAAAATTAAGTCCTTGAGTTTATCACCCGCAAGCCCATTTTTTATGAACTTTAGCCCCAAATCATCCCGCAAGCCCTCAGCTCACGACTGGATGGATTACCTACGTGAATCCGATGGTCTTGGGGGAATTTTGGCTAAAACCGAAGATCTAGCCAAACTCAAGACAATTATTAACTCAGCCCTAACGAAGCTTGATTTAAACCATCTGAGCCCAAAAATTGAAGCTGGTTGGCGCTCTGGCTCACAGGATGAGCTATTTTTACTGGTCAGCAGTGCGAGCATCGCCAGTCGCTTACAGCAAATATTACCTAGTCTAATCAATGAGTTAGGTAAATCTGGCTTATCCTGCAAGGCAATAAAGGTGCGAGTAAAACCCGCTCCACCCGCTTGGGAAGTTAAACCTCGCCAAGATCAGCGTGAAAAGCCAAAAGGGCTAAATGAGGTTGCCAAAAAATCCTGGGAGTCCCTATTAGAGAAGTTAGGGCCTGACTCTGGTTTACGCTCCTCCATCGAGAAGCTGTTGAAAAATAAACCAAAGTAGACGAAAACTACTTCGGGCCCCTTAGAAAAAGAGGGGCTGGCTTTCCTGGGAATAAGCGCCTGGAGCCTTATTTTCAGCAAAGGAGCTGATTTCATAAGAGCTAGGGTCTTCCAAAAGCTTCCGCAAAAGTGCGTTATTGAGAGCGTGGCCTGATTTTTCGGCAATATAAGCTCCCACAATAGGGTGTCCGATGAGATACAGATCACCAATCGCATCTAAAATTTTGTGCCGCACAAATTCATCCTCATAACGAAGTTCTTCGTTATTCAAAATGCGGTGCTCATCTAAAACAATTGCGTTATCTAAACTACCGCCACGCGCTAATCCCATTTCTCGCAATGCTTCTACTTCGTGCGCAAATCCAAAAGTACGTGCACGACCAATTTCACTACGGTAAGCTTGTTCTGCAAAATCAACCGCAAAGCGTTGCCCTGTTTTATCTACCGCCGGATGCTTGAAGTCAATCGTAAAATCTAACTTAAACCCAAAGAATGGTTCTAAGCGAGCAAGCTTATCGCCCTCGCGAACCTCTACTGGTTTTTTAATCACTACAAATTGACGTGGCGCATCTTGCTCTGCAATGCCAGCAGATTCAATTAAGAATAAGAATGAAGCGGCACTACCATCCATGATAGGCACCTCTTCACCGTCAAGCTCTATCAATAAATTATCGAGGCCAAGACCTGCACAGGCTGAAAGTAAATGTTCCACGGTAGATACACGCACACCATCCTTCTGAATAACAGAAGCCAATCTTGTGTCACATACAGCTAAAGCGGTTGCAGGAACCACTGACTGTTCAGGTGTATCCACCCGAACAAACTGAACCCCTGAATTTACTGGTGCAGGCTTGATAGAAATCGTCACCTTGCGACCAGAGTGCAAGCCAATCCCCACGGTCTTAACCGGAGTGGCAATGGTGCGTTGCTTCATCATATTTGGATTTTAAATTCAGGGGGTATTAGTTATATTAGAGTTTGAATTACAGCTTTTTCAAGATGGAAGCGGCATCACTCACTTCAAACTTACCTGGAGCTTCGCGGTCAAGAGACTTTACAACACCATCTTCAATAATCATGGCATAACGATCTGAGCGAACACCAAAACCACGAGCAGTTAGATCTAACTCTAAACCAAGCTTTTTGGTGAACTCAGCACTGCCATCACCCAACATGCGAATCTTTTTGCCAACCTTTTGATCGCGTCCCCATGCGCCCATCACAAATGGGTCATTTACAGAAACACACCAAATCTCGTCAACGCCTTTAGCTCTAATCGCATCGTAGTGCTCAACATAACCGGGCACGTGCTTAGCAGAGCAAGTTGGTGTAAATGCACCAGGCAATGCAAACAACACAATCTTTTTGCCAGCTACTAGCTTTTCAACTTCAAAAGCATTTGGCCCTAAGGAGCAGCCTTCGGTCTCTTCATTCATAAATTCATAAAGAGTAGCGTTCGGTAATTTTTGTCCAACAGCAATCATGACATCTCCAATAAATAATTGTTAGTAAGCATGCCAACGCAAGCGCGGGATTCGTCGTCCGGAGGGGCGCCGCGCTGGCATTTCGCAATTACCTATTGTATTAAGCAGTTAATTAATCTGCTTGTTTACGTAAAAAGGCTGGGATTTCATAGTAATCAGCCCCTTTGTCCAACATAGATTTAGCCTGAGGAGAACTATCCGCACCTAATGTAGGCGCAGGAGTCGCCTCACGAGAGCTACGAAAAACCCGTGGCAAGTCATATTGGCTATAGTCAACACCAGTACTTGCCGATTGAGTTGCCATTGCTGGAGCACTACCTGTTCCAGTGAGAGCCAAACCTGCGCTAGTACTTAAAGCAGAATCCACACTGATCTTGCTCATTGCTGCTGATGCGCTAGCAGGAGCAAAGCTATTGAGGTCTGCCATCGTTGGCATTGCATCATGAGTACCAGTAGCTTGTCTCCAAACCACTTCAGGTTGGTTGTTTTTACGTGCTTGAGGATTATTCAAACCAGTAGCAACCACAGTTACACGTAAGGCATCGCCTAGGCTTTCATCATAAACGGTACCAAAGATTACGGTTGCATCATCAGCGGCATAACCACGAATCGCTGCCATGACTTCGCGAGTCTCAGATAACTTCAATGAACGGCTAGCTGTAATGTTTACCAATACGCCACGTGCACCTGACAGATCAACACCTTCAAGCAATGGTGATGCCACCGCAGCTTCAGCAGCTAAGCGTGCACGGTCCATGCCAGAAACAGTTGCCGTTCCCATCATGGCTTTACCTTGCTCACCCATTACTGTTTTAACGTCTTCAAAGTCAACGTTGATCAAGCCCTGAACATTGATGATTTCTGCAATGCCAGATACTGCGTTATGTAACACATCATCGGCACAAGCAAATGCCTTATCGAACTCAGCATCTTCACCCATCACTTCAAAGAGTTTTTCATTAAGCACAACAATCAATGAATCTACATATGACTCAAGCTCTGCTGCACCATTTTCAGCAACCTTCAAGCGCTTTACACCCTCAAAGTCAAAGGGCTTACTAATGACACCAACCGTCAAAATGCCCATTTCTTTAGCTACTTGAGCCACGATTGGGGCCGCTCCAGTTCCTGTGCCGCCACCCATACCAGCAGTGATGAACACCATGTGGGCGCCTTGTAATGTATCGGCAATGCGAGCACGTGCTTCTTCAGCAGAAGCTGCGCCGATTTCTGGTTTGGCACCAGCGCCTAATCCGCTAGAACCCAGTTGCAAATTCACAGATGCCTCAGAACGCTGTAAAGCGCCAGCATCGGTGTTCATGCAAATGAACTCTACGCCGTTAACACCGCGACGGATCATGTGCTGGACAGCATTGCCACCAGCGCCACCGACTCCAACCACTTTAATAATGGTCTTGCCAGCTGTTTCTTGATCTAACATTTCAAATTCCATATACCCTCCTAGGTAAATATGTACTACATTGACGACGACGAAAAAAACTTAAAAATTTCCTGCAAACCATTCTTTCATGCGCGATATAACACCTTGCAACGCGCCTGATTGAGAAACACGACGACCGCGTAATAACTGCGCTTGGCCTTCCATCAGCAAACCTATGCTGGTGGCATATCTGGGACTACGTAAGACTTCATGGAGATGGCCACGGTATTCAGGGGTACCAATACGGGCAGGCCTTAGGAAGACTTGTTCTGCCAACTCCACCATGCCCGGCATTAATGCGGTGCCACCTGTTAAAACAATTCCCGAAGAAACCATATCTTCGTAACCGGAGTCACGCACTACCCCTCTTACCAACGTAAATAACTCTTCAACACGCGGCTCAATGACTGCAGCTAATGCTTGCTTAGACATCGGGCGTGGCTCACGATCACCCACACCAGGAACATCAATCATTGCGGTTGGATCAGCCATCTCTTGACGAGCAATGCCGTGTGCAATCTTCAAATCTTCCGCATCAATTGTTGGTGTACGTAATGCCATCGCAATGTCATTAGTGATCTGATCGCCCGCAATAGGAATCACTGCTGTGTGACGAATCGAACCCTGGCAATAAATTGCAATATCGGTTGTACCACCGCCAATATCAACCAATACCACACCAAGCTCTTTCTCATCTTCGGTTAATACCGCCAAGCTAGATGCCAAAGGCTGCAAGATGAGGTCATTCACTTCGAGGCCACAACGACGCACACACTTCACAATATTTTGTGCTGCGCTTACGGCGCCAGTAACAATATGTACCTTCACCTCTAAGCGAAGACCGCTCATACCAATTGGCTCGCGTACATCTTCTTGGCCATCAATAATGAATTCTTGAACCAGGATGTGCAAAATCTGTTGATCTGTTGGAATGTTGATTGCTTTAGCCGTCTCCAATACGCGCTCAACATCACCAGAACCAACCTCTTTGTCGCGTATTGCAACCATACCGCTGGAGTTAAAGCTCACAATGTGGTTACCCGCGATACCTGTAAATACTTGGACAATCTGGCGATCGGCCATTACCTCAGCCTCTTCAAGCGCCTTCTGAATCGACTGAACGGTTGCCTCAATATTGACTACAACACCCTTCTTTAGTCCCTTCGATGCAGTTTGACCAACACCCACTACGTTGAATTGACCATCCGGAGCTAATTCAGCAACCAGGGCAACCACCTTGGAAGTTCCAATATCTAAACCAACCAAAATATCGCGATTGTCTTTACTCATTACCATTCCTCATTGCTTCAGCTCACTTTTTTTGCCATCTACTTCATTCTTTTTCAAGCTTGCAGAAGCAAGATGAACCGCAAAACCATTTGCATATCGCAAATCGACTGCATCTACTCGATTCGCCCACTTCTCTTGTACTTGTGGCCAATATTTAAATAAACGCGCCACACGTTCTTCCGTTAAATTTTTATCGGAGCTTTCCTCATCGCGGCCAAACTCTACTTTCATTCCGTTTGAGAGCTTGACGTGCCATGCGTAGCGCTCAGTCAGAGCAAGGCTAGTGACTTCTGAACCCCATGGTTTAAACCAGTTGTTGGCTTTTTCATAAAGACTCATCACTTCTTTGCTCGCATCTTCAGGGCCAGAAAAGTCAACTAAACGCACATCCTCACTCACCTCAGTAACGCGTCCAGTAAAGAGCTCGCCATGGGTATTCATTAGGATACGACTCTCAGCGCCACCCCAGGTACCAAAAGGCTTCTGCTCTTCAATACTCACCACTAAACCATTTGGCCAAACACGGCGGACATTGGCGTGTCGTACCCAAGGCATACTTTCAAAGCCTCGCTTCACATCTTCCAAACGAACACTGAAAAAATTACCCTGCACTATTGCTAAAACTTGTTGCTTAACAATAGGCTTGTTGATGTGTTTCAATATTTGGCCAGTAACTGGCTCAATCTGAATCTGCTTCAAAGCGAAAACTGGTCGCTGACTTAGCCAAACCAAAATACCAATGACGAGCATTACCACAAAGCAGCGCAGCAAGAAACGACTCAGCTTCTCCATGCGCTCCGCATGATTCCAAAGCGGAGACATCAACATAGAGAAAATTTCACCGAAGCGATCCATGAAGTTGCTCATGCAGCAGCATCCTCTTTTTGATGCAACGTTTGACTGAGTAACCAAAGCACTAAATCTGCATACTCGATACCAGCAGCTTTGGCAGCCATTGGCACCAAAGAGTGGGAAGTCATACCAGGAGAAGTATTCATTTCCAACAAGTAAGGCTTACCGGTCTTTTGATCTAGCATTACGTCAGCACGGCCCCATGTACGACAACCCAAAGCTTTATATGCGGCCAAAGCTAATTCCTGGACGGCGGCATTGACTTCAGGTGCCAGTCCGGTAGGGCATAAGTACTGAGTTTCATCAGAAAAATACTTATTATGAAAATCGTAATTTGCTTGAGGCGGAATAATTTTGATCACCGGTAATGCTTCAGCCGTATTACCCTGACCAACTATTGGGCAAGTTAATTCATCACCAATGATGCAAGTCTCTGCAATCACTTTTTTGTCTAATCCAGCTGCAAGCCTGTAAGCAGCGGGCAACTCTTCTGCGGACTTTACTTTCGTTAAACCCAAAGAAGATCCTTCATTTGCTGGCTTCACAATCAAAGGCAAGCCCAGGTGCTTCACGACTGCATTCCAATTGCTATCAGCAGTTAACTCTACATACTCAGGAGTAGCAAGTCCATTACTAATCCAGACTTGCTTAGTGACAATTTTGTCGATTGCTAGAGCAGAGGCCAAAACACCACTACCCGTATAAGGTAACCCTAACAACTCCAGCAATCCTTGGATGGTTCCGTCTTCACCAAAGCGGCCATGCAAGGAAATGAATACACGATCGAAGTTTTCTTTTACTATTTCGGTAGGGCAACGCAAACCCGTATCAAAAGCATGGGCATCAACCCCTTTTGCGCGCAAAGCCTCTAATACGCCATTACCTGACATAAGAGAAATCTCTCGTTCGCCTGATTTCCCGCCAAGCAAAACACCAACACGTCCTAACGACTTAAGATCTAGGCCAGCCAAGCTGGACTTAACGCGATCACCCCAGGAAATCAAATTAGCACCTACCTTAGACATTCTTTGCCTCCGACAGCGTATGTGGCAAAGCAGAAATTGATCCCGCACCCATCGTAATTAATACATCCCCATCTTTTAAAACCTGACTTAATTTTTCTGGCATCTCTGCCACGTTTGCAGCATAAGCAACTGCACTTGAATCCAATAAAACTTTAGAATTCTTGTCTTCAGCAATTGCGGCCTTTATTAAACTCTTACTATCAGCCCCTAGAATTTTTGCTTCGCCCGCTGGATACACATCAGTCAGCACCAAAGCGTCAAAATTTTTGAGGACTTGAACAAACTCACCGAAGCAATCACGCGTTCTAGTAAAGCGGTGCGGCTGGAATGCTAAGACCAAGCGACGATCTGGGTAAGCACCTCTCGCTGCAGCTAAGGTTGCAGCCATTTCCACTGGGTGATGGCCGTAATCATCGATCAAGGTAAAGCTACCGCCAGATGCCAAAGGAATCTCTCCATAGCGCTGGAAGCGACGACCAACACCACCAAACTCAGACAGGGCTTTCATAATTGCTTCATCACCCACACCCAACTCTGTTGCTATACCAATAGCAGCCAAGGCATTGCAGACGTTATGCAAGCCTGGTAAATTCAGGGTGATATTTAGTGGGCCTGGTTTATTGCCATGCCTACGCACAGTACGACGGTCAACCGTGAAGTGCATCTGTGTACCATCCGCACGAACATTACTTGCGCGAATATCTGCATCCCCTGATAAACCATAGCGAAGTACTGGCTGAGATACAAACGGAATAATGTCGCGCACATTAGCATCATCAATACAAAGTACTGCTACACCATAAAAAGGCATGCGCTGAATGAATTGAACAAATGCCTGTTTCAATCTAGCCATATCGTGCTGATAAGTATCCATATGATCAGCATCAATATTGGTTACCACTTCCATAGCTGGAAATAATTGCAAGAAGGAGGCATCTGATTCGTCCGCCTCAACCACAATAAAATCTCCACGCCCCAAGCGCGCATTGGCACCTGCAGAATTGAGTTTGCCGCCGATCACAAATGTGGGATCTAGACCACCTTCAGCTAAAACGGATGCAACCAAGCTGGTAGTAGTTGTTTTGCCGTGTGTGCCAGCAATTGCAATACCCTGTTTCAGGCGCATCAACTCACCTAACATGACTGCGCGCTGAATCACTGGTACCTTCGCCGCGCGTGCAGCCAAAACTTCTGGATTATTGCCTGCAACAGCGGTGGAAATGACTACTGCCTCTGCCGTACCAATATTTTTAGGATCATGCCCAATATGAATAATTGCACCTAATTCTCTCAGACGCTTAGTGACTGCGCTATCCGCTAAGTCTGACCCTGAAACTTGGTAACCCAGGTTCAATAGCACCTCAGCAATACCGCTCATGCCAGCACCACCGATACCGATGAAGTGAATTTGCTGAACGATATTTTTCATATTCCCACCCCCGCATAATCTGCGCATACCTCAGCTACACGCTGGGTAGCATGTGGCTTTGCTAAAGCATGCGCACGTAATGCCATCTCTTTTAATTCTGTGCGATTAAAGTTCTGAATCATCATTGCTAAATCTTGTGGATTCAGTAACGTCTGCGGCAATAAAACTGCTGCGTTAGCATTTGATAAGAATTTTGCATTCGCAGTTTGGTGATCATCGATTGCAAATGGGAATGGAATAAGGCAAGATGCAACACCACAAGCTGCTATTTCAGAAACTGTCATGGCACCTGAACGGCAAATCACTACATCGGCCTGTGAATACGCGGTTGGCATGTCATTAATAAAGGGGCGAATATCTGCCGTTACACCTAAGCCAGCATATCGCTGCTGTAGATCTACTAAATGCTTATCGCCCGCCTGATGAATCACTTTGGGACGTGACTCTGCTGGAATTAATGCCAGCGCAGCCGGAATACTTTCATTAAGGGCAGCAGCACCCAAGCTACCACCTACTACCAAGATAGATAAAGGCCCTTGGCGCTGGTCATAACGTGCTGCAGGCGCCAGCATGTGATCAAACTCTTCCCGAATCGGGTTGCCTACCCACTCTGCATGATCCATTGTGTTGGGGAACCCAGTGAGAGTCCGCATTGCAATTTTGCTCAACGCACGATTAGCACTACCAGCTACTGAATTCGCTTCATGCAAAACCAATGGACGTTTCAGAACTTTCGTGATTAAACCACCAGGGAAAGTAATATAACCACCCATACCTAAAACCACATTCGGTTTTAGGCGACGCATAATCTTCCAACTTTGATAGCAAGCGCGCATAAGATTAATAGGTAGCATCAACTTTGCCTTTAATCCCTTGCCACGTAGACCGCCGAACTCGACCGCCTCAAATGGGAAATCACAAGACTTCACGAGGCGATACTCCATGCCCGCTTGATTACCCAACCAAGAGACCTTCCAGCCGCATACCCGCAAATATTCAGCGACAGCGAGGCCTGGAAAGATATGTCCACCAGTACCACCAGCCATCACCAAGATTGAGGGTTTAGTCAAAGCTTCCCTCCACGCATGAGGATGCGATTTTCAAAATCAATACGCAGCAACATTGCAATGGCAACTGCGTTCATCAAAATGCCAGAACCGCCATAACTTACCAATGGCAAAGTCAAGCCTTTCGTTGGTAACAACCCAAGGTTCACGCCCATATTGATGAAGGCTTGCCAACCAATCCAAATAGCAACACCTTTAGCAGCAAGTCCAGCAAAGCTACGATCCAACTGCAAAGCAGTGCGGCCAATTAAGAAGGCACGACGTATGATCCAATAAAACAAGAAAATCACTACCACCACACCAACAAATCCCAACTCTTCGCCAATCACAGCCATAATGAAATCGGTATGCGCTTCTGGTAAATAATGCAATTTTTCTACGCTACCGCCAAGTCCTGTACCAAACCATTCGCCCCGACCAAATGCCATCAATGAATGGGTTAACTGATAGCCTTTATTGGCAGCGTTATCTACTTGCCATGGATCCATAAAGGCCAGCATGCGTCCACGACGAAATGGAGAGAGCGCAATCATGGTTGCGCCACTCATCAAACCAACTAGGATCAAGCCGCCAAATAATTTAGCATTGATACCGCCCAAAAAGAGAATGCCGAATGCAATCAAGGCAACCACTACGAATGCGCCCATATCTGGCTCAGCCATCAATAGACCACCCACCAGGGCAACTGCAATACCCATTGGTAGCATGCCCTTTACAAAGGAATGGAGATATTCCTGACGTTGAACGGTATAGCTTGCTGCAAATATCACAGCAGCAAATTTCATCAACTCGGATGGCTGGAAGTTCATTAACCCCAAAGGAATCCAACGCTTCGCACCATTCACACCTTTACCCACACCAGGAATGAGGACGGCGATCAGCAATAAAACAGTAAATCCAAAAATGACTGGTGAATAACGATCCCATACCTTAGTGGGAATCTTAAAAGCCCAGATGCCGACACCAATCGCAATCACCAAAGAAATCACGTGACGAATGAGAAAGAAGTTACTACTGTAATTTGCATACTTCGGTCCATCGGCCAAAGTAATGGAAGCCGAGTACACCATGACTAAGCCAATCAAGGTCAAGGATAAGACCGCCCACACAAGTAACTGGTCATACTCCATCATGCGCGAACGGGTTTGCTCTACGCCTGAAACAGCATCACGCAAGCCAGTGCGGAAGTTATCAATTCCACCTCTTGAAAAATTCCAGAAGCGATTGAGTCCAAGCCGATTTTCGGGGAAGAATTTTTCTTTTAAATTCATACCTGGACCCCTTCAAAGCGCATACTCAACTCTTCAACCTCTGCAGCAAATACTTGGGCACGTTCAACATAGTCACGGAATTGGTCTAAGCTTGCGCAAGCTGGTGAGAGCAATACCAAGTCTCCTGATACTGCTTTTGAGGCAGCAGCCTGAACTGCAGAAATTAAATCGCCACAATTCGTACTTTGAATTCCAGAGCCAAGAGCCTCACCAATTGCAGCGCCATCTTTGCCGATTAGGAAAACACCCTTCACAAAACGTAACGCAGGTTCACGTAATGGACTGAAATCCTGACCTTTTCCGTCGCCACCAGCAATCAACCAAATGCGCTTGCCAGACTCGTTGCTACCTAAGCCATTCAATGCCGCAACAGTTGCACCTACATTAGTGCCCTTGCTGTCATCTACATATTCAACGTCTTTCACAATTGCAATACTTTGTACGCGATGTGGCTCACCATGGTAATCACGTAAGCCATGTAAAAGTGCGTTCATAGGTAAGTTAGCAGCACGCGCTAAGGCTAGGGCTGCTAGCGCATTTAATGCATTGTGACGGCCACGTATTCTTAAGGCGTCAGCTGGGATAAGGCGCTTGAGGCGTAACGGCTCATCCTCTTCAACAACTGCGGATTTACGACGACGCTTAGGCTTAGGCTCAACATCTTCATCTACTTCAGCCCATACCAGCCAATCAATTCCACCAGCACGTAAATCATGCTCAATTCCAAAAGCGCCTTGCTCATCTGGGCGATTTGAGCCAAAGGTCACAATGGCTCTCTCTGCTTTTTGCTCTTCAGACAGTAGCCCCATTACAAGGGAATCATCGCGATTCAAAATACAAACTGTATCAATACCAAATATCCGTGACTTAGCTTGCGCGTACGCTTGCATATCGCCATGCCAATCTAAGTGGTCTTGAGTAATATTCAACACCGTTGCTGCCGTAGCATTCAAAGTATGGGTATAGACCAACTGAAAGCTGGATAACTCCAAGACCCAAACGTCTGGCATGTCTACGATTTGATCAGCAATATCCAAGCAGCTCATGAGCTTGTCTAATGCTGCAGGACTAATGTTTCCTGCCACAGCAACCTTCTTGCCGGCGCGCTCACAGAGTTGTCCGGTTAATGCGGTGGTAGTTGTTTTACCGTTGGTGCCAGTCACAGCCAGTACTGCAGCCGCATAACTCAACTCTTGCGCTTGTGACATACGACTTAAAGCAGAAATTGCGCGAGCAAAAAATTCAATCTCACTCCACACATCGATTTCAGCCTGCTCAGCCTTAACCAAGAAAGCATAGGTTGGGTCTTGCACCGGAGAAAGTCCTGGGCTAATACCAATCACATCAATATTATTGAGCAAGCTCTCATCTAAAGGGCCAAAACAAATATCTTTGAGACCCGCAATCTGAAGCTCTTCCAGCCAGGCGTTTTGACGCTCAGTAAAAGAGGATTGCTCGCGCGTATCCGCTAAGCGGACTTCCGCACCATTTCGTAGGCACCACTTCGCCATAGCTACGCCAGACTCACCCAATCCCAGAATAAGGAATCGGCTTGGAGCCTGGTAACCCTCATCACTCATGAAGGCTGCATTTGCAAAGGTATTTTCTAAAATCAGCATATTTACTTTTGGATCACCGTAACTTCAAGCTAGATAAGCCAATTAAGACTAGAAGGATGGTAATGATCCAGAAACGCACAACCACTTGCGTTTCCTTCCAACCACCCAATTCAAAATGATGATGCAATGGCGCCATTCGGAAAATGCGACGACCCTCTCCAAAATGTTTTTTAGTGAGCTTGAACCAAAATACTTGCATCATTACCGAAACAGTTTCAGCAACAAAGATGCCGCCCATCACAAACAACACAATTTCTTGACGAACAATCACAGCGATGGTGCCAAGGGCTCCGCCCAAAGCAAGTGCGCCCACATCACCCATAAATACTTGCGCTGGGTGTGTGTTAAACCAAAGGAAGGCTAAGCCAGCACCGCCCATAGCTCCGCAGAAAATCATGAGCTCACCAGCGCCCGGTATGTAAGGGAAGAGGAGATACTTTGCATAAATCGCATTACCCATCACATAAGCAAAAGCACCCAAAGCAGCACCTACCAAGATCACCGGCATGATGACAAGACCATCGAGGCCATCAGTCAAGTTCACTGCATTACTGCTGCCTACGATTACTAAATAGCTCAAAATAATGAAGCCCATCACACCCAACGGATAACTCACTTCTTTCAGGAAGGGCAGCAGCAAGTTGGTTTTTGCAGGCAGATCTAAAGCAAATCCACCTCTTAACCATTCATAAAATAATTGCAATACTTTTAGGTTATTTACTTCAGAAACGGAGAATGCAAGATAGATAGCGGCAAATAAGCCAATTAGTGTTTGCCAGAAGAACTTCTCTCTTGAAGCCATGCCTTTAGGATCTTTGTAGACCACTTTGCGATAGTCATCTACCCAACCAACTAAACCAAAACCAAAAGTCACAATCATCACAATCCAAATAAATCGATTGCTGAGATCGGCCCACAACATGCATGAGATAAAGATACCGATCAAAATCAAAACACCACCCATAGTTGGAGTGCCCGATTTCACTAAATGGGTTTGTGGTCCATCTGCGCGGACTGCTTGACCCATTTTCAGGGCGCTTAATTTACGAATCACCCAAGGTCCTGCAGCTAAACCAATCAATAATGCAGTCACCGTTGCCATCACGGCTCTGAAAGTGATGTAGTTAAATACTCGGAAGAATCCGAAATCATCTTGCAACCATTGCGCCAACATTAAGAGCATGTTTTAGCCTCCTCTAACAAGGCCTGCACTACACGCTCCATGCGCATAAACCGTGAACCTTTAACCAAAATATTTAAGTGTTGATTGCTACCGCTAGACTGGGCATGCAAAGCATCTCTTAATTGCATAATGAGACTATCTATATCGGCAAAATGAGTTGCATTAGATACAGCTGCACTATTACCAACAACTTCATTAAATCCCTGAAGAGCAAATTGGCATTGCTCCCCCAAAGCAAATAGTTTTGAGATTCCTTGCTCAGCAGCATAGGCACCAACTTCACGATGGAATTCGGGACCCTGATTGCCAACCTCGCCCATATCACCCAAAATCAACCAAGATAAATTACCCGATTGCTTTAAAGCATCGATAGCGGCTCTTACGGAATCCGGGTTAGCGTTATAGCTATCGTCAATTAAAGTGTTATTTGAATCAATCACTTTTGCCTGCATACGCCCATTTACTGGCGAGAATGCTTCAAGACCCTGCTTAATCTTTTCAAGACTTACACCTGCCGCGATACCAACCGCACTCGCAGCCAAGGCATTGCGAACATTGTGACTGCCCAAAGTATTTAATTGAACTTCGATAGCCCCTCGTTCAGTTTTAATCTGTACATGCCCATTGCTTAGCAAACTTCCGGTCACAGCAGCCGCAACCTTAGACTGAGCAGACAACAAAACAAAATCAATCACTTTTCGACCTGCAGCAGCCTGGCGCCAAACACTTGAAAATTCTGAGTCTGCTGGGAATACAGCAATACCATCAGTTGGCAAAGCACGAATAGCATCTGAATGCTCTTCTGCTACCGCCGCAACCGTAGCCATGAACTCTTGATGCTCGCGCTGGGCATTATTAATTAATGCAATATTTGCCTGCGCAATGGCTGCTAACTGCGCTGTTTCACCAGGATGATTCATGCCGAGCTCAACTACAGCAAGGCGATCTGTTGCACGCAATTTTAACAGCGTTAACGGCAAACCAATATCGTTATTCAGATTTCCTTTAGTAACCAAAGTATTTTGTTCGCCCACTGCGGCTTTAAAAATAGAGGCGATCATCTCTTTTACGGTGGTCTTACCATTGCTGCCAGTAACCAACGCCAAAGGAATGGGGTGATTTGTCCGCCATGCTTTTGCTAAATTTCCCAAACCAACACGCGTGTTTGAAACGCAAATAGCAGGTAAATCAGGCGGGCATTTATCTTGCGCACTAATAAGGGCAGCACTAGCCCCTGCCTTAGCCACATCGGATAAAAAGTCATGCGCATCAAAGCGCTCGCCAACTAAAGCGACAAATAATTCGTTACGATCGATCTGGCGACTATCAGTACCCACTCGAGAAACAGAGATTTCCTGGGCAGCTTGCGCAGAAATATTCAGTAATTTACTTCCAGGCAACATTACCTGTGCTTGTGCAAGGGTGGTCATGATAGACATCAGACTCCACCTCCAGCGGCTAAGCGAATATGCTCTTGATCAGAAAAATCAAATTTCTTGCCATTGATTTCTTGAGTAGTTTCATGACCCTTACCGGCAACCAGAACAATATCGTGGGCATCCGAATGACGAATTGCGGCCATGATGGCGGCCGCACGATCAGCAATAATTTGAACGTTCTGCGCATCCTTGCTAATACCACTGCGAACCATCTGCATGATAGCCTGTGGATCTTCAGAGCGAGGATTGTCACTTGTAATCAGAATATGGTCGGCATTACGCTCTGCGACAGCGCCCATTAGCGAACGCTTACCAGCATCGCGATCACCGCCACAACCAAAGACACACCAAATTTTTCCACCGCGCTGCTCAGCAATAGGTCGTAATGCTTGTAAGGTTTTCTCTAAAGCATCTGGGGTATGCGCGTAATCCACAACTGCTAACAAGCCCTCTTTCTTTTGAGATTTACCCAAAGGAATTAACTCCATACGACCACGCACTGGATTTAATTGGCTCACTTTTTGAGCGGCTACTTCCAAGCTCATGCCCTGTGAAAGTAATGCCGTCCACACCGCAAGCGCATTACTTAAATTAAATTCACCTAGCAAAGGAATATGCAATTGAGCGCTTCCCACTCCATCAAAAATGAAGCTTGCGTTGTAACCCGCTCCACTCAGTAGAATATCTTTTGCATAAATACGAGATAAACGGTCACCGAATTTTTCAAATCCTTGGAACGCGGATTGAGACAATGCATATGCCCAGACCTTCAAACTCTCTTTTGCCAACAAGTTCATGGCAAGCTCACGACCAAAAGCATCATCCAAGTTAATCACTGCGTGCTCAAGGCCGGTTTGCTGAAATAACTTAGCCTTTGCCTCGGCGTAATCAGCCATGCTGCCGTGGTAATCCAAATGATCCTGCGTCAGATTCGTAAATACTGCACAGTGAATATTTGTTCCAGCGACTCTCTCTTGATGCAAAGCATGCGAAGATACTTCCATCGCGACTTGTTTAGCTCCAGCGCTGCGCAACTCTGCTAACTGCGTTTGTAATTTAGGTGCATCTGGAGTGGTATAGCCAGTTTGCACCAATGCGCCAGGGAACCCGGTACCTAAGGTGCCCAAAACTGCAGTGTGATGACTGCTAGCATCTAAAGCCTGGGCTAACCATTGCGTGATGCTAGTTTTGCCATTGGTGCCAGTGACACCAATGATTTTTAATTCTTTGCTCGGATGACCATACCATTGCGCACAAAGCTCACCTGCTTTTGTAGCAAGATGTTCAACCGCAAAACATTGTGGATGATTTAAATACTGCTGATCCGTACCCGCTGGATCGAAGACCACTGCGGCTGCACCACTCTCTAATGCCGCTTCAATAAATTGACGACCATCACACAAGGCGTTGCCGTGACCTACAGGGTAGGCAAAAAAGATATCGCCAGACTGAATCTGGCGACTGTCCGCACATACTTTTGCGGAGGAGTTCGCTAAAGTATGTAAGTGGTCAATCAAATGATTGGTGTCTATTTTCAAATCCACCCTCATCGCTTCAAAACCACATGTTGAGCGTGTGCAGCTGCTGGCCGAATTTCCTCTGGGGCTTTATCTTCCAACACCATTTGCTTAACTTTGTTGTCTGGCAAGACATTCAATGAACGGAGCGTCTCTCCAACAATTGTCGAGAATACGGGTGCCGCAACATCACCACCGTAGTGACTTCCACCAGTAGGCTCATCAATCATTACCGCAACCACAATACGTGGAGCACTAATGGGGGCAAGTCCAGCAAAGTAAGCGCGATAAGAATTGCCATATCCTTTGCCAACTAATTTATGGGCAGTGCCTGTTTTTCCGCCAACGCGATAACCTTCAGCCTGCGCTTTGACTGCAGTTCCCCCCGGCTCAGTAACCGCCTCCATCATGTTGCGCATTTCAATAGCCGTTTTTGGTGAAAGCACTTTAACGCCTGGCTTGAACTCAGGACTACGCTCAATCGTCAGGGGAACTAATTCACCATCACGTGCAAAAACTGTATATGCGCGCGCCACCTGAAAGAGTGACGCAGAAATACCATAGCCAAAAGCAATACGGGCTTGATCAGTAGGCATCCATTTTTTGAAAGGATGTACCGTGCCCGCAACAGCACCAGGGAAACCAATTTTTGGCGCTTGGCCAAAGCCAACTGCGGTATATAAATCCCACATTTCTTCGGCAGAAAGATTATTCATGGCAATCTTTGCAGTACCAATGTTGCTAGATTTTTGAATAATTTGTGCAACCGTTAGATTCCCATAGGGATGCGTATCGGTAATTGGCTTTGGTCCAACTAAATAACTCGCACCAATCACCATATTGGTATCTGGCCTGATAGCGCCTTTTTCTAAAGCAATTGAAATTGTTAACGGCTTGATAGTTGAGCCAGGCTCAAAGGTGTCAGTCAATACGCGATTACGCAATTGCTCGCCAGTTAAGTACCTTCGATCATTTGGGTTGTAGCTTGGGTAATTTGCCAAGGCCAAAATCTCACCAGTTTGGGTATCAAGCACTACTGCACCGCCTGCTTTAGCGTGATGTTGCTCTACAGCATCTTTAACGGCGTTATAGGCCAAGAACTGTATCTTGCTATCAATGGATAGGTTTAAGTCTTTTCCATTTTGTGGCAACTGTAAGATCGCAACATCCTCAACAACGCGACCCAAGCGATCAACTACTACTCGTCTTTGACCAGGGTGACCAGCAAGCTCATTCTCACGAGAAAGCTCCATCCCTTCTTGACCTTTGTCATTCACATTTGTAAAGCCAACCACGTGTGCCATCGCCTCACCTTCTGGGTAGAAGCGACGATATTCATTATTTAAACCAATGCCAGGGATCTCTAGCTGTTTAATTTGCTGCGCTACAACTGGATCTACTTGACGCTTTAAGAAAACCTGCTTGCGCTCTTCTTTCAACTTTTTACGCAGATCAGATTCGCTCATTTGCAAAAGACTTGCCAATTTCTGCACTTTGTCTGCGGCCAAATCATCAGGAACGGTGTCGTTATAGGCAATGACCGACTTGGCTTCCAAGCTCGTTGCAATCACTTGGCCGTTACGATCCAAAATTTTTCCGCGACTAGCGGGGAGCTCCAATTCGCGCTGAGTTCCACGCACGCCTTTAGCTTCATAGAACGCATTTCCTGGACCCTGAATCCAAAATGCGCGTAGCAGTAACATCATGAATACAAAGAACAAAAGGAATAGCATCAAACGAGACCGCCACATTGGCAGGCGTAAAACTAAATTTGGCGTAGTGGAGAAGCCAACCGGTCTCATTTTGCCTCCTTCAAATACAAGGTGCGCTCAGGAGAAATCGGAGACATATGTAATTGATTGCGAGCAACGTCGCGAATACGTGCAGACTTCGATAAATTCCGCTGCTCATACTCTAAACGCAACCAGTCTTGATTTAACTTACGCTCTTCTATCTGCGCGCGCTCTTGAAGGATGAATAATTTTCGCGCACGCTGCTGAGCCGCAACCAGAGATAGCGCGCAAATTAATAGCAATGCGAGCAGAGTCAAAGTAGCGCGATTCATGCGGATACTCCCATGCGCTTTTCAGCCACACGCATAATTGCAGAGCGGGCACGAGGATTCTCAGATATCTCAGCATCGCTTGGCTTAACTCGACCAATAATTTCGAGGGCGCTTTGTGGCAAGTCTTTTTCGCGTACCGGTAACCCACGGGGTACTTCGACTTTTGCATGCGCTTGCATAAACTGCTTCACGATACGATCTTCTAACGAATGAAAACTAATCACTGCAAGTCTTGCGCCGGGCTTTAATAACCTCAGGGCCGCCTTCAAACCGAGCTCCAAATCTTCTAACTCGCGATTAATAAAAATACGCAATGCTTGAAAGGTTCTTGTTGCGGGATCTTGGCCAGCTTCGCGCGTGCGCACTACGCTTGCAACTAGGCTTGCCAACTGAGTAGTCGTTTTAGGGGAAAGGCCCTCTTCTCGCTTAGCCACAATGGCTTTTGCGATCTGAAATGCAAAGCGTTCTTCTCCGTAAGCCTTAATCACGTGAGTGATTTCCTCTGGTGACGCCTGCTCCAACCACTCTGCTGCGGTTAAACCATGATCGGTGTTCATGCGCATATCGAGTGGTCCTTCTCGACGAAAAGAAAATCCCCGATGCGCTTCGTCCACTTGGGGCGAACTGATTCCCAAGTCCAACAAAATTCCATCGACTGATTCCACCTCTGCATACTGATCCATGTGTGCAAAACTGTCGTGCACAATCTTTAAACGTGGATCGTTGATTTTTTGCGCCACTGCAATCGCATCCAAATCTTTGTCGAAAGAAATCATACGTGCCGAAGGATTCAACTCCTTGAGCAAAGCTTGTGTATGACCGCCGCGCCCGAAGGTTCCATCGATTACCAAAATTTTGTTTGCTGCACTTTGATTTTGAATCAGCGGACCGCCAACTAGCGCTGTCACCGCCTCGGCCAGTAATACTGGGCGATGAGTTATGTTCATGGCACCCTGTCATCAAAAATTAAATTGCTTGAGTGCTTCAGGCATGCCTTGCGCAATCGCAGCCTGTTCTTTTGCAGCGTATGTAGCCGCGTCCCACAACTCCAAGTGACTTCCCATGCCGAGCAAAATCACTTCTTTTTCGATTCCGGCAGCAGCGCGCAACTCTGGACTTACCAGTACACGACCAGCACCATCCAAATCTATTTCCGCAGCGTTACCTAAAAAAATACGGCGCCACCAATGGGCATCCATCGGAAGTTGTGCAACTCTTGCTCTAAAGGTTTCCCACTCTGGACGCGGGAAGAGAAGTAGGCAGCCGTCGGGGTGTTTTGTAAGCGTGATTCGGCCCTCACCCTGTACCAACAAGGCATCACGATGCTTAGCCGGCACAGACATGCGGCCTTTTGCATCTAAATTGAGAGCTGACGCACCTTGAAACACCATTTACCCCACTTTTTCACACTTCCTCCCACTTTAGAGGATCACACCAAGAGGGTCAAGTGTTTTTAGGAGTTTTTTTAGGAATTTCTCTAGTGTTTACAAACACTTAGCGTCATGTGTTGAGAAAATGGTGATAATAAAATAGCTACTTGAAACAACGGCTTGGAAAATATACTTAAGAATAGATCTTAGCTATTGAGCTAGATAATGGCTAAATATACTGTATTTAAAAACAGTAATGCTTAAGAAATCCACCAACAATTAATCAGAAATTGATTTTGAAAATTAAATCAGATTTCTGTCTCAAATTTTATAAGCAGTAGTGGTCATTATCTTGGACATCGCCTGCATTATTTTTTGAATGGGTTCTGGCAAATTTGCACCGCCAGCATTTTTTGCGGCTTGTCCGTGAGCAATTTCATCAACGCGCATTTGATCCACAATTGCACGAGATCGCTGATCTTCTTTTGGTAATTTTTCGAGATGACTTTCCAAGTGATTCTCGACTTGTTTTTCTGTTTCAGCAACAAAACCTAAACTCCACTTATCGCCCGCTAAGCCTGCTGCCAAGCCAATTGCAAAGGATCCCGCATACCAAAGTGGATTGAGATAACTGGTGTGTGATCCGAGCTCTTGAAGACGAGTTTCACACCAAGCGAGGTGATCCATCTCCTCTTGTCCGGAGTGATCCAACATCTCCTGAATTTCTGAATTTCGAGCAACTAATTTTTGCGATTGATACAGCGCTTGCGCACAAACTTCACCCACATGATTGACTCGCATGAGTCCTGCTGCATGTTTGCGCTCGTTAGCATCCAAACCGGAATTACCCCCAAAATCAGATCCTGGCGTGGGTCTATGGGCATGAGCACCACCGACCACCGACCGAAGGGCGGTATCAAACTCCAGTATGAGGCGATCTATCGGGGACATGCGCGTGGAAAACTAAACCAAAACCTCTGCTTTGCAGCTTTGTTTGGTCTTTAAACCCAACTCTGCCAAGAGCTCACGGTCTTGTTCTGCCTCGGGATTACCGGTAGTGAGTAGTTGCTCACCATAGAAAATAGAGTTAGCTCCAGCCATAAAGCACATAGCCTGAACCGCCCTACCAAGCTCCTGACGACCAGCAGATAAACGTACGCGGGCTTTAGGCATCGTGATCCTAGCAACCGCAATCGTTCTCACAAACTCCAGTGGGTCTAAAGGCTTTTGCTCAGCTAAGGGTGTACCGGCTACCGGCACTAGATGATTGATAGGAACGGATTCTGGGTAGGGGCTCAAATTTGCCAAACGGGCCAAAAATGCGGCGCGCTGCTGTCTAGACTCGCCCATACCGACAATACCACCACAACAAACCGACATGCCGGCGGCACGGACATTGGATATCGTATCCAAACGGTCTTGGTAGCCTCTGGTTGAGATCACTGAACGATAAAAATCTTCGCTGGTATCTAAGTTATGGTTATAAAAGTCTAGGCCAGCCTCTTGCAGTGCCTGGGCTTGATCTGCCTCCAACATGCCTAAGGTGGCACAGGTCTCCAGACCCAAGGCTTTTATGCCCTTAATCATGGCAGTCACTTTTTCAATATCGCGGTCTTTGGGTTCGCGCCAAGCGGCACCCATACAGAAACGGTTAGACCCAGCGGCTTTAGCAGCTTTGGCAGCCTCTAAGACCTCCTCTAAGCCCATTAACTTCTCAGCCTTAACATCGGTGTCATAACGAGCAGCTTGCGGGCAATAACCACAATCCTCAGGACAGCCGCCCGTCTTAATTGACAGCAAAGTAGCTAATTCAACATCACCTTCTGGGAAATAGGCTTTATGAGTCTCTTGAGCCCTCAGCATCAGCTCATTTAAAGGGAGTGCAAATAAGGCTTCAATTTGAGCCACTGACCACTCGCCAGATGCCTCGCCCCCTGCATTTACGCCCTGATGCAAATCCGCTTTAGATTTGAATTGGGTTAAGGGTTTTTCAACGGTTTGAGTGTCCTGCATGGGTAAATTCCAGAAAATGAGGGGATTCAAGACATAAACATAACAGATACAGGTCTGAATTTGGAAAAACTAGTGGTCAAATATCAAACATGAAGGTTATTTCTGATTTAAATCAAGCCCCTCTCGTTGATCGCAGCCTTGCAGCCGTTTGGCACCCATGCACTCAGATGAAACAGCATGAGTCCTTTCCGCTGGTTGCCATTACAAAAGGTAAGGGTGCTTGGCTCTATGACGAAAACGGAAAAGCCTTACTCGACTCCGTTAGTTCTTGGTGGACCAATTTATTTGGTCACTCCAACCCACGCATCAATCAAGCCATTACCGCGCAACTCGAAAAAATTGAGCATGTGATGCTCGCCGGATTTACGCATGCGCCCGTAGTAGAGTTATCTGAAAAACTGTCCGCACTCACCAATCACCATTTAGGCCACGTCTTCTATGCTTCCGATGGTGCGTCTGCAGTAGAAATAGCGCTCAAGATGAGTCACCACTACTGGCAACTCAATGGCAAACCACAGAAGAAAAAATTTGTTTGCTTAGAGAATGGCTATCACGGAGAAACACTTGGTGCATTAGCAGTGACGGATGTTGCTATTTTTCGGGAAGCCTATGGATCGCTCTTGCAAGATGTATTCACGATTGCATCACCTGATGCACGCAAAGCAAAAGCTGGTGAGAGCACAGAAGATGTAGCAAGACATGCAGCAAAACAACTCGAAGAATTATTTGTAAAAGAACATGGCAATATTGCCGCCATCATTGTCGAACCATTAGTACAGTGCGCAGGGCAAATGGCCATGCATTCTCCTAAATATCTTCGTTTAGTCAGGGATTTATGTGATCGCTATGAAGTGCATTTGATTGCAGATGAGATTGCAGTGGGCTGCGGGCGGAGTGGCAAGTTCTTTGCCTGCGAGCATGCTGGTATCTGGCCAGACTTCCTAACTCTCTCCAAGGGTATTAGCGGTGGCTATCTTCCGCTATCCCTTTGCCTTACCACTGACATGATTTACCAAGCTTTTTATGGTGATCAAATCCAGCAAGGATTTTTGCATTCTCATTCTTATACCGGCAACCCACTAGCCTGTGCTGCTGCACTAGCTTGTCTAGAGATTTTCGAAACTGACAAAGTATTAGAAAAAAATATTGAGCGCTCAAAAGATCTAGCAAATGCGTTTGCGTGGGCAAAAACGGATTCACGTATTGAGCATTGGCGCCAACAAGGAATGATCTTGGCATTTGATATTAGGCATGAATTTCTTAAAATTCCTAAGATGTTTGCGCGAACCATGTTCTCAAACTGTTTAAGCGAGGGTGTATTGATTAGGCCAATCAGTAATACTGTGTACGTCATGCCACCGTATATTTTGTCTCCACTAGAAACTACGCAACTAGGTAATGCTGTGCAAGCTGCTCTTGAGAAAACCTTGGTATGACGAAAACATATCAGGCCTTAGAGTTAGCGCAAGAGCAAATTGCAAAACTTGAGTCGCAATTACTCAAACGCAAACTCAGAGCAACAGAATCTCCATGCGATACCAAAGCTTGGGTTGATGGACGCGAGCTGAAAGCGTTTTGTAGTAATGACTATCTAGGACTAGCAAACCATCCTGAATTAATTCATGCACTTGCTGAAGGCGCTCAGAAGTATGGGGTAGGCAGTGGCGCCTCCCACCTCATTAGCGGCCACAGCAGGGCTCATGAGCTACTTGAAAACCAATTAGCCTCTTTTCAAAAGCAACACATTCCGAATGCGCGCGCCCTATTTTTTAGTACCGGCTATCTCGCCAACCTTACCGCCATCACAGGTCTAGCGAGACTTGCGCCGCAAAAATCTACTAGCATTTATTCAGCCAAGCTAAACCATGCTTCTTTAATTGATGGCATTCGTTTAGCAGCTGCTCAGACTCAAGCAAATGTCGCGCTATTTGATCATACGCAACTTGACTCATTAAATGAATTACTGAAAACAGATCAACATCCACTAAAGATCATTGTTACCGATGGCGTCTTTAGCATGGATGGTGACCTCGCTCCAGTAAAAGAATTATTAAAACTTGCTGAGCAATACGATGCGCTGTTACTTGTGGATGATGCTCATGGTTTCGGAGTATTGGGCAAACACGGTCATGGGATTTTGGAGCAAGAGAATATTTGCTCTGAGCGCATTATTTATATTGGCACCCTTGGAAAAGCTGCAGGCGTCAGCGGCGCCTTTGTTTGTGCACAAGCCACTTTTATTGAGTGGCTCATTCAGAAGGGTCGCCCTTTCATTTACAGCACTGCAACGCCACCTGCGATAGCACATACACTCTCAAAAAGCTTGAATATCATTAAAGGGGACGAGGGCAGCAATCGCCGCACTCAACTCAATAAACTCATTCGCATCTGGCAAGATGAAATGCAATTTACTCAATGGGAAAAGGTGTCTTCTTGTACTGCCATTCAGCCCGTCATTTTGGGCAGTAATGCCAATGCCCTGCTCGCCGCTAAGTTACTAGATGAGGCAGGTTATTGGATTCCTGCTATTCGTCCTCCTACCGTACCCAATGGCAGTGCAAGATTACGCATTACGTTCTCTGCTAACCATAGCGAAGCAGATGTGCGTCAACTAATTGATACCTTAAAGGTCATTGAGCAAATAGTCATTCAAGAGGGTTCTCATGAGTAAGGCCACAGGCTTCTTTGTCGCCGGTACAGACACCGAAGTTGGAAAAACCTTGGTGAGTGGCGCTCTCATTCTGAAATTGCGCGAACAGGAAATGAATGTGCTTGGCTTTAAACCAGTCGTTGCTGGAACTTATCAAGATGCACAAGGCCACACTCTGAATGAAGATTTAGAAACACTGCGCATCGCCTCAAACCTTAACTCCACTGAATTGAGTTTGTGTCCTTATGTATTAGAGCAGCCAGCGGCTCCCCATTTGGTAGCCGCGCAACAAGGTCTGAAACTTGAAATGAGTCTGATCTTGCAGAGTTTTCGGAATGTTCAAAATCAAGCAGATTGCGTTGTGGTTGAAGGTGCCGGTGGTTTACTTATCCCCCTAAATGACCGGGAAGATTTGGCGACTTTTGCCCATGAAATTAAATTACCCATCATCTTGGTGGTCGGTATGAAATTAGGTTGCATCAATCACGCCCTCCTGACCTATGAGGTAATCAAAGCGCGCAACTTAAATATTGCAGGATGGGTAGCTAATGCCCTATCCACAGAAATGCCTTTGCTTGAAGAAAATATTCAGACTCTGCAAGCCAGAATAGACACCCCATTTTTAGGCCTTATTCCAGTACTTCCAGAAGAACTCAAAAAGGCCGATAACAGCCCATATTCAATTGAAGCCTTGGGTTTTGCTGCAAAGCACATTCAACTACCCAGCAATTAATTTGCGGTAATTTAGCCCAAAAGGCATATCCAAAGACTTTCGGATAAGATGAAGGGATGCATTTATCCCCAGAAATTATTGACTCCGCGGAAGCTATTCAAGAAATTCGACGCAATATTCATGCGCATCCTGAATTGCGTTTCGAAGAAAATCGCACTGCTGATCTAGTTGCAGAAGCGCTTTCTAGCTGGGGAATTACAGTCTATCGCGGCATGGGGAAAACGGGTGTCGTAGGTCGTTTAGATGGTGACTTAGGTCCCGGAAAAATGATTGGTTTGCGCGCTGATATGGATGCGCTTCCATTGCAAGAGCACAACAACTTTGCTCATGCTTCAACAAACCCCGGAAAAATGCATGCTTGTGGACATGATGGTCATACCGCAATGTTGCTTGGTGCTGCACAGTATTTATCAAATCACCGCGACTTCAAAGGCACGGTGATTTTTATTTTCCAGCCAGCAGAAGAAGGTGGCGCTGGTGCGAATGAAATGATTAAGGATGGACTTTTCAAAGAGTTTCTATGCGACGCAGTATTTGGATTACATAATTGGCCCGGCTTGGCAGAAGGTCACTTTGGAGTGACCTCCGGCCCAATGATGGCTTCAAGCAATACTTTTGAAATTACCATCACCGGCAAAGGTGGTCACGCCGCCCTACCCCACAATAGCGCAGATCCAGTATTGACAGGCGCCCAAGTAGTGCTTGCATTACAGAGCATCATTACACGCAATAAGCGTCCTGTAGATGCTGCTGTTTTATCGATTACGCAATTTCATGCTGGCGAAACAAGTAATGTCATTCCGGATAGCGCCTTCATTGGTGGTACGGTACGTACATTCACTTTAGAGGTCTTAGATTTAATCGAGCAACGTTTACGAGAAATTGCTCATAGCGTTGCAGGCGCGTTTGATTGCCAAGCAGAAATTGCGTTTTCTAGAAATTACCCGCCCCTCATCAATCACGCCAACGAAGTGGCATTTGCAACCGAAGTCATGAGTGAACTGGTTGGCAAGCAGAATGTGAATGCCTCAATCGATCCTACGATGGGCGCGGAAGACTTCGCGTTTATGTTGCTAGAAAAGCCGGGCTGTTACGTATTTTTAGGCAATGGAGACGGCGATCATCGCTCGGTAGGTCATGGCATGGGCCCATGCCACTTACACAATCCCTCTTACGACTTCAATGACTCTTTGATTCCAGTCGGCGTGAGCTATTGGGTCAAACTAGCTCAACGCTTCCTAGAAAAAAACTGAGTTCTTTCAAACTTTCTCTTCGGCTATTGAATTAAGAGTTGGTAAATTTGGCTGGGCGTTTTTCCATGAATGCAGCCATACCTTCTTTCTGATCATTCGTTCCAAAGCAAGCATGAAAGAGGCGGCGCTCAAAATGAATACCTTCAGACAAAGTGGTTTCATAAGCAGTATTGATACTTTCTTTCACCATCATTGTGGTTAACAAAGGCATATCTGCAATTCCTTTGGCAATTGCTTTAACTTCTTTCAGCAAATCTGCTTGTGGGAAGATCCTTGCAACCAAACCAGAGCGCTCAGCTTCAGCGGCATCCATCATGCGCCCCGTCAAAGCTAGATCCATCGCTTTTGCTTTGGATACCGCGCGAGGCAAACGTTGTGTGCCTCCAGCCCCAGGAATGATGCCTAACTTCACCTCAGGCTGTGCAAACTTCGCGTTATCCGCTGCCATGATCGTGTCGCACATCATGGCCAACTCACAGCCGCCGCCAAGCGCATAGCCAGAGACAGCAGCAATTACAGGCTTACGTACTTTTTTGATCTCTTCCCAATTGCGGGTAATGAAATCACCGCGATAAACATCCTTCAAACCATACTTAGCCATTGAAGCAATGTCCGCCCCAGCAGCAAATGCCTTTTCACTGCCAGTAACGATCATGCAACCAATATTGTCGTCCGCGTCAAATGCTAATAATGCAGCGCCAAGCTCCTCCATGAGCAGGTCGTTCAAAGCATTTAACACTTCTGGGCGATTCAAAGTAATAGTGGCAACCTTACCATCCACTTCAGTCAAAATAGTTTTGTAGCTCATGAATTTCTTTCGGTGAAAAGTATTAATTAACGTGGCAACAACAACCACATCCTGCCATTTTGTTTCATACGACCTGCCATCTCTCCAGCAGTATCTCCAGATCCCCAATAGTAGTCCGCTCTGACGCCACCCACAATTGCTTTGCCCGTATCCTGCGCCATCACCAGCTTTTGCAAAGGCTGACTACTTAATGGTTTGGTGGCCGCTAAAAAGACAGGCGCGCCCAGTGGCAAGGCTTGTAAATCTACTGCAATACTGCGCTCAGCTGTGAGCGGAACACCGAGAGCACCATTAGGGCCTAAATCAGCAGAGACATTGCTAGGTAACTCTTTAAAGAAAACAAAACGGGGATTGGCGTTCAGCATTTCATTTACTTGGCCGGGATTTCTTTTGGCCCATTGTGAAATGCCTTGCATCGTTGCCTCACTGCGTGTGATTTCTTTACGATCAAGCAACCACTGAGCAAAGGATTTAAAAGGCTGATCATTAGTGCCCGCAAAACTCAGACGCAGGATGCGTCCATCCTCAAGACGAATTTTTCCAGAGCCTTGAATTTGCATAAATGCTGCCGCTACTGGATCTTGCACCCAGGCAATTTCAGAACCCTGCAAGACACCAGAACTCATTAGCTCGGCACGGCTTGGGCCTGGGGTAGGTTTTGATTTGCGCCAAGCATTAGGGTAGCCGTAGAGCGGCACGTTATAAGTACTCGTACGAGTTTGTGAGCCATTCATTAACGGCTCGTAATAGCCCGTGATTAAGCCCGTGTCACTACCGGAGCTATTGCGAATTTCATAAGCTTGAAAATTATTTTCAAAATATGTACGAATAACCTGTGTATCACGGCTAGATACATTACCAGCCTGGGTACACACTGAACGCCAGTTCACATCACCACTTTTTTTGTGCAAGGCTTCACAACTTTTTAACCATGCAGGCCAGGCTTGAGATAAATCGTCATCTTGCCATCCAGGTAAAGCCTGCCAAGAGACAGCACTAAAGCTTGCAATCGAAGATTTATAGCTTGATGGCGAAGCGCCGGAACCACTTGAACGATATCCCGTACCCCGAGTGGGAGGCGTAGAGCATCCAGCAATCAAGCTAGTCATGAGAATAGCGAATACACTTAACGGAACTAATTTAAATTTAGAAATCATGATTGCCAATTTACTCGATGAATACCCAATGCTACTGTTTGCTTTCGAAGGCGCCGTGGCCTTAGGACTTTTGTTATTTATTGTCCTTTGGACGGGCAAGGGCAAAAAATAGTATTCCCGCTACCCTACGTTAATGCAGGGTACGTGGCATTACCAGGGCAAACTCTGGGATAGGGGCCTGAAAGAACTGGGCATCCTCAGTCACGCAGAAATACTCCCCGCGCATCGTTCCGGCCGGAGTGGGCAAAGTTGCCCAGCTGGTGTACTCAAAATGCTCTCCAGAGCGTAATAGCGGTTGCTGCCCAACAACGCCGAGGCCTCGGACCTCCTGGACATCGTTATCCCCATCCGTAATGAACCAATGTCGGGCAATTACCTGAATACTGGCAGTCCCCGCATTGCGGATAGTTACCGTATAAGCAAAGGCAAATTGGCGGTTATCGGGGTCAGATTGCTCAGGAAGGTACTGGGCTTTGACGGTAATGCTCATTTCGTGGGGATTCATGGACGAATTCTGCTCCATCCTAAGGCCAACTGCAAGCTAGAATCTAGGGATGGAAAGCCAAAAATCATCCTCAAATAGTCAATTTGTTATTGCCCCATCCATTTTGTCGGCTGACTTTGCCTGCCTTGGCAAGGAAGTTCAGGATGTTTTAGTGGCAGGCGCTGACTGGATTCACTTTGATGTGATGGATAACCACTATGTGCCCAACCTCACCATTGGCCCGTTGGTTTGTGAGGCGATTCGTCCTTATGCAAATAACGATGGCAAACCTGCGGTGATCGATGTGCATTTAATGATCGAGCCGGTAGATCGTATCGTCCCTGACTTTGCCAAAGCAGGTGCCAATTTAATTAGCTTTCATCCCGAAGCAAGTCCTCATGTCAACCGCACATTGAACTTGATTCGCGATCAAGGATGCCAAACGGGTCTCGTTTTGAATCCAGCTACACCACTGGATCATCTCGATCACACTCTGGAATTACTCGATCTGGTTTTGCTGATGTCAGTCAACCCAGGCTTTGGTGGCCAGTCATTTATTCCGAGCACCCTTAATAAAATTGCTCAAGTACGCACACGCCTCGATCGCTACCAGGCTGAAACTGGTAGACATATTCGTCTTGAGGTAGATGGTGGAATCAAAGTCGATAACATTGCAGAAGTAGCGCGAGCAGGCGCAGATACTTTTGTTGCAGGTTCTGCAATTTACGCACAAGAAAATTATGCAAAAGTAATTCAAGCAATGCGCACTGAATTAGGAAAGTCAGGAAAAGCGTAATGCAGCTTGAAGAATTTAACGCCCTAGCAAAGCAGGGTTTCAATCGTATTCCCCTGGTCAAAGAAGTTCTGGCAGATCTAGAGACTCCGCTATCACTCTACGTCAAGCTGACTCAAGCGTTTGGCAATACCAATACCTACTTATTGGAGTCTGTTTTAGGTGGCGAGCGTTTCGGCCGCTTCTCCTTTATTGGCCTGCCTGCCAGGACCATTGTCAGAACTGTTGGCACCCCTTCAATACCAGTCAACGAAGTAGTGACTGATGGAAAAGTAGTTGAGACAAATACTGATAATCCACTCGATTTTGTGGATGCTTATTTCAAGCGTTTTAAGGTGGCTTTACAAGCTGACATGCCCCGCTTTTGCGGTGGTCTTGCCGGCTACTTTGGTTATGACACCGTTCGCTATATCGAGTCACGTTTAGCCAAACATCAACTAGCAGATGAATTAGGTGTACCTGATATTCAGCTCATGTTGACTGAAGAGTTGGCAGTGATTGATAACGTTGCTGGCAAAATTTATTTGATTGTTTATGCAGATCCGAGCATTGCTAATGCTTTTGAAAAAGCACAAGATCGCTTAAAAGAATTACTCGCCTGTCTTAGTAAGCCAGCAAATATGTCGGCATCTTTACCAAGCACTAAAACTGAACTCATTCGTAAATTCAAAGCAGCAGATTTTGAAAAGGCAGTGCTCAAAACTAAAGAATATATTTTGGCTGGCGATTGTATGCAGGTAGTCATCGGTCAGCGTATTAGCAAGCCATTTACGGACTCACCATTAGCTCTCTACAGAGCTTTGCGTTCGCTCAACCCATCGCCATACATGTACTTCTATGACTTTGGCGATATGCAAATTGTTGGCTCATCTCCTGAGATTTTGGTACGCCAAGAAAAACGGGCTGCCGAAAAGATTGTGACTATCAGGCCACTAGCCGGCACCCGTCCTCGCGGAGCCAATCCAGAAGAAGACGAGCGTTTAGCCAAAGAACTCTTGGCTGATCCCAAGGAAATTGCTGAGCATGTGATGTTGATTGATTTAGCCCGTAATGACGTGGGCCGCATTGCCAAAACCGGCTCAGTCAAAGTTACTGACTCCATGTCTATTGAGAAGTACTCCCACGTTCAGCACATCGTGAGTTCAGTGGAGGGCCATCTTTTGGACAATATGAGCAATATGGATGTATTGCGAGCGACCTTCCCGGCTGGCACCCTATCAGGCGCGCCAAAAATTCGAGCGATGGAAATCATCGATGAGATGGAAATTGTGAAGCGTGGTGTTTATGGTGGTGCAGTAGGTTACCTGTCTTTCTCAGGTGATATGGACGTGGCCATTGCGATTCGTACCGGCGTGATCCGTGACGGCATACTCCACTCCCAGGCCGGTGCTGGGGTAGTGGCTGATTCTGATCCGACTGCTGAATGGAAAGAAACGGAAGCTAAGGCTCGCGCGGTATTGACGGCAGCAGATTTAGTACAAGGAGGACTTGATGCTCCTAATGATTGATAACTACGATTCTTTTACTTACAACCTCGTTCAATACTTTGCAGAACTTGGTGAAGAGGTGAAAGTATTCCGCAATGATGAAATTGCGGTGGAAGAGATTGCTAGACTGAATCCCGCGCGTATTTGTATCTCACCTGGGCCATGCAGCCCCTCTGAGGCAGGTATTTCAGTCGCAACCATCAAGCGTTACGCAGGTCAAATTCCGATCCTAGGGGTTTGCTTGGGGCACCAAGCTATCGGCGAAGCATTCGGCGGCAAAGTCATTCGCGCCCAAAAAGTCATGCATGGCAAGACCGACAGCATTCATCACACAGGTGTGGGTGTATTTAAGAATTTGCCAGATCCATTTAAGGTCACTCGCTATCACTCACTGGCTATTGAGAAAAGCTCTCTACCTGCAATGCTAGAAGTGACTGCCACTTCATCTGATGGTGAGATCATGGGTGTACGCCATAAAGAGCTCGCGGTTGAGGGTGTGCAATTTCACCCAGAGTCTATTCTCTCTGAGCACGGCCACGCCTTACTCAAGAATTTTTTACAAAACAAATAAACAGTCTGTCAACAGCGCCATGTCAATTACCCCGCAAGAAGCCCTCCAACGCTGCATTGAACATCGCGAACTCTTTCATGATGAAATGACAGCCATGATGCGACTCATTATGAGCGGTGAAATGGCGCCAGAGTTAGTGGCAGGATTATTGGTTGCCTTACGCACTAAAAAAGAAACCGTTGGTGAGATCGCTGCTGCCGCACAAGTGATGCGAGAGTTTGCTACCTCAGTAAAGGTGGATGACCGCAAGCACTTGGTGGATGTGGTGGGCACAGGCGGTGATGGCGCTCACACCTTCAATATCTCAACTGCAGCGATGTTTGTGGCTGCCGGTGCAGGAGCAAAGATCGCTAAGCATGGTAATCGTAGCGTGAGCAGCAAATCAGGTAGCGCAGATGTATTAGAAGCGCTCGGCGTAAATCTAGCTCTTTCCGCCGAGCAAGTCGCCACGTGCATCTCAACGGTAGGCGCAGGCTTTATGTTTGCCCCTAACCATCATCCAGCAATGAAAAATGTTGTGCCTATTCGCAAGAAGCTCGGCGTCCGGACTATCTTCAACATCCTTGGCCCACTCACCAACCCCGCTGATGCCAAGCGAATTTTGATGGGTGTATTTCATGCTGACCTAGTTGGTATTCAGGCACGCGTATTACAAGCCCTGGGAATGGAGCACGCTCTCGTTGTGTATGGGCGAGACGGCCTAGATGAAATTTCCTTAGAGGGTCCAACTTTAGTTGGCGAACTTAAAGATGGCGTAGTGCGTGAATATGAAATTCATCCAAAAGATTTTGGTTTAAATACCGCACCCACCAACAGCTTTAAAGTGGCTAATGCTGAAGAGTCCAAGCAGACAGTCTTAGATGTACTTGATGGCAAACCCGGGCCTGCAAGCGATATCGTCTGCCTTAATGCCGGCGCCACACTATATGTAGCCGGAGTAGCAAAAGACATTGCTAGCGGTATTGCCCTAGCTGAAGTAGCTATTACAACTGGAGCTGCACGTCAAAAGTTAGATGCTTTTGTTGTAGCAACCCAATCTCAATAATTGATTATTCATGAGTGATATCCTCGATAAAATTGTTGCCACCAAAAAGATTGAAGTGGCTAACTGTCTGCAGAAAATGTCGCTTGCCAATCAACGTGAGCAAGCTGAAGCCAATAATGATGATGCCCTTTTAAAGCCAAGAGGCTTTATTTCAGCTATTAAGAACAAGCTTTCTGCCGGCAAGGCAGGCGTTATTACTGAAATTAAAAAAGCCAGTCCAAGTAAAGGTATCTTGCGTGAAAACTTCATACCAGCGGACATTGCCCAGTCCTATGAAAAGCATGGTGCAGCCTGTTTATCAGTACTCACTGATGTGGATTATTTCCAAGGTTGCAATGCCTATCTGCAGCAAGCTCGTGCCGCCTGCAATATTCCTGTTTTGCGTAAAGATTTCACCATTGATCCGTATCAAGTCTATGAAGCTCGTGGGATTGGCGCCGACGCAATCCTGCTAATCGTGGCTTGTCTAGAATTAAATCAAATGAAAGAGCTCGAGGCTTGCGCCCATGAATTAGGCCTAGATGTTTTGGTCGAAGTTCACAATGCCCTAGAATTAGAGCAAGGACTAGAACTCAGAACACCTTTACTTGGCATTAACAATCGAAACCTCAAGACCTTTGAGGTAACACTGCAAACCACCCTCTCTCTAATGTCCATGGTTCCGGATAACAAAACCTTAGTAACAGAGTCTGGCATCTTGAGTCGCGCTGATGTAGAGCTCATGCGCAACAATCAAATCAATGCATTCTTGGTTGGGGAGGCATTTATGCGCGCCACAGATCCAGGGGCAGCCCTTAGTGAGCTGTTTTCCTAGTCTTACGCAGTAGATCTAGGCAGTATTTGATCAAAGAGATCAGCAGCAGTGAACCCAGCACATCGCCTATAAACATCACTACAAAGTGATTCACGCTACCCGTATCTTCCAGGGTCATCGTAGCGAACCACCACTGATGTAAGCCTGCGGAAAGCAAGGCATAAGTCAAAATACAAGCAATGAGTTTGGGGAAATTGAGATTACTTAGGTCTGACTCGAGGCGAAGATTGCTAAAAACAAAAAATCTAGCCAAATAAGGCGCAAACCCCGAAATTAATCCAACACCAATACACAGCGTTAAATCATGCGGGAAATCGCCGTAATAGCTAATTAAAAATGAGGCTACAGTAATTCCGATGGCGCCAGGTAAACCAAAAATCAAAGTCAGAAATAGGCGGAGGCCAGCAGGCAGATAAATCCAACTTACCCCTAAGCTAAAAGTGATATCACTTGTTAACCAGTTGTTGAAATAAAAAAGAAATGTGTACGCCAACGCACTAATGGCGCATCCAATAAACCACTCTGAAGAAATTGCGAATAATTTAGACATTGTTATTAGTATGGATTAATTTTTATTGATGCGCATCAATTGCTAAAATCAGACCAAGGGAATACACTAGTATTAGCCCAAAAGCTAATATAAATAAATATAAAATATGTCATCTACTAAACCGTCACCCTACATCAAGTTCCTCAACTTGATTGATGCTCTTGATCGAATCAACCCAGGCAAGAAGCTGGATTGCATCGAAGAGAGTTTGCTCGATAAGATTGTTTCTTGCGCCCATGCCAAGCAAGCAATTTTGGTTGGTGATTTGATCTCCATCTCAGACCTAGGCTCACAAGCTACCTTGCATGGTCGCCTCAAAAATCTCAGCGCCTTGGGCTATATCAAAATGGCTGCTAATGCTGATGGTCGTAAAAAAGAAGTATTGCCCACCAAGATTGCTCTAAAGCGCTATGAAGAAATTTCTAAATGTTTAGAGAAGGCAGCAAAAGCCTCTTAATCACTTAGCCCCACTACACAATAAAAAAGCCCTGAAAAGGGCTTTTTTATTGGACAAATAAGAATGCCTTAGACGTTAAACAAGAAGTTCAATACATCTCCATCTTTAACAACATACTCTTTACCTTCCGCGCGCATCTTACCGGCCTCCTTGGCACCAGACTCTCCTTTGAACTGCACAAAATCTTCGTAGGAGATTGTCTGAGCACGAATAAAGCCACGCTCAAAGTCTGTATGAATCACGCCGGCCGCTTGAGGTGCTGTATCACCAACATGGATAGTCCAAGCGCGAACCTCTTTAACTCCAGCCGTGAAATAGGTTTGTAAACCAAGCAATGAATAACCCGCACGAATCACTCGATCTAAGCCTGGCTCTTCCATTCCTAAGTCAGCCAAAAATTCAATCTTGTCGGCCTCTTCTAAATCGGCGATCTCTGCTTCAATCGCAGCGCATACCGCAACGACTGGAGCGTTTTCTTTTGCGGCATGTTGCTTCACGGCCTCGAGATGTGGATTATTTGAGAAGCCATCTTCTTTGACGTTCGCAACATACATCGCGGGCTTAGCGGTAATCAAACACAACGGTTTAATCAATAATTTTTCATCATCATTGAGATTCAAACTGCGCACTGGCAGAGCAGAATCTAGATGAGTCTGAACTTTAGTCAGAACGGCAACCAAAGCAGCAGCCTCTTTATCGTTGCCAGACTTAGCGGCCTTGCTTGAGCGATTCAGGGTTTTCTCAACTGTTGCCAGGTCCGATAAAGCCAATTCGGTGTCAATCACACCAATATCAGCAATGGGATCAATTTTCCCGGCGACGTGGATAACGTTGGGATCCTCGAAACACCGGACGACATGGGTAATAGCATCAGTTTCACGAATATTCGCTAAAAACTGATTGCCAAGACCTTCGCCTTTTGAGGCGCCAGCTACCAAACCAGCAATATCGACAAATTCGACTGCTGCAGGCAGAATGCGCTCAGGCTTTACGATCTCAGCCAAGGCGGCTAGGCGGGGGTCAGGAACCTCAACAACGCCCACATTAGGCTCAATCGTGCAGAAAGGATAGTTTTCCGCTGCGATCCCAGCCTTGGTAAGCGCATTAAAGAGGGTAGATTTGCCGACGTTAGGCAGGCCGACGATGCCACATTTCAAAGACATACCGTTATTGTAAAGGGGCTGGTTTCGATATCATCGAGTTATGTCAGAAGTTCACCCAAATAACGCATCTAAATCCCACGCCCAAATCCGCACAGTAGACATTGTCGTGGTTGGCGGAGGCATTACTGGTAAGGCTTGCGCCCTAGGTCTAGCCCAGCTTGGGTTACAAACCATTGAAATTGCCCCCGATTTAGGACAAAACGTTGCAAGCCCGCAAGGCACTCAATGGGGCCAAAGAATCTACGCTTTTTCGCCTAGCACCCAAAAATTACTGGCTCATTTGCACATTTGGGATGCAATTGATCACAGCCGCCTGCAAGCAGTCCGAGATATGCGCATCTACGGTGATCGAGGCGAAAAGAGTGACCATCTCCATCTTTCTGCATTTGAAGCGGGCACTCCACAACTTGCTTGGATTGGAGAGGCCAATTTAATTGAGCACACCATCGATCAAGCTTCGCGCTTTCAGAATAAGTTAGAGCGCATCAATGATGTTGTGGAAAGAATTCAGGTAGATGCTGATGGAAGTATTCTGCATTTAAAAAACGGTGGGCGCATTCGTGCGCAACTCGTGATTGCAGCTGATGGCGCCAACTCACCAATACGCAATCAATTGGGTATTAGCGCGAGTGAAGAAAGTTATTCACAAAGTGCAGTAGTTGCCAATTGGCTGTGTGACTATCCCCATTTAGAAACTGCCTTTCAGTGGTTTTTACCAGGCGGCGATATCGTGGCCATGCTGCCCTTGCCAGGAAAACAAGTTTCAATGGTTTGGTCCACCTCCCCAGAACATGCAGCGGATTTATTAAAGCTAGACCAAGTGCAATGGCTGGATCAATTCTCTTCCATTGCTAATGGTGCAATTGCTAAACAATTGGGTGAATTGACCCTGAACTCAGTACCTGCAGCCTTCCCCTTAAGAAAGATTCGAGCCAAACGATTTATTGGGCCAGATTCCTCTCCTAAGGTCATACTCATTGGTGATGCTGCCCATGTCATGCATCCGCTGGCTGGGCAAGGCCTGAATCTAGGGCTGCGAGATGTTGCGGTATTGCTGAATATTTTGGGCAAGCGTGAATCCTTCCGTTCGCCTAGTGACTTAGTATTGCTTCGGCGCTATGAACGACAACGCCAAGGCGACACTAGCGCACTCTTATGGGTGACCGATAAACTTAAGAAATTATTTTCTGCAAGCAGTAGCACTGAACGCCAGCTCCGCAACTGGGGTTTAGGTCTCGTGAACAAAAGCCACTTTATAAAACAGCGCTTAATTGAACGCGCTTTAGGAGAAATTGATTTTGAATAAATTGTTATCTGCGATTGCATTTATTGGCGCCGCTCTGCTCTGCACTAGCCCACTTCACGCACAACAAGAACAGCAATTAAGGGCTGAGATCCAAAAGAAGTTGGGCGCCAATGCCAAAGTAAAAAGTGTTTCGCCAGCCCCAGTTTCTGGACTTTATGAAGTATTGGTCGGTAACGATATTTTTTATACCGACACCTCTGGGAAGTACCTAATTCAAGGTGAGATCATTGAGCTCGCATCAGGTAAAAATATTACCGAGCAAAGGCAGACAGACCTAAACCGTATTAAATGGAGTGATTTAACACCTGCCAATGCGATTAAAAATGTTCGCGGCAATGGCAGTCGCCAGCTGGCAGTCTTCTCCGACCCAAACTGTGGCTATTGCAAACGCCTAGAGAAGTCATTGCAACAACTAGATAACATCACGATCTATACCTACTTAATACCTATTCTGTCGCCAGACTCCACCCAAAAAGCAAAGCAAATTTGGTGCTCTTCTGATCCCTATAAAACATATATAGATTGGATGGTGAATGGCATCGCGCCTAGCGGTAAGGGAGAGTGCAGCACACCACTAGATAAGAATATGGCTTTCGCAAAGACCTATGGAATCACGGGCACGCCGACTTTATTCTTTACTGATGGCAGCCGTTTCCCTGGCGCAGTGCAAATTAACGATATCGAAAAGAAATTTAGCTCTCTGAAATAAATATCATGAACCATGCCGACTTACCTGCGATTCAATATACGGTCTGGCCGGCAGACCTCCACGGCCATCATTTTCGCGTCAAGCTGCATATTGCTAATCCCGACCCCGAAGGCCAGGTGCTACAAATGGCAGCCTGGATTCCAGGTAGTTATTTAATTCGTGATTTCAGTAAACATGTCGAATCAATTGAAGCGTTTTCAGTAGAGGGTGCCAAGAGAAAAATAGCGCTCGAACGGATTGATAATGACCATTGGCGCTTACCGCCATGTAATGGCCCGATAGAGGTGCTCAGCACTGTTTATGCTTTTGATACTTCAGTACGTGCAGCGTATCTCGATACCGAACGCGCCTTCTTTAACGCCACCAGCCTATGTCTAGCCGTCAAAGGGCAAGCGCATTTACCTTGCTCACTCGCCATCACCCCGCCGGAACTTGCCTTTGCTGACCACTGGACGGTTCAAACTACCTTAAGGGCAGCGAAGACAGATGAGCGTGGGTTTGGTTTTTATCTGGCACAAAATTATGATGATCTATTGGATCGCCCCGTGGCTATGGGCGAGTTCCAACTTGTGCACTGGAAATCGAATGGTGTAGCTCATCGCATGGCAGTACAGGGCTGCAATCATATTGTTGATGCCAAACGTCTTGCACAAGATTTACAAGCAATCTGTGCCAGCACCATTGACCTCTTTGAGCCAAAATCTAAACGCGCCCCTTTTAATGAATACCTTTTCTTAGTTAACGCGGCATTAAATGGCTATGGCGGCCTTGAGCATCGCAATAGCACTGCACTAATCTGTAGGCGCGATCAAATCCCCCAAGAAAATATTCTCTTTGAAGAATCTGCATATAGAGAATTCTTAGGCCTCTGTAGTCACGAGTATTTTCATGCATGGCTGGTTAAGCGTATTCAGCCAAAAGCCTTTCAACCATATGATCTGGCTAAACGTAATCACACTCGCTTACTATGGGTGTTTGAGGGCTTCACCAGTTACTACGATGATCTTCAACTACTGCGTAGCAAGCGAATTGATCTTAAGACTTATCTCAAACTCGTTGCGGATAACTGGAACGGGATCTTGCGCGGTCCCGGGCGCCACAAGCAAAGCTTAGCTGACAGCTCTTTTGATGCCTGGACCAAGTATTACCAAGCGGATGAGAACACGCCAAATTCAGTTGTCAGCTACTACGGCAAAGGTGCCTTAGTTGCACTTGGTCTTGATTTACAGATTCGGGCATTCACTAAAAATAAACAGTCTCTAGACGACCTCATGCGCCTACTTTGGAATAAGCATGGCGTCACCTTGGATGGCATTACAGAAGACGGACTAGATGATTTGATTTTTGAATTGCTAGGAAATGGCTTTAGCAAGACCTGGAATGAAATGAAGGCCCGCTATATTTTTGGTACAGAAGATATTCCTCTGCAAAAATGGATTGGCTCAAATCTCATTTCTGTAAAAACAAAATCTCAATCTACGCTGGAAAAACTCAAGCTACAGTTTGGGATACGCCATACAGATGCCAATGGCTGGCTTAAGGTTACCCATGTGTTTGATAGCGGGATTGCTCAAGCAGCAGGCCTATCAGCTGGTGATTTACTAGCCAGTATTGATGGTCAGCGTGTCACTGGCGTCCGCTGGGACAGAATCTTAGGCAGTCTTTCTGAAAACTCCCATGCCCGCATTACTTTCTATCGCGATGATCTAGAGCATGAGCGCATGGTTTCAATGCAATCTGCCCAGCTACCTGTGCAATATGAACTGACACCTAAGAAAGATGTCTGATCGAAATTGAAAGCACTATTTTCAAAAGACGATATCCCAAAGGATTGGCAAGAATTACTAGGAAATTATTTCGAGTCAGCAGATTGGCGCTCACTAGAAAAAAATTTACAGGCCGCTCTTGATGCTGAAATTGTTCGACCCGAGCCTCAGAACTTTTTTAAAGCTCTCAAACTTTGCCCCGTTGATTCAGTAAAGGTGGTGATCCTGGGCCAAGACCCTTATCACTCACCAGGGCTGGCTCAAGGACTAGCCTTTTCGATACCCGCTGAAATTGCAGTCAATTCACGAGAATTTCCCAGCTCACTACGCAATATCAGTAAAGCATTGGCATTAGAAGGTTTTGGGTCTTTACCAAATGGTGATCTTCACAATTGGGCCGAGCAAGGAGTGCTACTTCTCAATACTGCTTTGAGTGTCAAGCTGGGCGAGGCCGGCAGTCATACGGGTCTAGGATGGAAAAGCTTAATTGATCATTTGATCAGCGCTTTATCCAAAACAAGACCACATGTTGTCTGGATGCTATGGGGTGGTCATGCCCAATCTAAGCTGCCACTCATTGAAGGTGGTCAGAATCCTTTGATATTGCAATCCTCCCATCCATCTGGACTTGGCGTATACAAGACGAATAAGCCTTTTTTGGAGCCTGGAGGCAAGGCCAGTTGCAATCACTTCATTAAAGCCAATCAATGGCTGATTGAACAAAAAAGTGCGCCTATTCAGTGGGTGACGAACAATCGCGCTGACTTATTTAGCTAAAGCAGCAAAAACACACCCCACTGCGCAGGCAGCAAAAATAGTGCTGGCCCACTCGAGGATTTGTCCAGATTGGAAAAGATCCCAGTATTGCCCTGCATACGAGCTAGCCGCCGCCGCAATAGATCCTAGTAAGAAGGCCGTCAGAATCCTGTCGGGATTGACTTCACCAGAAGCTCCGGGGTAAAAAATCCCGGCTGACACCCCAGAAACACCCCCAATCACCAGAAAAGCCAAAAACCCCATTGATACCCCCATTAATGCTGCCATCAAATCTATAATTGCCATTATGAAGTTGTTGACACTCGGCATCAATCATCACACAGCGCCGGTCGCCATTCGGGAAAAGGTCGCCTTTGACCCTGAATTTCTTCAAGAAGCGTTGCACGACCTTCGCCAACATTTAGTTGGCGCGAATCAGGCCGGGCTTCCCGAAGCCACAATTTTGTCAACCTGCAACCGCACTGAGGTCTACTGTGCCGCAAATGATGCCAGTGCCGCAGGTCTTTTGCATGAAGCTACTTTCGATTGGTTGGCCAAAACTCAACAGCTTGCCCCAAGCAGTCTTGAGCCTCACATTTACTCATTACCGCAATCAGATGCAGTGCGACACGCCTTCAGAGTTGCGTGCGGTTTAGACTCCATGGTGATTGGTGAGACACAAATCTTAGGCCAAATGAAAGATGCGGTTCGCACCGCAAATGATGCTGGCGTATTGGGAACCTATCTCAATCAACTATTTCAGAAAACATTTGCAGTCGCCAAAGAAGTACGCGGCTCTACTGAAATTGGCGCGCACTCTATTTCGATGGCTGCAGCATCTGTTCGTCTCTCAGAGCGCATCTTTGAAAAAATTGCAGATCAAAAGATTTTGTTCATTGGTGCCGGTGAGATGATTACTTTATGCGCAACGCATTTTGTTGCGCGCAAACCGAAGAATGTGGCGATTGCTAACCGCACGATAGAGCGCGGTCAAGAGCTCGCAGACTCCATTTCCTCGCAAGACGTTGAAGCTGAATCCCTTAAGCTCTCGGAGCTCCCAGGGCGCCTACATGAGTTCGACATTATTGTTTCTAGCACTGCCTCATCATTACCCATCATTGGCCTGGGCATGGTGGAGAGCGCTCTAAAACAGCGTCGCCACAAGCCGATGGTCATGATTGATTTAGCAGTGCCGCGAGATTTTGAACCTGAAATCTCCAGACTAGATGACATCTATCTTTACACCGTTGATGATTTAGGATTAATGATTCAGACTGGCGCCAGCTTACGTCAAGCAGCAGTTGGCCAAGCTGAAGCGATCATCGAAGATCGTGTTGGTAACTTTATGCATTGGATGCAAGGTCGTAATGCAGTTCCACTGATTCAGGATATTCAGCAGCAAGGTGAACGTTTGCGTCAACTTGAACTCGAGCGGGCGATGAAGCGCTTGATGCGTGGCGATGATCCACAAGAAGTTCTCAATGCCATGGCACAAGGTCTAACTAATAAATTTCTGCATGGCTCACTCCATGCACTGCAACACTCTAATGGCGCTGAGCGTGACGCCTTGATTAAGTTGTTACCCAAACTATTCGCCTCGCATTCCAAGCCAGAAGACCATTAGATGAAGCCCAGTATGCGGGCTAAGCTAGACCACCTAGACACGCGCTTAGCCGAACTTAACTCCTTATTAACCTCCGAAGATGCAACCAAAGATATGGATGCTTATCGGAAGCTCACACGTGAACATTCAGATATTGCTACCGTAGTAGAGCAGTTTGGCCTCTACAAGCAAGCTGAGGCAGACGCCCAAGCGGCAGAGGAAATGCGCAAAGATCCTGAAATGAAGGACTTTGCTGATGATGAGCAGAAGCAGGCTTTAGCTACGATGGAAGAGCTTGCAGGCAAATTACAAAAGCTCTTACTTCCTAAAGATGAAAATGATGATCGTAACGTTTTCTTGGAGATTCGTGCGGGCACTGGTGGTGACGAGAGCGCACTCTTTGCTGGTGATCTACTTCGCATGTACAGCCGCTTTGCTGAACGCCAAGGCTGGAAAGTAGAAATGGTGAGTGCTGCTGAATCTGATTTAGGTGGTTACAAAGAAGTTGTTCTTCGCCTTGTCGGTCAGTCTGTTTACTCACGTCTTAAGTTTGAATCTGGTGGCCATCGTGTGCAGCGCGTACCGCAAACAGAAACGCAGGGTCGTATTCATACATCAGCCTGCACTGTGGCAGTCATGCCAGAAGCAGATGAACTTGAGGCGGTCAAAATTAATCCCGCAGAGTTGCGTATCGATACCTTCCGCGCTTCAGGTGCCGGCGGTCAGCATATTAATAAAACGGATTCTGCCGTGCGTATTACTCACTTACCTACCGGCACTGTAGTTGAATGCCAAGATGATCGTAGTCAGCACCGTAATCGCGAACAAGCCATGAAGGTATTGGTTTCCCGCATCATGGATGCTAGAGAGCGTGAGAAACATCAACTTGAGGCGCAAACCAGGAAGTCGCTGGTTGGGTCGGGCGATCGCAGCGACCGCATTCGTACCTATAACTTTCCGCAAGGTCGTATTACCGACCACCGCATCAATCTCACACTTTATAAAATTGATGCCATGATGGATGGTGACATCGACGATCTTTGCAATGCTCTAGCATCTGAACATCAGGCAGAGTTACTTGCTGCCCTTGGTGATAGTTAAGCGATCACGAAATCTGTGAATCAGGATTTGAGCCTACGCTCACTATTGAGTAATTCAGTACTTGCCCCTGCTGAGGCAAAAATTCTGATGGCTTATGTCCTTGAAAAGTATTACCAACTTCCACGCTCTGCTCTGCTATCACGCGATGATTTGGTGCTCAACGCTAAGGCGCTTGAAGAGTGGAAAATGCTTGAATCCAAGAGAATACAGGGCGAGCCGATCGCCTATCTGATTGGCAAAAGAGGCTTTCACAATATTGAGCTTTATGTTGCTCCTGGGGTGCTGATACCGCGCCCCGAAACTGAGCTCTTAGTAGAAATTGGTTTGCGTGAAATCACACGTTTGAATGCTCCGACCAATATTTTGGATTTAGGGACGGGCTCGGGTGCCATAGCTTTAGCCATTGCACATGAAGCTCCAGACGCGCAACTTACTGCGACCGATCAAGCCATAGAAGCCCTAGATATTGCCAAAATAAATGCCAAGCTTTTAAATATGGAGTCTCGAGTACAGTTTTTTCAGGGAAGCTGGTATGAGGCGATAGAAGCCAGCGCTTCTTATGATGTCATTTTGAGTAATCCACCCTACATAACATCCCAAGATTCACACCTAAGCCAGGGTGACTTGCGCTTTGAGCCAATTTCCGCCCTAACTGATCATGGCAACGGACTCACCTGCTTAGAAAACATTATTTCAGGCGCCAAACACCATCTAAATCCCAATGGCCTGCTAGCGGTTGAGCATGGCTTTGACCAGTCAGAAGCAGTTGTAGCCCTCATGCAGCAAGCGGGTTTTCAGGATGTACAAGCACATCTGGATTTAGGCGGCCATTACCGGGTTGCCTCGGGCAGAAAATAGGTTGAAATAACCTTTTTTCACATTAAGTCTTAAAATCAATAAAACCTTATTTTCAAACCGTCTTTGCAATAAGACTGCCGCAGTAGATACTTAGTAGAAAGAATATATATGGACTCACAAGCTCAAATTAAAGAAATCGTCACTAGCCACCCAGTTGTACTATTTATGAAGGGAACTGCGCAGTTTCCACAATGTGGCTTTTCTGGAAACGCCATCAATATCTTGCGCGCTAGCGGTGTTGAAAATCTCCATACCGTGAACGTGTTGGAAGATGCTGGTATTCGTCAAGGCATTAAAGAGTTCGCAAATTGGCCAACAATTCCCCAGCTCTATATCAATGGTGAATTTATTGGTGGCTCTGACATCATGACTGAAATGTTCCAGTCTGGTGAACTTCAAAAACTCGTCAAAGCTTAATCAAGTTTTTCGCTGAGACTTTGAAGCTGTGACCTTTGATTTAAGCTCTCTTCTACTATTTGGCCTGCCATTTGGAGTTTGTGCAGGCCTTTTAGTTTATGCGTTAAACCTGCGCTCTACCCTTGCTCGCGTTGAGCTACAAGCCCAAACAGATCTTGCTCTAGCGCTCAGCTTGCGTACCGAACGTGACCAAGCATTACAAAACGCGATTCGCCTTGAAGCAGAGCTGGACTCTGAACGCAAACAAGGTCTAGGCAGAATTGAATCACTTAATGAAGCTAAAGAGGCTTTAACAAATCAGTTCAAAAATTTAGCCAACGAGATCCTGGAAGATAAGTCTAAGCGCTTTACCGAACAAAATGCAGCAAGCCTAGACGCTCTATTAAAACCTCTGCAAACTAAACTTACGGAATTTAAAGAGCAAGTTAGCACCTCTTATGGCAATGAAGCTCGTGAGCGTCATGCTCTCAAAAGTGAAATCGAGCGCTTGGCTAATCTCAATCTGCGCATGTCAGATGAAACACGCTCCTTAACCCAAGCATTAAAGGGGGACTCCAAGGTTCAAGGTAATTGGGGCGAGCTAGTGTTGGAATCCATTTTAGAATCCTCAGGCCTGCGCAAGGGAGAGGAATACCTTGTTCAAGATAGCCACACCCAAGCTGATGGATCCCGTCTGCAGCCCGACGTAGTAATTAAGCTACCTGAAGGTAGAAGTCTGGTTGTTGATAGCAAAGTATCTATAACGGCTTACGCCCGTCATGCTGAAACTACGGATCCTGTAGTTGCTGAGCAAGAGTTGGCTGCCCATATTCAGTCTTTACGTCAACACATCCAAGGCCTATCTGGAAAGAACTATAGCTCGCTTTATGGAGTGGGTTCAGTTGACTTTGTTTTGATGTTTGTACCCATTGAGCCAGCGTTCTTGCTTGCATTAAAGACTGCGCCCAATCTATATCAAGAAGCTCTGGCAAAAAATATTGTGTTGGTATGTCCAAGCACTCTCATGGCGACGCTGCGAACAGTAGCGCATCTGTGGAGACAAGATCATCAAAATAGAAATGCTCTAGAGATCGCAAAACAATGTGGCAACCTTTACGATAAGTTTGTTGGCTTTGTAGATGATCTTGAGAAACTTGGACAACGTCTCGATCAAGCGCAAACGAGCTATCACGATGCATTCAACAAGCTAAAAACTGGCAAGGGTAATCTCATTCGTTCCGCTGAAAAAGTGCGCGAGTTAGGCGTTAAACCCAGTAAAAATCTGGCTACACCCTTGATTGAATCGTCTTCTGACTTCGAATAATTGCAGCCAGTAGCCTAAATAAATATTGAAAAAATTTAGACAAACAAAAACCCCGCCTAGTTTGCACTAAGCGGGGTTTTTTATTCTAACTACTGAATCTAAGTCTTCTAGCTTAAGCAGATTTACGGCTACGTGATGCAGGTGTAGCAGCTTTTTTAACTTGGGCAATTTGACCTTGTACAGTTTCGATTGCTTGATCAGCAGTTTTTTCTGCATTCACAAAAGCTTCCTTACTAGCAGCGCGAAACTGTTCGAAACCTTGCAATGCGCTACCGTATACAGTTTTGAATGATGACAAGAAAGCATCAGAACCTGCAGGCGCATTAGCAGTAACGGTATTGAGCCAATCCTGGAAGCCATCTTGCAACTGGTCGATGCTTGCATCAACTACGTTTGAAAACTCTTTATTGCCATCACGCAATACTTTGCTTACTTTCTTTTGATAAGCAACAGCTTGGTTACCAGCGGCTTGCAAAGAATCAGCAGTAAAGATTTCAGTAACTTGCTTTGGATCTTTAGCTGTCAAAACTTGCTGAATACCATCTTGAGCGTTTACCAATGCATCTTTAGAAGCTGCGTAATTCAACTCAGCCAATTTTTGAGCATTTTCCAAAGCAGCTTCGCTCAAAGAAAATGAAGCCTCGAGGCCTTTGCTGTTAATTTGGGACAATTTAGCGGTGATTTGATCTTGGTTCATGTATTTCTCCAGAAATTAAGTGGTACAACTAGTCAATTAAGCGCGCGATTTAAGAGATGGAAAACTGTAGATACCTTAAATATTGCACTGCACCATGAAACTGTAACTGAAGCAATAGGGCAAATCAAGAAGTTTTTGCTGCTTTGCAACAAATATATCCCTTAAATAGAATTAACTTAATATAATCAATCACTTAATGTCGAACCAGAATAATCACTCCTACCGAAAAGTGGCCATTGCATCCTGCTTTGGTACCTTTTTAGAGTGGTACGACTTTTTGACCTTTGCGACCCTGGCAGTAGTTTTCGCCCCCCTATTCTTTCCCTCAACCGACCCCAATACAGCCCTTTTAGCGAGTTTGGCAACCTTTGGTGTTGGGATGGTGGTTAGGCCTATTGGAGCCGCTCTTTTTGGCTCTATGGGCGATCGGATTGGCCGTAAGCCAGTCTTCATGATCACCATTATCCTGATGGGGATTGCGACTGTTAGCGTTGGCTTTTTACCCACCTATGCCCAAGCAGGAATTTGGGCGCCAATCCTCTTGGTAGCTTTACGCCTTCTTCAGGGGCTATCTGCTGGTGGGGAGATCGGTGGGAGCGCCGTTTATCTCACTGAGCATGCGGGTAATGAGCATAGGGGATTTAAAACGAGCTTCTTACAACTCATGGGTCCGCTTGGCATTCTGTTCTCGACCCTGCAAATTGCCTTACTCAGAAATTACCTATCACCAGAAGAATTTCAATCCTGGGGTTGGCGTGTGCCTTTTTGGATTTCCATTGTGCTGTTGTTAATCGCATTTAAAGCACGAATGGCTTTAGAAGAAACGCCGGTATTTTTAGAACTCTCCAAAAATAGCAACAAGCTCGAGAATCCTTTAATAAGTAATTTCCGTGATCCTCAGACGCGCAAAAGAATGTTTTTACTGTTCTTTTGCATTTCATCTGGTGGTGCGGTTCTTTTTTTCTGTGTACAGATTTACACAGCAATCTTTTTAAAAACATCCGTCAAGTTACCGCCTGAAATCGTCGACCAACTCAGCCTGTATTCAACACTCTGCCTATTGCCGCTGACAGTGTTTGCGGGTTGGCTCTCTGATAAGGTGGGACGCAAGACTATCGTTGTCAGCGGCCTCATTTTGGGTGCGGTAATTACGATTCCAGCATTTAATGCACTTCAGTATTTAGGCAGTTCATATCAACAACTAAGCAATAATGAAAATCTTCTGCTCATTAGTGCAATTCTTGCGTGCCTATCTCTTGCTTTGGCATTAGTAGTCGGCCCACAAACGGCGTTTTTAGCAGAATTGTTTCCAGCAAAATCACGCAATAGCGCTGCAACACTTCCTCATAATTTAGCGGCCGGATGGATTGGTGGTCTACTCCCCCTGATTGTCACTTGGTTAAATCAACAATGGGGAACGGCTACGGCCGGCCTTTGGTATCCGACTATTTTTTTGGCAAGCGCAGGCATAACAGCGCTCTTTTATTTACCAGAAACCAAAAAAGTTGACCTCAACACTTAAAGTGCTGCGCGCTTCTTTTGTGCCAGGTCATTCAAATCAAGCCTTACACGCGCAATGACCTCATCCCAATTGCCCGGCTGTTTTTGCTGATAGATTTTTGCTGTTGGATACCAAGGACTATCCTCTCTACCTCTTAACCATCGCCAACAAGAATCGTAGCGATTGAGAATCCATACCGGCTTACCAAGCGCCCCAGCTAAATGTGCTGAAGAGGTATCTACAGAAATAATCAGATCCAAGCAATCCATCAGCGCAGCAGTATCTGAGAAGTCATTGAGTAAATGAACACAATTAATAAGCTCAGGCCAAACTTGATCTTTTCTGGCGGCTAGTTCTGATTCAGCTGGATCACCTTTTTGCAGACTATAAAAATCCACTCCCGGAATGCCCTGTAATTTTGCAATTTGATCGAGCTCAATATTTCGCCGTTTATTAATCGCCCACAGCTCAGGATGCTCAGCCCTAAAGCCGCCATTCCAAATTAACCCTACTCGAAGGTTTTGCTTGTTTACGATCCCTTGTTCATAAGCGCTCCTCTGCGCTTGATTAACATCTAAATAAGGAATCTGATTAGGAATTGAGTCTAGATCTGTTTTAAACAACAAAGGCAGGCTCAACAAGGGTGACTGAAAATCAAACCCATCATTCCTAAAATCATCAATTGCAACCAGATTGCAGAATTTTGTTAGCACTCCCAATAGATTGAGAAGCTGAGCAGGCACTCTAAATGTAATCCGCGCACCAAGATCAAATAGAGGTTTTATATAGCGACAAAACTGTAAGGCATCGCCCAGACCCTGTTCGGCCCAAATAAGAACTTTTTTACCCGCAATATTATCGAGACTTTCGAGTCTTGGTATTTTGTGATGCAAAAAAGCAGCTGGGCTATCTATAAACCAACGAGACTCATAGTTTTGCCAGCCATTATCAAAATCTCCCAAAGATAGCTGGAGTGCAGCCTTAGCCCAATAACAATCCGCATATTGAGGATTAATAGATGTAGCTATGTTATAGCATCCCATTGCATCTTCATACCTTTGCAACTTAACAAAACAATTCCCTTTATTGCTATATGCCTGGGCATAATTTGGCTGCAAGGATATTGCCTTATCAAACCAACTGAGGGCATCTTCATAATCCCCACGCTCTTGCAGAACATTGCCCTTATTGTTGAACGCCTCGGCATAAGTGGGTAGATATTTGATAGCTATATCTAAGGCATCCAGCGCCTCTTCATGACGACCAAGCTCTTTTAGGATATTTCCACGATTGCTATAAGCAACTCCATTGCCGGGATCAAGATCAATTGCCTGATCAATAAGTCTGAGTGCATCATGAAATTGAAATTCCATTGCGGCGATGATTGCCATGAATCTCAATGGGCTGGGATCTTGAGGATCCATACCATTTGCCTTTAGCAGCAATTCTTTTGCCAGACTAAATTCTTTTGCCTGGATATGAGCAGTCGCATTTTTTAGCAGAATTTGAACGGCCTGATTCACTTGTTCCTAACGAGGAAATATAAAGAGAATGAATTGGGAAATTATTGAAGCCAACTTAAGGTGTTTGCTTAGAAAGATGGTGCCCCTTGTCCGACTCGAACAGACCACCTACTGATTACAAATCAGTTGCTCTACCAGATGAGCTAAAGGGGCACGGAAGATATTTTAACCTATTTCACAATCTTCAAGGACGGTCTTGAGGTTTTCGGCTTTTCAGGGGCATGATCTGCTGCGTCAGCAATATGAAGATCTTGGGCCTGAGCTGGATCAAACGGAAAAGACATACCCTGACCATTTTCCCTGGCATAGATTGCTAGAACATGGCTGACCGGGACCATGATCTTTCTTGGAATACCGCCAAATCTTGCCTGGAAGCTTATCCAATCGTTTTCTATCGCCAGTTGATGGCATGCCTCAAGGGAAAGATTCAGAACGATCTCATCGTTCTTCACAAACTCCATGGGTACCTCTACCCTAGCGTCCACAAAAACCGCTATGAAGGGCGTAAAACCAAAATCCGTGCACCACTGATGTAGGGCACGGATTAGATATGGTTTATTACTTGGAATGTCAGACATGCCGACGAGTCATGTACCGCTAAAAATACTTAGCGGCGCATTACCTTCTCAGAAGGAGTCAAAGCCTCGATGTACGCAGGTCTGCTAAAAATACGCTCAGCGTATTTCAGCAAAGCTGCTGCATTGCGAGAAAGATCAATGCCGTAGTGCTCAAGACGCCACAACAATGGCGCAATCGCTACGTCCAGCATAGAGAACTCATCACCCAACATGTATTTGTTTTTAACAAAAATTGGTGCCAACTGAGTCAAACGATCACGAATCGCTAAACGCGCTTTTTCGTGAGTCTTTTCAGCTGCTTTACCTTTTTCATTTTCCAGAGCAGCTACGTGCACAAACAATTCTTTCTCAAAATTGAAGAGGAAGAGGCGTGCACGTGCACGTGCAACTGGATCAGGCGGCATTAATTGTGGGTGAGGAAAACGCTCATCAATATATTCATTGATGATGTTTGACTCGTACAAAATTAAATCACGCTCAACCAAGATAGGTACTTGGCCGTAAGGGTTCATTACCGAAATATCTTCAGGCTTATTAAACAAGTCGACATCGCGGATTTCAAAATCCATGCCTTTTTCAAAAAGCACCAAACGGCAGCGTTGCGAGAATGGGCAGTTAGTACCCGAGTACAACACCATCATAAATTTATTTCCTTAAATTTCTACTTCAATACAACAAACGCACAACAGCGTTAAATCTTTTCACCAATAGACCCTAGCTTTAGGACCCATCAAATTCAATTAGTGAATATCTTTCCAATAGGCTTTATTCAAACGCCAAGCCAACAGGGTAAAGATTGCCAAGAACAAGAGCACTACTACACCAAGACGCTTACGCTCCAACTGAACTGGCTCAGCCATCCATGACATGAAAGCGACTAAGTCGGCGATATTGTCGTCATACTCTTGTGTGCTCATTTTGCCGGGAGTTAACTGCTCAAAGCCAACAAAGACTTCTTCTGTTCTGCTTGGGTCATGTGGGTCTTTGTGCTCTTCAAACTTGGCAGCACGCTCGCCTTGCAACTGCCAGAGAACGTGTGGCATACCGACTTTAGGATAGACCAAATTATTCCAACCAGTTTGTGTCGTGTCGTCTTTGTAGAAAGTGCGGAAGTAGGTGTAAAGCCAGTCCGCTCCACGAGCACGCGCCTCAACTGATAAGTCAGGTGGTGTCTTACCAAACCAAGCTTTAGCTTCTTTTGGTGTCATCGAGATGGTCATCAAGTCACCCACTTTGGCATCAGTCAAAATGAGGTTATCTTTGATTTGTTGATCGGTCAAACCAATATCGCGCAACCGGTTGTAACGCATGCTTGCGGCTGCATGGCAGTTCAAGCAGTAGTTCACAAATAATTTTGCACCGTTTTGCAATGAGGCATTGTTACTAACGCGGTTGGGGGCTTGATCCAAAGGAAAGCCACCCTCATTTGCATTGGCATTCACGCCAAAGCTCAGGGCCGCAACCAATACTGTTGCTTGGCAGACGCCCATCAAAGTTTGCAGAATTTGTTTCATACTAATTCCTAAGTTCTCTTTGCCAGTATCTCAGGCGTGAATTAATGGGACTTAAAAGTAACGCGTGTTGGAACTGGCTTAAATTTACCAAGCGTGCTCCAGAACGGCATTCCTAAGAAGAAGCCCAGATAATAAATAGTGCATACCTGAGAAATCTTTTCAAACACTGGTGATGGTGGCTGAATACCTAAGTAACCCAAGATCACAAAACTCACCACAAATACACCATAAATATACTTATGGAAATCTGGGCGATAGCGGATAGATTTCACAGGTGAGTGATCAAGCCAAGGCAAGAAGAACATGATCACAACAGAACCGCCCATGATCACAACACCCCAGAACTTAGCATCAAATAAGTAGAAGCCAGCTGCCAAGACGAGAGCGATTGCAGCGCATGCGCCCTTCACCTTGAGATTTTTACTCTTCAGAGCAAACATTCCGAGAATGACTGCCAAGAAGATCCATAAAGGCAGCAAGAAGTTCGTTGTAGTTGCACGCAACATTGAGTAGAAAGGCGTGAAATACCAAACAGGAGCAATGTGCGGAGGTGTTTGGAATGGGTTCGCCGGAACGAAGTTATTTGCCTCGAGGAAGTAACCGCCCATCTCTGGTGCAAAGAACACGATACATGCAAACACCATCAAGAATCCACCCAAATACATTACATCATGCACGCTGTAATAAGGATGGAATGGGATGCCATCAACAGGATGGCCATTCGTATCTAAGTTCTCTTTAATTTCAACGCCATCTGGATTGTTTGAACCCACTTCATGCAGAGCCAAAATATGGGCTGCAACCAAGCCAACCAATACCAATGGAATTGCAATCACATGGAATGCAAAGAAGCGATTGAGGGTTGCATCGCCCACAACATAGTCGCCACGAAGCCATAAAGATAGATCTGGGCCAATGAATGGAATTGCAGAGAATAAGTTCACGATCACTTGAGCGCCCCAATAGGACATTTGACCCCATGGGAGCAAGTAACCGAAGAATGCTTCACCCATCAAACACAAGAAAATTGCGCAACCGAAGATCCAAATGAGCTCACGTGGTTTGCGATAAGAACCGTAGATCAAACCACGGAACATATGCATATAAACCACCACAAAGAACATAGAGGCGCCAGTGGAGTGCATATAGCGAATCACCCAGCCCCATGGAACTTCACGCATGATGTATTCAACTGATTCAAAAGCCTTCGCAGCATCAGGCTTGTAGTTCATGGTCAAGAAAATACCGGTCAGTATCTGATTTACTAAAACTACGATAGCTAATGCGCCAAAAATGTAGAAGAAATTTAAATTCTTTGGCGCGTAATACTCGCTCATGTGACGCTTAAATGCTTCTGTTACGGGTAGACGTGAGTCAACCCAAGCCATTAACTTTTGGGCTGCGGAGGCGTCTGCTGGGACTTGTTTTTCTTGGAATGCCATTTATCTCTCCTTAGGCCTTCTTGTCTTCGCCAACCAGAATCTTGGTGTCGCTCAAATACATATGTGGCGGCACTTCAAGGTTATCTGGGGCTGGTTTGTTCTTAAATACACGGCCTGCCATATCGAATGTAGAACCATGGCATGGGCAAAGGAAGCCGCCTGGCCAAGTGTTTGGCAGGGATGGCTGAGGACCAGCCTCAAACTTAGCATTAGGAGAGCATCCCAAGTGGGTGCAAATACCAACCACTACCAGGTACTCAGGCTTGATAGAGCGCCACTGATTCTGGGCATAAGGAGGCGTGAATTGGGATGGGTCACGCAATGAATTCGGATCAGCCAATTCGCTATCAATTTTGGACAACTCAGCAACTTGCTCAGGCGTACGACGAACTACCCAAACAGGCTTACCGCGCCACTCCACCATTCTCATTTCATCTGGCTGCATACCAGAGATATCGATTTCAACAGCAGCTCCAGCGGCTTTTGCGCGCTCAGAAGGCTCAAAACTGTCTACAAAAGGGTAAAGGGCTGCGGCTGCACCTACGCCACCAACCGCCGATGTGGCGATCAACCAGTTACGGCGATCCTTGTCCATACAGGGCTTGTCACTCATTTACAAAATTCCTAAAAAGGGTATTTATGGGTGGAAATTGCTTAAAGGTAGGATTTTAAAGTAAAAAGTGGGGTAAGCAAGAAAGTTATGGGGTTAATCTCGGGTTAAACGGGATCTAAATTAAAAGGAAGGCATTTATGAGCGTTTTAAAGGAGTTTCGGGACTTTGCCGTCAAGGGCAATGTGATCGATTTGGCGGTGGGTGTCATTATTGGCGGCGCCTTTGGGAAAATCGTAGATTCCCTGGTAAATGACATCGTTATGCCTGTTATTTCAACCCTTTTGGGAGGTCATATCGACTTTACCAACCTATTTATCGTCCTAGGACATGTCCCAGAGGGGGTACCTAGAACATTTGATGCCCTCAAAAAGGCAGGAGTACCGATTTTTGCCTACGGAAACTTCATCACCATCTCCATCAATTTCATCCTTTTAGCCTTTGTCATCTTCCAAATGGTCAAAGTAGTTAATAAGATTCGTTTGATGGATGCTCCCCCTCCCCCACCTGTGCCAGAGGATGTAGTGCTGCTCCGCGAAATTCGTGACAGTCTAAAAAAATAATTTGTCCAATTATTCTCATCAAGAAGCGCGGGAGCAATCGCAACTCATTTTTCAAAATGGTTTGCGATTGCTACAACAAGGAAAGTCTGAAGAGGCAGATAGCTTTTTTTTAGAAGCGCACTTACTTGATGTAAAGAACGTTGATGTCCTAAATATTTTAGGCATCCGCGCATATCAAAAAAATGAATACCAAAATGCATTACGCTTTCTCAACAGCGCAAATGAACTGGCACCTCACTCAGCACAAACATTAAGCAATCTTGGGCTTACACATAACGCATTATTAGATTTTCAATCGGCACTAGAGTGTTTTGATTTAGCTATTACCAGCAATCCCAACATTCCGGAGACGCACAATAATCGCGGCAATGCTTTAAAGGGTTTAGATAGAAATCTGGAAGCCATTGGCGCTTATCAACAAGCTCTTTTACTGCGCCCCGACTATGCCGAAGCCTTTAGCAATCAAGGTGTCATCATCCTGGAAGAGGGAAGCCCCCAAAAGGCGATACCTCTTTTTGAAAAAGCCTTGGCACTCAATACCAATCTATCAGCTGCATGGAATAACCTAGGAAATGCGCTTACTCAATTAGATCTGTATCAAGATGCATTTCAATGTTTTGAGCGCGCTCTGCAAATTAATAGTAGCTATTTAGATGCGTGTTTAAATTTTGGCAACAGTCTTAAAAAAGCAAAACAGTTCAACACAGCTATCGATTGTTATCAGCATGCATTGAAGATCAATTCACATCATCCGCAAACCTACTATTTATTAGGTGAAATCTATTACGACACTGGCGATGCTGATCTTGCAAAAACGTATTTGGCCAAATCACTAGAGCTCAATCCTCAAAATATCGAAGCACAATTTGCATTAGCTATTGCCCAATTACCTAAGGTCTACAAAAGCAAAGAAGAATTGCAAGAATCAAGGAAAACTTTTACAAGGCAGCTGGATATATTGGAGGGGACGACTTCTAAAAGAGGGGCGGCAGGAAAAATAGAGGGCCTTCTTGGTAAGCATCCTTTCTATTTGGCCTACCAAGATGAAAATAACGTTTCCCTATTGAGCCAGTATGGAAAAATTTGCGTAGAGCACGCAAAGATTATTCAAAATAGCCTTATTCAGTCTGCCGTAACAGCGGAAGATTCTCAAAAAATCAAGGTAGGGATCGTGAGTCAGTATTTTTGCAAACATCCAGTATGGGATGCCATCACCAAGGGCTGGGTAATGTCCTTAAACCCAGATCAATTTGAGATACAAATCTTCAATACCAACGGCGTAGAAGATGGCGAGACAGAATTCGCCAAAGAGAAGACTGCAAACTATATCAACTGCGGTAACTCTGTTCAAAGGGCAGCTCAAGTGATCGCGAAGCAGAATCTAGATGTACTGCTTTATCCAGAAATCGGCATGGACATGACTAGCAAGGCCCTCGCCTGCCTTCGTTTAGCCCCTGTTCAAATTGCTAGCTGGGGTCATCCTGAAACTACAGGTATCCCCACAATAGACTTCTACCTATCAGCCAAACTTCTAGAGCCCCAGAATGCACAAAGTCTTTATAGCGAGGCATTAGTTCGGTTGCCAAACTTGGGAACCTATATTCAACAAGAAAAAGTGGTGGCGATGGCTCCTGATCTAGCCAGCCTTGGGATCGATCCGACTCTCCCAATACTCTTATGCGCGGGCTCGCCCTCTAAGTACGACCCAAATCATGATTCTATTTTTGTAGAAATTGCCAAGAGACTAGGCCAATGTCAATTTATCTTCTTTGACTTTGATGAAAATCTCACCGCACTTTTGAAAGAGCGGCTTCAGACTGCCTTTGCTAATGCAAAACTCGATGCCAGCCAATTTCTGCGCTTCATTCCCTTTCTTCGAAAGGAAGAGTTTTACGGGCTTATGCAAAAAGCAGCCTTATATTTAGACACTATAGGATTTTCAGGATTCAATACAGCGATGCAAGCTTTAATATGCGACTTGCCCATAGTCACCATTGAGGGCAGCAGAATGCGGGGTCGGCTTGCTAGTGCAATCCTCAATCGCATTGGGCTTGAAGACCTTGTGTGTCAATCGAATAGTGCTTATGTTGATTTGGTAGTAGAGTTAATTCAAAACCAACATTTACTAAATTCCTATAAAGAAAAGATTGCGGAATCTAAAACAATCTTATTTGATGACTTAGAGCCTATCAGGGCTTTGGAAGATTTCCTCATTCAACAAATTCGCCAATAAAACGATCCAGATGTATTCTTCCCTCCAAAAATATTGGCTCTTATTTGCGCAAGCCGTTACTGTGATGTTGGCAGCCTTGTTTATTGTTGCCACCTTAAAACCCGAGTGGCTTTCAGAGTCTAGGGTAGGTTCTTTGGTTGATACGGTCTCGCTAAAAGAAAGCAACTATGACGGGCAACTGAGCCCTGGTTCGTATCACGAGGCTGTGAAGCGCTCAATGCCAGCGGTCGTCAACATTTTTACAAGCAAAGCCTCCGCTAAGCCAAAGACTCGAAAGGGTGGAAGCCCAAATTCTGCAGATCCTTTATTTAAATTCTTTTTTGGGGATCAGCCGCCAGAGGAAGAGCCCAGTTCAAGCCTAGGGTCAGGAGTCTTAGTTAGCCCCGAAGGCTACATCCTGACTAACCATCATGTCATTAGCGATGCGGATGATATTGATGTGGCTTTATCAGATGGTCGAAAAGTAAAGGCGCAAGTGATTGGTAGCGATCCAGAAACCGACATTGCTGTATTAAAAATTGAAGCCAAAAAACTACCCGCCCCAATCACTCTGGGCAAAGTTGAGTCTGTGCATGTAGGTGATGTGGTTCTAGCTATTGGCAATCCATTTGGCGTCGGCCAAACAGTCACTTCCGGGATTGTTTCTGCATTAGGTCGCGACCACGTGGGCATCAATACCTTTGAAAACTTTATTCAAACCGACGCAGCAATTAACCCCGGAAATTCTGGTGGCGCACTGATTGATACTCGCGGGAATCTGATTGGCATAAACACCGCGATCTACTCAAATAATGGCGGGTCTATGGGCATTGGCTTTGCGATCCCCGTCAATCTTGCTAAGCAAGTCATGGAGTCCATCCTAGCCAATGGCAGCGTTACTAGGGGGTGGATAGGAGTCGAGCCTCAGAACCTCTCCAAAGAGCTCTCAGAGTCCCTAGGACTGCCTGCCAATACTGAAGGCGTTCTCATATCCGGCGTGCTTGAGAATGGCCCTGCAGCACGTGGAGGGATAAAGCCAGGAGATGTGCTGATTACGGTAAACGGCAATCCAATTAAGGATGTGCGGAGCCTACTGAATCAAATTGCTCAAATTAGTCCAGGCAATGACGCCAAGCTCACGATTCTGCGCAAAGGCAAAGAAATGGAGCTAATAGCTCAAACTGGAAAGCGCCCAAAACCAAAACAGCTTACTAACTAATGGGTGGCTTTGCTAAAGGCTAATGGGCCAGTATTTTTGATAGGAACTCTTTTGCTCTTGGTGAGCGAGCCTCAGGATTATCAAAAAATTCTGCTTTGCTGCAGTCTTCAACGATGCGCCCTTGATCCATGAAGATCACACGATGACTCACCTTTCTAGCAAAACCCATCTCGTGTGTAACGCAGCACATTGTCATGCCTTCGTTAGCAAGCTTAACCATCACATCCAAAACTTCACCGACCATTTCGGGATCCAGGGCAGAAGTAGGTTCATCAAATAACATCACTATCGGGTCCATACTTAAAGCCCTGGCAATGGCAACGCGCTGTTGCTGACCGCCGGATAACTGGCCTGGAAATTTATCTTTCTGTGCTAGCAACCCCACACGCTCTAAATACTTAAGCCCATGCTTGTTTGCTTCATCGGTGGCTCTTCCTAACACCTTCATTTGCGCAAGCGTTAAATTTTCTGAAACGCTTAAATGTGGAAAAAGCTCGAAGTGCTGAAATACCATACCCACTCTAGCGCGTAGCTTGGGTAGGTTAGTTTTTGGGTCATGTAACTGGACTCCATCAACCGATATTTCACCTTTTTGAAATGGCTCTAATGCATTAATTGTCTTAATTAAAGTCGATTTACCTGAGCCTGATGGTCCACAGATAACTACCACCTCTCCCTTCTGGATCGTTGCACTGCAATCAGTCAGCACTTGAAAGGAGCCGTACCACTTTGATACGTTACGAAGTTCAATCATGATGTATTAGTAACTTAAAAAATAATTAACGAATGATGGCGACTTTGGCATGAATCTTGCGTACCACCTTAGACAGCGAGAAACAAATGAGGAAATACGTAAAAGCAGCCAAGAGGTAAGTCTCTATTGGACGGCCATAATTTTTACCTGCAATCTCAAAGCCCTTGAGTAAATCATAAGCACCAATTGCATAAACCAAGGATGTATCTTGAAATAAAACAATGGTTTGCGTCATAAAGACGGGAATCATGTTTCTAAAGGCTTGTGGAAGAATAATAAAGCGCATGTTTTGCCCGTAAGTCATTCCTAAGGCTTCCGCTGCATATGCCTGCCCCTTTGGAACTGACTGAATTCCAGCCCTCACAATCTCCGAAAAAAAGGCAGCCTCAAATGCAATGAAGGTAATGGTGGCGGATAAGTCAGCACCAATGGGTTTACCAATCAGCATTGGTATTAAAAGGAAGAACCAGAGGATAACCATCACCAATGGAATTGAACGCATGGTGTTGACGTAAAAAGTGGCTGGATATGCCAATGATGGCTTCCCAGATAAACGCATCAGCGCCAAGAACGTACCAAATATTATTCCGCCAATAGTGGCAAGCACCGTTAGCTGCACACTGAAGAGCAAGCCCTTAAGGATGTAATTAGTAAACAGTTCCCAGTTATAGAAACTTAGATCCAGACTAAACATTTAGTGAGCCCCCGCATCGCTAGAAGCCACAATGAAGCCGGGTATACGAGTTCTTTTTTCAATCAGTGCCATCACACGATTTACGGCAAATGCAGATAAAGCATATAAGAATGTCACTGCTAAATAGATCTCCACACCATGCGATGTTTCTTCTTGAGCTTGCATTGCAAATAAGGTGAGCTCAGGAACTGATACTGCAAACGCCACGGATGAATTCTTAATCAGATTCATGCTTTCGGAGGTGAGCGGAGGAATAACAATACGCAATGCCATCGGCAAAATGACATATCGATAACTTTGAGCGGTCGTCAGGCCTAAAGCAGTTGCTGCCATGCGCTGACCACTTGGTAGCGCCTGAATCCCCGCCCTCACTTGCTCAGCAATACGCGCAGAGGTAAAAAAGCCTAGCGCAATACTGACCAACCAATAAGAAGGCAAAGCCTTTAAAGGTAAGATAAAAGCAGGAATCACGTGATACCAAAGAAATACCTGCACGAGAATGGGAATGTTTCTAAAGAGCTCAACCCACGCTGTTGAAAATCGCACCAACCATTTGTTTAAAGTGCCGGTCTGTGGCAGCGTGCGAAATGTTCCCATCACCGCACCCAAGACCAAGGCAATAGCCAGGCCTAAGATAGCGACCGCTAAGGTCCAACCCCAGGCCTTGAAAAGCCAATCCAAGTAACTTGGGTCAGCATTTTTCCCAAGCCCAAATAATGAGGAGAAGCAGTGATCAACCGCTTCTCCATCTAAGGTGCTCTTACAAAAGACACCTAAATCTAATGACATAGTAGAAACTTATTTTTTATTGATTACTTCTTGTTGTAGTCTTCTGCAGGCTTGTCATTCAAATTGGCCCAAGCATTTTTAGTTGCTGGAGATAACTCAAGGCCAACTACGATATTTTTTGGTGGAATTGGTGACAAGAACCACTTATTCCACAGTCCAGGCATTTTGCCATTCGCAACAATCTTCGCAATTGCCGCATTTACAGCAGCCTTAAACTCAGGGTCATTTTTAGGAACCATGATGGCAATTGGCTCTGTACTTAAAACTTCACCAACAATTTTGTAATCTTTTGGATTCTTAGAGTTGGCAATATTTCCAGCCAAAATAGATCCATCCATGACAAATGCGTCGGCGCGTCCAGACTCCAGCAATAAGAAACTATCGGCATGGTCTTTTCCAAATACTTCATCAAAATTAACGCCAGTCGCTTTTTCATTTTTGCGCAAGAGCTGCACAGAGGTAGTACCTGTAGTAGTTGCTACTTTTTTACCGTTTAAGTCAGCAATCGATTTAATTCCTGAATTTGCCTTTACGGCAATACGAACCTCTTCCACATAAAGCGTATTTGCAAAGCCAACATCTTTTGCACGGTTTACGTTATTGGTTGTTGTGCCGCACTCAATATCTACGGTGCCATTTTGAACCAAGGGCACACGATTTTGGGAGGTAACAGGCTGATAATTGATACGCAGCGTACTCATTCCAAGCTTATCTTTAATGTCAGCCAAAATCATCCGGCAAATTTCGACGTGATAGCCGTCAAAACGGCTATCGCCAGTGGTATAGGACATTGGTATTGAGGATTCACGAACCCCCATGGTGACCGCACCAGAGGATTTCATTTTATCCATGGTTGCGCTAGCAGCATATGCACTAGATGCAAAAACTAGCGAAGCAAGCAGTACAAATGGTGCTGACTTAGAGAAAAGTGAACTGCTCTGTGTTCTTTTCAACATTTTTAACCTTTATTTTTCATTACTGATGAATTTAATCTATTCGCACATTTCCAACTGAGGGTGAACGCGCTATTGATCTATCCACTTTTTAGCAGACTTTTCGCCTTTAATCTATAGAAAATGCTCAATCTAAGTGCATCTACTTAGAGTTTTCAAGCAATGATGCAATATTGCTTAGTTTGGGAGCCGTCTTTTAAATTAAATCTTCGTGACAACAAAAGAAAAAACCCACCGTGTTTCCACAGTGGGTTAATTTAATACCAAACTAATTACTAACTAGCCTAAGCTAGCATCCAATTAGAAAGTGTGACGTACGCCAACTGCGTAGTTGTTCATGCTACCACCAACAGTTGCACCATTAGCTGTGTTAGCGGTAGATGTTACTGTTGAACCGTAGATAGCGTACAAGTTCGTACGCTTGCTCAAGTAGTAGTTAGAACCCAACTGCCAGCCGCTAAAGTTAGCTGTTGGCTGAGTTGTGCCAAACGTTGTGTAACGACCCAAACCAGCAGATCCCCAAGCTTCGATTGTTGGAGTGATGTAGGCACGAACACCGATCTGCTCAGCAGAACGCTTACCGTAGTAGTTAGTGTTAAGAGTATCAGTTGCTTTACGTGATACGTACTGAGCATATGCCTTCAAGATACCGAAGTCATAAGTTGTACCAGCGTAGAACTGGTTATCTTGCACGTTAGAAGCTGTGCCAGAAATTGAACCAGCAGTAGCGGCCACAGGGGCTGCAGTAGCACCGCTAGCCTGTTGGTTAGCCCAGATTGCTGTCACATCATTAGATGTAGTTAACTGCTTCAAAGCTTGGTAGGCAGCAGTGATGTAGAACTTGTTGTGTGTGTAATCAGCGCCGATACCCCAACCACTAGCGTTTGTATTGCCGCCGGTAGTAGTACCTGTTCCAACACCAGTTTCAGTTTGGTTCTTGTTGTTTAATGTGTAGATTGCGCTTGCAGAGAAACCAGCAAACGTGTCAGACTTAACGCTCAATGTGTTAGCTGTGCGGTTAGTAAAGCCTAAGTTATTTGTTCCAGCTTGGCCAGAAGTAATACCTGTAGAACCAGCGTAAATTACGTTACCAGTCATGTTGTTCAACTGGCCAACGTCAGTCGCAGCAGCAGCATTAAAGATTGGTGTGTATTGCAAACCAATAGCTGTTTGACCAATGCCATTCTTTTTCAAACCAACAAATGTTTGACGGTTGTTCAAACCACCAGCTGTGTTACCAGACAAAGTTTGGTCCTGTGGGTAGAGGTAGAACTCAGCAGTGAAGAACGCTGATGTGCCGCCACCTAAATCTTCAACGCCCTTGAAGCCCAAGCGGTTAGTTTGTTCTGCGCCTTGGCCAAACTGACTAACTGTTGATTTAGCTGTACCTTGGTTGTAACCAGCTGTACCAGCAGAGTTTTGAACACTAGTGTTGCCACCGATGTAACCAACGTCCAAGATACCGTAAACGGTTACGCTGGACTGAGCTTGAGCAGCAGATGCGAAAGCACCGATAGCTGCAACTGCTAATAGCGATTTTTTCATTCTTTAAATCTCCAAAAATTAAAAGTAATGCCCAAATAAAACTGGGACTTACGAATTTTGCTTCTTTTGCCTCACCAGACTGGAGGTCAGGGTATTTAGGAGATCTTTTTGCTTGTCAAAAGGTAGTTTTTTGGCTTTCTTCGTTGTATCTCGGCAACAAGACCTTTGTTTTCTGTCTTTTATGGGCCTTAGATGACAAAATTGTCATATGGCAAGCCGCGAATTCTTAAAAATCCTCAGTTCAGCACGATTGGGTGACGTTTCTGCGCAACAAAAACTGGCTTCCGCATACTTAACGGGCACTTTTAAGACGCCTATTCAGCCTGCCAACGCCCTCATTTGGTTGGAAAAATCCTATTTTTCCATTACAAATCAATCACTTGAAAATAAAAACTCAGGTGATGCTGAAATTCTTGATCTTTTAAGCCAGATTGCCAACATTCCGCTTGCTGAAACCTTTAGCTCACCTGCCTTTGGGTTTGGCTGGGACTCTTTTTGGAAGTTAGCTGAAGCTGAAAAGGCCTCTGATGCCAATCTTGCTGCTAAATGGCAGCTTGTTAACCTATTAATTAATCCTGCCAATCAGAGTGTCCAATCGCAACTAGCGGATTGGCTCAAAAAGAATTCATCATCCACTCTAGAAAAATTGTCTTCTTTGGATTTTGTCGGCATTCAAAAGATTGCTAAACAATATTTACAGGATCTTGCAGATGGAGAATCTCTTTTCGCAAACAACGCAAAAGAGTTGCTGATTAAATTGCAGCCTAAGAATGAAGCTCTCTCCTCCCTCTGGAAGGTATGGCTTGATGATCAAAATGAAGATGCATTAATTCAAGCAGCCGAGCTTGGTTTAACTGTTGCAAAACTTACGCTAGGCCTGCGCCTCGCACAACTCGACGAACGGGTTGAGGTGGCCGAAACAAAATCCAATGCCTCACTGAAGAAAGCCGCCTATTGGTTAGAGCTCGCTGCCAAAGATGGTGATCGCGATGCCTGGTTCGCGCTCGGTGAAATTTATCGTCGTCCGCAGTTTTCTGGTTACAACGCCGCAGAAAGTGATCGCTGTATTGATCGAGCTGCCGATCTTGGTCATCCACAAGCACAACTGCGTAAAGGCGCTAATCTGTGGCGCAAGCGTGAAAAGAGCGAAGAGAAGGTACGCGGTCTACAGGCTTCCTATTGGGTATGGCAAGCCTACCAACAAGGTGTGCCAGAAGCTAAAGAATTGCTCAGCAAGATTTTGGAAAGTTGCTCTAATCCCAAATCCAATGAATGGTATGAATTAGCTCAGTGCGCCGAAGAGGCGATTAATCACCATGCCGAACATAAGGTGGATGAAGATTGGTTATTGCTCTGCCATCGCATCATCATTGCAAACCAATTTAATTTTAGTAAAGCAGAATTATTATTGAGCGAGGTAGGACAGCTACAGCACGAGCATTGTGTAGTGGTGGATATTCGCTGGGAATTACCAAAGATCTTGCCTAGATTGATTCAGATTGAAACGATTCAACAACGTCGCGCTCTCTTGGCGGCTGGCAAGGCCTTCGCTGGAACAGAGATGGATTTGGAGGGCAATTTACGCCAAAGACGCTATCGCTTTGATCGCGTTACCAACTGGCTTACAACGACTTTCTCCAAGAATCAGGTCGACGCAGAAGTCGATTGATCAGTTTCGGCATCCTCATCGGAGGGTTTTGGCACGTAAAAGCGCGCAACCAATAGCCCTATTTCATAGAGCAAGGTCATGGGTACGGCTAGTAATAATTGAGAAAGTACATCGGGTGGTGTCACTACAGCTGAAATCACGAAAGCTCCCACAATCACGTAAGGGCGAATTTCTTTCAGTTTAGCCAGGGGCACCATACCCATGCGCACCAAGACAACCACTACAACAGGCACTTCAAAAGTAATACCAAATGCCAAGAAGGTTGTCATGGCAAAACTTAAATAGTTATCAATGTCGGTCGACATCTCCGCACCCAAAGGTGCGTTGTAACTTGCCATGAACTTAAATACCGTTGGAAATACTAAAAAGTAAGCAAACGCCATACCAGCAATGAACAAGGTATAGCTACTCACGACCAAAGGCAGAATGAGTTTTCTTTCATGCATATACAAACCAGGCGCAATAAATGCCCAAAGTTGATACATCACCACTGGTAGAGCGATGATGAATGCGACCAGCATAGTGACCTTCATTGGTACAAAGAATGAACCTGTGACGTCTGTCACAATCATCTTGCCACCGGCAGGCAAAGCCTTTAATAAAGGCTGTGCAAACAAATGGAAAATATCCGGCGCCCAGTAGACTAGGCATACGAAGACAACAATAATTGCGAGCGCTGCTTTAATTACGCGATCACGTAATTCAAATAAGTGGGAAAGAAAGGTTTCTTGTAATCCCGAATCTTCAGTTGAATTGTTTTCAGTCATGCGTAAGTGTTTTTATTATTTTACTTTTTACTATTATTTTTATTTGCCAGCACTGTGATGAAAGCGCTTCATCCTAGCAGCGCCAGATTGCACTCGAGTACGAATGCCAGCGGAACGCTTAAACCAAAGCGGCCTTGCAGCTCGACGCACACCCCAGCTGTTGCGGCCTTGGCGCTTGGTTTTGCGAAGTACTTCTTTTTCATCTAAAGGCGGCTTATCAAAGCTCGTTTCAAAAATATCCGCCTGATCGCTTAAGTTAGCGCTAGCCTCTTGAACCGTAGAGCCGATACTGTTTTCAACCTCTTTGAGAGTGGCAACAGTTTCTTCTCGAAACTTTTTAAATTCCTCCACCTCCATCTGACGACTCACTTCAGACTTGACGTCCGCCATATAGCGCTGTGCACGGCCAAACAAATTACCAGCCATGCGAGCTACTTTAGGCAGGCGCTCTGGTCCAACCACCACCAGAGCAACTACAGCAATCAGTGCAAGTTTTGAAACTCCGAGATCAATCATGTAACGCAGTAATTTAAATGCAGCATGAGTTTCAAGTGCGCTTCAGCTATTAGTTAGTTATTTGTTTACGTCTTTAGCTTGCACATCAACGGTCTTGTCTGCTGTTGCAGTACTTTGTTGAATTTGCTCTTTAGGCTCTTCAGCAGATTTCATGCCATCTTTAAAGCCTTTTACAGCGCCGCCCAAATCTTGGCCGATATTGCGCAATTTTTTGGTACCGAACACCAACATCACGATCACCAAAACAATTAACCAATGCCAAATGCTAAATGAACCCATTTTTAATCTCCTTGGATTATTTTTTCCAGGGGCGGGGACCGCCCATCACATGTAAGTGCAAGTGATAAACCTCCTGCCCACCATCCGCACCATTGTTCACCATCAACCTAAAGCCACCATCCTTACTAGGACGACAGCCTTGCTCTTTGGCAAGACGCGGTGCTAATTCCATCATTTTACCCAGCAAAGGAGCATCCACGCTTTCTGCTGACTCCAGCATGGGGATATGCTTTTTAGGAATCATCAAAAAATGGACTGGCGCTGCCGGGTTGATATCTTTAAAAGCATAGATTTCTTCATCCTCATAGACCTTCTGGGAGGGAATCAAACCTTGAGAAATCTTACAAAACAGGCAATTAGGATCGTGTGACATACTTTTTCTCGTATTTATCCGTACTTACTCTTTACCAGCCGCTTTTCTCGCGGCCTTCTCTTCAATGCCAGAAGTACCCAAGCGACGATCAAGCTCGGCAATGACATCTTCCGGTCGTAGGTTAAATTGAGACAAAGCAATCAAGCAGTGAAACCACAAATCAGCCATTTCGCCGACTAAGAGCTTTTGTTGATCGGCCGCCAAATTAGAATTGCGCGCATCTTTTGCCGCCATCACAGCCTCAGTCGCTTCTTCGCCAATCTTTTTCAAGATCCCGTCATCACCCTTTGAAAAGAGCAAAGCGGTATATGAAGTTTTGGGATCTGCTTGGCCTGCCTTAAATGCATCACGACGTTGATCAACTACATCGGCTAAATGGGTGAGAGCAGATTCAATTTTTTTGTCTGAGTTCAGTATTTTTTTCATTAATATATTTTGCAGACTATACAGTCCAATCCTCTACCTTTAACTGCTTTATCCTTTTAAAAGCCTGGTCATTTGTCACTAGAATTGCTCCAAGCTGAGAAGCATGTGCTGCAATTTGCATGTCAAGAGAGCCCAACACATTTCCATTGCCCTCTAACTGGGCCCTTAAAACACCATAATGCTCGGCTACATCGGTATCCCAAACTAAAACATCCACTCGCTTTAAAAACTCTTGCACAACCAAATGTAAGTTCCTTGCATTTGGCTTTTTTGCCAAACCATAGAGAATTTCACCTTCAGATATAACTGACAAGCATAGTCTTTCCATGGGAACACTAGCGATTTTTCTACTTACTACTGGGTTTTTCTTAATGAGGCTGCTGATGGTATTGGTATCGAGCATATATCTCATCAGTCATTGACTCCAGCAAAAGGATCTCGATCTTGCGAGTCTTGATTTCGATCTTCGGGACTTAAGAAATCCAAAGGAACATCCGCGCTTGCAAGCGCCACGAAAAAGCTATCCCAGTTTTCGGGCCTTCTGGACAGAATTAAGTCGCCAGTACTGGGATCACGCCGAATAAATACTTCTTTTTCCTCAAAACGAAAGGCTGCAGGCAATCTTATTGCTTGACTACGCCCATTCATAAAGATTTTTGCTGTTAGACCCATCATCCTAGCCCCTTGGTATATATCAAAGTATATACCATTCTAAACGACTATAAAGTGGAAATACAGACCATAAATATTTATTTGGGTCAGTTTTTACTGATCTTTTGCCAATTTGAGCTTACAGAATCCCACTCCCTAAAGAAGCAGCTATGCTCACCCGTATGGCAAGCAATCCCGTCTTTTTGCTCAACCATCAGCAAAATCGTATCCCCATCACAATCCAGACGAATTTCTTTTACTTTCTGGGTATGGCCAGACTCTTCGCCCTTGTGCCACAGTTTTTGTCTGGAACGAGTCCAGTAGACTGCCTCGCCTAAGCGTAAGGTTTCCAATAAGGCGTCGCGATTCATCCAGGCCATCATCAAGATATCCTTGCTGCCAACTTCTTGGGCGATTACTGGAACCAATCCTTGATCATTCCAAGTCACCGCTGCTAATAGCCCCTGGTCTAGTGAGTTTTTATTTGTATCTGACATTTATCCGATTTTGACAGAATTATTAAGAGTCACCCAAATAAGAATCGCCTTCGGCTTACTGCAACAGCCCAACCCACCTTCTGGACAATAACCCTGTTTGTGTGTATGATGTGTATAGAATTTATAATTCGAGGATGAATAGCAAAGAACTCATCAAGGTATTAGAAAAAGATGGCTGGGTTTTGCGGGGCTCAAAAGGGTCTCATCATGTTTTTAACCACCCCCGCAAAGCTGGGCACATTACGGTTCCTCATCCCAAAAAAGATCTAGGAATTGGATTGGTTCAAAAACTACTGAAACAAGCAGGAATTAAATAGAAGGATGAACAATGAAATATCCAATTGCTATTGAACCAGGTGGGCATAAGTTGGTGTGGGGTGTGATTGTTCCTGACATGCCAGGCTGCTTTTCTGCCGCTGACAGTGGAATTGATGAGGCTATTGAGAATGCCAAAGAAGCGATTGAGCTTTGGATTGAGGCCGCATTAGACGCGGGCGAAGATATCCCAAAGCCCAGTTCTATTACCGAGCTGCAAAAGAAGAAAGAGTTCAAAGGATATATTTGGGCAATTGCTGAGATTGACCCGGCATTACTGTCGGACGATATCGAAAGAGTAAATATTTCTTTACCAAAAAGGGTTCTAGCAAGATTAGATGCTAAGGCCAAATCTGCTGGTGAAAACCGCTCCGCCTTTATCGCGCATATGGCGATTAGCGCTTAAGAACACCGATTAAATCCGAACCGGAATTCCTTGGGCTGCCATATATTCTTTTGCCTGCCCAACGGTGTAATCACCATAGTGAAAAATACTAGCCGCCAATACTGCATCTGCATGGCCCTTAGTAATACCATCGACTAAATGCTGCAAATTACCAACGCCGCCAGAGGCAATCACGGGAACAGGAACGGCATCGCTTACTGCAGCAGTTAAAGCCAAGTCAAAGCCATCCTTACTGCCATCGCGGTTCATGCTTGTTAAGAGAATCTCGCCTGCACCACGTTTAGCCACTTCAGTAGCCCATGTGACTACATCCATTCCAGTCGTAGTTCTACCGCCATGGGTAAACACTTCCCAATTGCCAGCTTCAGTTTGCTTGGCATCAATCGCCACCACAATACACTGAGAACCGTAATAAGCGGCTGCATCGGAAACTAAATCGGGGTTGGCTACCGCAGAAGAATTCATGCTCACTTTATCTGCGCCGGCATTCAGTAAGCGACGCACATCAGCCACTGCACGCACACCGCCGCCAACAGTAAGCGGAATAAAAACTTGTGATGCCACATCCTCAATGATGTGCAAAATCAGATCGCGTCCATCAGAAGTAGCGGTGATATCTAAAAACGTCAGCTCATCAGCGCCTTGTGTGTCATAACGTTTAGCGATTTCGACTGGATCGCCTGCATCACGTAAGCCTACAAAGTTCACACCTTTAACAACGCGCCCTGCAGTGACATCCAAACAAGGAATAATTCGCTTCGTTAACACTAGATGATTTTCTTTGCGTACTTGAGGGTTAACTCATCAGCATATTTTTGAGCAGCTGCAAGATCAAGATCACCCGCATAAATAGAGCGACCAGCAATCACGCCCATGACGCCTTCTTCTTCCGCCTTGCAAAGTGCATCAATATCTTGATTATTAGAGAGTCCACCACTGGCAATTATCGGGATGCGAATGGCTTGAGCCAGCTTGATTGTGGCTTCAATGTTCACACCCTTGAGCATGCCATCCCGACCAATATCGGTATAGATAATGGCTTCTACGCCCCAATCTTCAAACTTCTTGGCAAGATCAATCACTTCATGACCAGTAATCTTGCTCCAGCCATCAGTCGCTACTTTGCCATCACGCGCATCTAAACCAACCATGACATGACCTGGAAATGCTGTGCAGGCATCTTGCACAAAGCCGGGATTCTTTACGGCTGCGGTGCCAATGATGACAGTGCTAATACCGTCATCTAATAAACGCTCAATGGTTTCAAGATCACGAATACCGCCACCGAGTTGCACAGGGATTTCATTACCAACCGCTTTGAGAATCGATTTAATCGCAGCCTCATTTTTGAGCTTGCCAGCAAATGCGCCATTGAGATCTACTAAATGTAAGCGTCGAGCACCCTTGCTAATCCAATGCGCCGCCATTGCGCCAGGGTCTTCTGAAAACACTGTAGCTTTATCCATATCACCCTGTTCGAGTCGAACACAGTGGCCGTCTTTAAGATCAATTGCGGGAATCAGCAGCATAGCAAATGGTTAGGAATATTAAGGTTGCCAAGAAACAAAATTTTTATAAAGCTTTAAACCGTATTCTGCACTTTTTTCTGGATGAAATTGAGTTGCAAAAATATTATCTCGCGCCACCGCAGAAGTAAACCAATCGCCATATTCAGTAGAACCAGCTGTATCTTCATTACGCTGCGGCACAACATAGTAGCTATGCACAAAATAAAAGCTCGTTAAATCAGGTATGCCATCCCAAAGCGGGTGTTTTCGGTCTTGGCGCACTTGGTTCCAGCCCATATGAGGGACTTTATAGCAGGAGCCGTCTGGCTGCTTTTGACCAAGCAGCTCAAAACGACGTACTTCCCCGGGAATCAAACCCAAACAAGGTGTCCATTGCTCGGTAGCGCGTACCTCTGCACTTCTATCAAATAGCATCTGCTCGCCTACACAAACCCCCAAAAGTGGCTTGCTTTTAGAGGCATCCAGTAAGGCGTCTAACAATCCAGATTCCTCTAGATGCTTCATGCAATCTGGCATAGCGCCTTGACCAGGTAAAACAACGCGATCTGCAGAATGAATCTCTTCTGGCTGATGAGCAATCAATACATTGTCATCAGGCGCAACATGATGAAATGCTTGATATACGGAACGAAGATTACCCATTCCATAGTCGACGATCGCAATGGTTTGCGCCAAAATTTACCTGTTATCTACTGTTGTCTTCTTAGCAACCGTGGGGAGTCTAGATTAAAGACTTCCTTTAGTTGAAGGAATGGCGCCTGAAGCACGCGGATCAACCGCCAAGGCCATACGCAAAGCACGACCAAAAGCCTTGAACACAGTTTCAATTTGGTGGTGGGCATTAATACCGCGCAAATTATCGATGTGCAAAGTGACTCCAGCATGATTAACAAAACCACGGAAGAACTCAATGCTGAGATCCACATCAAAGTCGCCTACACGTGCACGGGTAAATGGAACATTAAATTCCAAACCTGGGCGACCAGAGAAATCAATCACAACACGAGAAAGGGTCTCATCTAGAGGCACATAAGAATGGCCATAGCGCGTAATACCCGCCTTATCACCCACTGCTTTGGCAAAAGCCTGGCCTAGCGTAATTCCCACATCTTCAACTGTGTGGTGATCGTCAATATGGGTGTCGCCATTTGCAACCACTTTGAGGTCAATCATGCCGTGACGCGCAATCTGATCGAGCATGTGGTCTAGAAAAGGGACTCCGGAGGCTAGCTCAGCCTTACCGGTTCCATCTAAATTGATGGAAATCTGAATTTTGGTTTCCGAAGTGTTTCGGGTGACGTCGGCTTGCCGCATGCTTCATTGCGCCGCGAGGCGAAGTGTTGATTGAAGCCTCATAATATCATTCCTAGAAGAGATTTAAATATCGATATTGTTGCACTTTTATCCCGATTTTTGACCTGAGAACCCTCATGAGCCGTTTTTGGAGCCCCGTTGTTCAAACCCTAACCCCCTATGTTCCAGGGGAACAACCGCAAATGCAGCGGCTGGTAAAACTCAATACCAACGAGAGTCCCTATGGCCCATCGCCCAAAGCGCTTGCTGCTATTGAAGGTCAAAATACTGCCGATTTACGCCTCTATCCCGATCCGGAAGGCGCAGCCCTAAAACAAGCTATCGCTAAATTACATGGCTTAGATGCAAATCAAGTCTTTGTAGGCAATGGCTCTGATGAAGTGTTGGCGCACGTCTTTGCTGGTTTACTCAAGCAAAGTAAACCCGTGCATTTTCCAGATATTACCTACAGCTTCTATCCCGTCTACTGCAAACTTTTTGGAATTAATGCCCAAATAGTTCCCTTGGACGAAAATTTTGAGATTAAAACTGCTGACTACCAATCTCCTAACGGCGGAATTATTTTCCCTAACCCCAATGCGCCAACTGGTAGATCGATTCCCCGCTCAGAAATTGAAGCGCTAGTCTTGCGCAACAAAGATTCAGTACTTGTTATTGATGAAGCTTACGTAGATTACGGGACTGAATCTTGCATTCCACTATTGCGTGGCGCCAACTGTCCAGAAAATTTGTTAGTAGTACACACGCTCTCTAAATCCCGCGCTCTAGCTGGCCTGCGCGTCGGCTTTGCCGTTGGCCATCCAGCTTTGATTGAGGGCTTGGAACGAGTCAAAAATAGCTTTAATTCCTACCCCTTGGGACGCCTTGCTCAAGCTGGTGCGGTTGCAGCCATTGAAGACCAAGCGCACCTAGAAGCAACTTCAGCCAAGGTAATTCAAACTCGTACAAAGTTAATTGAGCAACTCGATGCTTTGGGATTTGCAACCCTGCCTTCGACTGCAAACTTTATTTTCACGCGACATCCCCAGCATGCTGGAGCTAAGCTATATCAAGCCTTACGGGATCGCGGCATCATCGTGCGTCACTTCAAATCACCACGCATCGAAGAGTTCTTGCGCATTACGATTGGCACAGACGAACAAAGTAATGAACTTGTTGCCGCTTTAAAAGAAATTCTGAATTAAATTTTTAAGAAGTCAGCGCAGGTTTATTACACGCTTACTTCTTTAAGCGCATCTCAGCTGCACGTGCATGGGCTTGTAAGCCCTCACCGTGAGCTAGCGTACTTGCAACAGCGCCCAAGGTTTGGGCGCCAGCTTCACTTACTTCGATCATGCTCGAGCGCTTGATAAAGTCATACACACCCAATGGTGAAGAAAAGCGTGCCGTGCGTGCAGTAGGTAAAACGTGATTAGGGCCGGCGCAGTAATCGCCCAAGGATTCACTAGTGTAGTTACCCATGAAGATGGCGCCCGCATGACGAATTTGGTCAGCCCACTGACGTGGATCGGCAGCGCAAATCTCCAAGTGCTCAGCAGCAATCGCATTAGCAATCTCACAGGCTTCAGACATATCGTTTACCTGAATTAACAAAGCGCGATTTGTGAGTGAAGCTTCAATCACCTTTGCTCTTGGCATTTCAGGGAGGAGCTGGTTGATGCTTGCTTGCACTTGCTCAATATATTGAGCATCTGGACAGAGAAGGATCGATTGAGCCTGCTCATCATGCTCAGCCTGAGAAAACAGGTCCATTGCAACCCAATCCGGAGGAGTAGATCCATCACAAAGAACCAAAATTTCCGATGGGCCAGCGATCATATCGATGCCAACAGTGCCAAAGACTCTCCGCTTGGCTGCAGCCACATAGGCATTGCCAGGTCCAACAATCTTATCAACCGACGGAATAGTTTTAGTGCCGTAGGCTAAAGCGCCAACTGCTTGAGCGCCACCGATCGTAAAGACGCGATCTACTCCAGCAAGATAGGCTGCCGCCAAAACCAAAGGATTGCGCGCACCATCAGGGGTAGGTACCACCATGATCACCTCGGCAACACCCGCTACTTTTGCAGGAATAGCATTCATCAATACGGACGAGGGATAAGCTGCTTTACCGCCTGGCACATAAATGCCAACACGATCTAATGGAGTTACTTTTTGACCGAGACGTGTTCCATCTTTCTCTTCGTACTCCCAAGAGTGGCAACCCGTTTCAGTCTTTTGCCTCTCGTGATAAGCACGCACTCTTTGCGCAGCAATATCAAGAGCATTTTTTTGTTCAGCAGTTAAAGACTGATAAGCCAGCTCTAAATCTTTGCGAGAAATCTCTAAATCTGAAACACTTGCCACATTCAAGCGATCAAACTGTTTTGTAAAACCTAGAACCGCTTCATCACCTTTGTCTTTAACTGCTGCCAAAATCTTCACTACTGCAGCATCTATCGCCTCATCATCAGCAGACGGCAAGGACAAGCTCGACAACAGAATTTCTCTGAAGCCTGCATCCTTGCTATTGAGGCGTTTTACGTTAATGTTTGAAGACATAGGGAAAAGACTTCTCGATCTGACTACTATTACTTCAGTAGCTCAAAAATAGGTTGTAGCTGCGCACGCTTGCGTTTGTATGAAGCTTGATTGACCACTAGGCGAGCGCTGATATCAGCAATTGGCTCAACTTCCACTAAGCCGTTCGCTTTGAGCGTATTACCAGTAGACACCAGATCCACAATCGCATCTGCCAAGCCGACCAAAGGAGCGAGCTCCATTGAGCCATACAGTTGAATCGTATCGATATGCACACCTTTATTGGCAAAGTGTTCACGCGCGCAATTGACATACTTCGTAGCAACTTTTAAACGAGAACCTTGTTTTACTGCGGCAGCGTAATCAAATCCTTCACGGACCGCGACAGACATGCGGCACTTTGCAATATTCAAGTCGTAAGGGACGTACAAACCATCACTCCCTTTTTCCATCAATACATCCAACCCAGCTACCCCAAAATCAGCGCCGCCAAATTGCACATAAGTAGGCACGTCTGAGGCGCGAACAATAATCAGGCGAACATCTAGATTAGAGGTCTCAATAATGAGTTTGCGTGACTTCTCAGGATCCTCCAGCGGCACTATGCCAACCTTGGACAAGATCTCTGCAGTTTCTTCGAAGATGCGCCCTTTGGAGAGGGCTAAAGTCAATTTCATGGACTAATTATCCATCAGCCTTACTTAACGCGCTCAATATTGGCGCCCAAGAGGGTTAACTTTTGCTCCATGCGGTCATAGCCACGATCTAAGTGGTAAATCCGGTCTACTTGGGTTTCGCCTTGGGCGGCTAATCCAGCAATCACCAAACTAGCAGAGGCCCGCAAATCGGTGGCCATCACAATCGCACCCGAGAGCTTTTCTACCCCCTGGGCAATCGCAGTATTGCCTTCAATAGCAATGTCCGCACCCAAACGATTGAGTTCTTGAACATGCATAAAGCGGTTTTCAAAAATCGTCTCGGTAATGGTTGAGCTACCCGATGCGATTGCATTGACTGTCATGAGCTGCGCTTGCATATCTGTCGGAAAAGCAGGGTATTCAGAAGTGCGGAAGTTGACTGCTTTAGGACGACCCTGCATCGAAGCCTTAATCCAGTCTGGACCAATCTCCATTTGCAGACCCGCTTCTTTCAACTTCACAATCACGGCATCCAAAGTATCGGGACGGCAATGCTTAACGGTGATCTCACCACCAGTGGCAGCAACCGCACATAAGAATGTGCCCGCTTCAATACGATCCGGAATAACCGAATGCTCAGCACCATGAAGTTTTTCTGCTCCCTCGATAACCAGACGATCACTACCAATTCCAGAAATCTTCGCACCCATCTTCACTAACAATTCAGCCAAGTCACCAACCTCAGGCTCGCGTGCAGCGTTTTCTAAGATAGTTGTACCCGACGCCAAAGTGGCCGCCATCAATAAATTCTCAGTACCGGTTACGGTAATCATGTCAGTCAGAATGGAGGCGCCCTTTAGACGATCTGACTGTGACTTGGTTTCAGCCTGAATGTAGCCACTCTTAATCTTGATACTCGCGCCCATCGCCTTCAAGCCTTTGATATGCTGATCTACTGGACGTGCGCCAATTGCGCAACCACCCGGCAACGAAACCTTTGCGCTATGCATTCTGGCCAAAAGTGGGCCAAGTACCAAGATAGAAGCGCGCATAGTCTTCACCATCTCATAAGTCGCTTCTGAACTTTTAATGACCGCCGCATTCAATACCATGTGACTACGATCACCAGCACTTGGGAAATCGACTGTTACACCAATTTCTTGTAAAAGCTTGAGCATAGTACGCACATCTTGCAAATCAGGGACATTACGCAATACAACTGGTTGATCAGTTAATAGACAAGCGCACAGAATGGGCAATGCGGCATTTTTAGCGCCGGCAATCACTACCTCTCCATTGAGAGGGGTGCCGCCAACCATTCGTAATTTATCCATGAAACGATTCCAGTAAAAACATATTTATTAGTTTGTAATGAGTAATGATGTAATTTTTATGCTGCTGAGTTTTGCGCAAACTCTTCAGGTGTAAATGCCTTGATTGATAAAGCATGAACTTCTGCCTTCATACGATCACCCATTGCACCGTATACCAATTGGTGGCGCTGTACCAAACGCTTACCTTCAAACTCGGGGCTCACGATGGTGGCAAAAAAGTGCTGGCCATCACCCTCAACCTGTATATGAGTGCACTGAATGCCTTGCTTGATATAGCCTTCAATCTGTTGTGGGGTGGGTAGCATTTCTTCTCCTAATAAAGCTTGGGGTATCAACAATTAATAGCGGAGCTTATAGCCCTTTTGCAGCAGCCGCAGGGCAATGACTGACACCACTACAAAAAAGCAGAACACAATGACTAAGCTGCTCCAAGGGGAGTTATCTGAAACCCCAAAAAAGCCGTAACGGAAGCCATCAATCATGTAAAAGAACGGATTGAAGTGCGACACCACTTGCCATGCTGGCGGTAAAGAGTGAATAGAGTAAAAGACACCTGACAGCATCGTTGCGGGCATGATGATGAAGTTCTGAAAAGCAGCTAACTGGTCATATTTATCAGCCCAGATGCCAGCAATTAAGCCAAGACTTCCCAAAATTGCCGCGCCCAAGAAAGCAAATGCCAAAATCCACAATGGATATTCCAAGGTGGGTGTTGCAAACCAGATGGTAATTAACAGAACGCCCAGCCCTACAACAATTCCCCGAAATACTGCAGCCAAAATATAAGCAGAGTAAAACTCGAAATGACTCAGGGGGGCCAATAAAACAAATACTAAGTTGCCGGTGACTTTAGATTGAATCAAAGAAGATGAGGTATTTGCAAAAGCATTTTGCAAGACACTCATCATCACAAGCCCAGGAATTAAGAAAGCTGTGTAACTTAAACGTCCGTAGACTTCTCTGCCCTCAAGAACATGACCAAAGATCATGAGGTAGAGGACCGCTGTAAGCACCGGTGCAGCCACCGTCTGGAAGGCCACTTTATAAAACCGCTTTACCTCTTTAAACAATAGGGTGGGAAAACCGCTGCCGTACTCTAGCGCAGGTCGATTGAGGCCATGTTTCATTGCGCACTTCCCGACATGATGTTAACGAAGACTTCTTCTAAGTCCGTTTTACCTTCACCATCTTTTTTGACAGATCCGTAACGACTTAATAAATTAGCAGTGGTATCTAGAGCCACAATCTTGCCTTGTTTGAGCATGGCAATGCGTTGACACAAAGCTTCAGCCTCTTCCAAATAGTGGGTGGTCAGAACAATCGTATGGCCGTCTTGATTCAACCGGCTAATAAATTGCCATAAGGATTGACGTAACTCAACATCCACCCCAGCAGTCGGCTCATCCAAAATAATGACCGGCGGTCTATGAACTAAAGCCTGAGCTACAAGTACTCGACGCTTCATTCCACCAGATAAGGAGCGCATATTGCTATCTGCTTTGGAGGTGAGGTCAAGATTAGCCATAATCTCATCAATCCACGCATCGTTATTTTTAATCCCAAAATAACCTGATTGAAAACGTAAAGTTTCACGAACAGTAAAAAAGGGGTCAAAGACTAACTCTTGAGGAACCACACCTAACATCCGGCGTGCCTCACGAAACCCCTTCTGAACATCTGCGCCCATGATGGCGGCATGACCATGGCTAGGTCTCACTAGACCAGCCAAAATAGAAATCAAGGTAGTTTTGCCAGCACCATTGGGCCCCAATAAACCGAAGAATTCCCCTGGCTCAATGCTCAATGAAACATCATCTAAAGCCTGAAGTGCTCCGTATTGCTTAGATATATTTTGGATGGAAATTGCAGGATGTATCGTCATTACAAACCTAGCAATACATTTACGCCGTAAACACCAGCGAGGACTTTTAACTTTTCAGGCGCATGCTCAACTGAAATAGATTGGCCACTGACCAAGAGCTTTTTCTGCCATGCCAACAAAACAGTTAACACTGTCGAATCAAAATCTTTCAATTCGGAGCAATCAATCGAGCGTAAATTTGGACTATTTAACAAGCCTTCTTTTTGTAACTGCAATGCATTTTCTTGCGTCACTTTTTTAGGCAAAAGAAAGGGCATGATGTTTGTACTCATCAATTAATTGGCTGGTTTAGCAGTGGCTAATTGCTTATTGCGGTCTTGCAAAAACTTCACCAAGCCTTCAATGCCGTTTTGACTGATCTGATTAGAAAACTGATTGCGATAAGCCTCAACCAACCAAACGCCCATGATGTTCATGTCGTAGACCTTCCAACCATTAGCTGTTTTTTCAAGGCGGTAATCCAAAGGTACTGGATCGCCACGACCAAGCACTACAGTTTTAACAACTACTTCTCTATCGTCAGGCGCGGCACGCAAAGCCTTAAATTGCACAGTTTGGTCACGTAGCTGGCTCAAAGCACCTGAGTAAGTGCGAATGAGCAGATTCTTAAACTCGGAAGTCAGTTGAGCCTGTTGCTCGGTCGTTGCCTTTTTCCAGTTAGGACCCATCGCCATTTCTGTAGTGCGACGCATGTCGGTATATGGAACAATTTTCTTCTCGACCAACTCCACAATCTTGGGGATATTGCCTTTTTGAATATCGGGATCAGCCTTCACTGTTGTCATCACCTCAGTGACAACTATTTTAATTAAGACATCCGGCGGAGTTGTTTGATCAGGAGCCTGTGCAAAAAGAGCACCAGAAACCAAAAACAAACTTGTCGCTAAATATTGAGTAAGTATTTTTTGAATTTTCATAGGTTCCATTTCATTATCTGTACATCAATGCGAGTTGATTAAGCCGCTCAGACTTACTGATATCCGTTCTCGTAAGGAGGCATGCTAGGCTCCTCCTCATCTTTGCCCTCGTTAATCTGATAGGCACGTCTTTGGATATAAGCATCTCGTAAGAAGCTGTACTTATCAATTGCAGCGCCATCCAATAAATCACCGGCCTCGTAATAGGTATTACGTGCGTTCACTACACGCAAACCAGTAATACTATTTCGCAGACCCACATCCTTCACATACTTAAATAGATAGTCCGACTCTAAATCGGCTACTGTGCCAAAAGTATCTCGCACATTACTTGGGCCAAAGAACGGAAGAACTACATAAGGGCCTGAGGGCACACCCCAAACACCTAAGGTTTGACCCCAATCTTCTTTGTGCTTCTCAAGACCTCCAGGAGTAGCTAGATCCAAGAATCCACCCAATCCCATTGTTGTGTTGACCACCACGCGCATGAGGTCATTAAAGGCATAGTCCGGCTTACCTTGCAGCAAGTTATACAGAGCAGTATAAATATCGTTGTAGTTGCTAAAGAAGTTATATATTCCATCGCGCACAAATTCAGGCAATACAAAACGATAGCCTGTAACTACCGGCTTAAGGACATAAGCATCTAAGCCTTCGTTAAATTCAAAAACTGAGCGATTGAATGGCTCCCAAGGATCCTGGGGAGAGCGCTCTACGCCAGCAGGAATGGATGCGCAGCCAACTAAAGAGGCCATCAAACCAAGCAAGATTGCCATCTTGACTTTGCGCATAAAAAGCAACATCACTTTGCTGCGCCCTTTTCTTGGCCGCTATCTGCTGCTTTATTGTAAAGGAACTGGCTGATCAAATTTTCTAAAACAATGGCTGATTGTGTCTGCGCAATCTTTTCGCCATTGGTCAACATATCATCTGATCCGCCCGCCTCAAGACCAATGTATTGCTCACCCAATAAGCCGGATGTCAAAATCTTAGCGGATGAATCCTTTGGAAACTTATAGGAGTCTTCAATGGTCATCACCACCGTTGCTTGATAAGTTTTGTCATCGAAGGAAATATTAGCAATTCTGCCAACCACCACGCCTGCACTTTTCACTGGTGCGCGAGGTTTGAGGCCGCCGATATTGTCAAAGCGTGCAGAAATTTTGTATGTTGGCGCAAACGACACTGCATTCATATTGCCAACCTTCAGTGCGAGAAATAGAGCAGCCAGCAAACCAATAGCAACAAAGATTCCTACCCAGACATCAATTGCACTTTTTCTCATAAGAGCCCCAGTTTATTCTTTCTAATTTGAGAACATCATCGCGGTTAGCAAGAAATCTAATGCCAAAACCGATAAAGAAGAGATCACTACCGTACGAGTGGTTGCTTGCGAAACGCCTTCAGGTGTAGGCTTGGATTCATAACCCTGATAGAGGGCAATAAAAGTAACTGCCACGCCAAACACCATGCTTTTAATTAAGCCATTACCAATATCAGAGAACAGGTCAACACCACCTTGCATCTGTGACCAGAAGGCCCCTGAGTCAACCCCAATCAAAGGCACACCAACAAGATAACCACCCAGAACACCCACTGCAGTAAAGATCGTTGCCAAGATCGGCATAGAAATTATCCCGGCCCAAAGCCGTGGCGCAATCACGCGGCCCAAGGGATCAACTGCCATCATTTCCATGGCAGTTAATTGTTCTCCAGCCTTCATGAGGCCAATCTCCGCAGTTAAGGAAGTGCCAGCCCTACCGGCAAACAATAAAGCGGTAATGACAGGACCCAACTCACGAGTTAAAGAGAGGGCAACCAATAGTCCAAGCGCTTGCTCCGAACCATAACGGTTTAAGGTGTAGTAACCCTGCAAACCCAAAACAAACCCAACAAATAATCCCGAGACTGCAATGATCACAAAAGAATGATTGCCAACAAATAAAATTTGATCAATCACTAAACGAGGTCTTTTGAGTAAGAATCCAGAGCGTGCTATCACAGCAGCAAACATGCGAGCAGCCAAACCCAGACTACTTAAGTTACGACGCACAAAGAATCCAAGATCACCAAGCAGGTTCAGAAGTGAAGTCATGAGGCACTCACTCCAAAATCTTCTTCCAAGCTTTTTCCTGGGTAATGAAAAGGCACAGGGCCATCTGGCGCTGCATCTAAAAATTGTCTAACAAAAGGATCAGTTGAACGACTCAATTCCTCAGGAGTTCCTTCTGCGCCAATACGACCATTTGCAATAAAATACACATAATCGGCGATTGCAAAAGTCTCTTCAACATCGTGCGTAACCAATAAACTCGTGGCTCCCAGGGCGTTATTCAAATCACGAATTAAGCGTGCTGTAATGCCAAGAGAAATAGGATCCAGACCAGCAAATGGTTCGTCATACATGATGAGGGGTGGATCTAAAGCAATTGCTCTAGCGAGGGCAACACGCCTTGCCATGCCACCAGAAATTTGTGAAGGCATTAAGTCTCTTGCGCCGCGCAAACCAACTGCATTCAATTTCATAAGCACTAAGGAGTGCAATAGTTCTTCACTGAGATCAGTATGTTCGCGCAGAGGAAAGGCAACGTTTTCAAAAACACTCAGGTCAGTGAACAATGCTCCGAACTGAAAAAGCATTCCCATGCGACGACGGGCAGCCATCAACTCGGCACCATTCATCTTGCCAATGTCTTGACCTTCAAATAGGACTTGACCTGATTGAGCATTAAATTGCCCGCCAATCAAACGAAGGATGGTGGTCTTGCCACAGCCGGAGCCGCCCATTACAGCCACTACCTGGCCGCGTCGAAACTCCATATTGAGTCCAGACAAAATCTGACGTTCACCTGGGGCATAGGAAAAGTTGACGTCTTTAATAGAGACGACAACTTCACCTGCAGCTTGCTTGCTGACATCCAAAGAGTTTGGCTGGTCACTGTTCATATCCCCGATATTATCGGGGTAAAACAGATGACCCCATTAAATACTGGTCTACTGCTTGGGCGCATTGACGACCCTCACGAATTGCCCAAACTACCAAAGACTGTCCGCGACGCATGTCACCAGCAGCAAATACCTTAGGAACGTTCGTTTGATAGGCATTTTGACCATCTACAGTTGCTTTTGCATTTCCACGGGCATCTTTGTCAACGCCAAACGCATTCAATACCTGTTGAACTGGAGATACAAAACCCATGGCCAAGAGTACTAAATCTGCCTTAATTTCGAATTCTGAGTTTGGTACTTCTGCCATCTTGCCGTCTTTCCACTCCAGACGAACACCAATCAGCTTCTCAACTTTGCCGTTTTTACCTTCAAAACGCTTAGTTCCAACAGACCAGTCGCGATCACAGCCTTCTTCATGAGAAGAGGAGGTGCGCAACTTAGTAGGCCAATATGGCCATACCAAAGGCTTGTTCTCTAACTCTGGAGGCTGCGGGAGCAATTCAAACTGAGTAATCTTGGTTGCGCCGTGACGATTTGAAGTGCCAACGCAATCTGAACCTGTGTCACCACCGCCAATAACAACTACATGTTTATCAGTTGCACGAATTTCATTTTTGAAATCGCCAGCATTTTCTTTGTTTTGCGGAATCAGGAATTCCAAAGCATAGTGCACGCCAGCCAACTCACGACCTGGAACCGGTAAATCACGTGGCTGCTCTGCACCACCGGTGATCACTACCGCATCAAAGTCTTTCATCAACTGCTCAGGAGAAACTGTTTTATTGGAGTAATTTTTTACTTCGGCACCAATCACCTCTTTACCAACGAAAACACCAGTCTCAAATTTGACGCCTTCAGCCTGCATCTGCTCTACGCGACGATCAATCAACCATTTTTCCATTTTGAAATCAGGAATACCGTAGCGCAATAAGCCACCAACACGATCATTCTTTTCAAACACGGTTACATCATGACCAACGCGCGCTAATTGCTGCGCAGCTGCCATGCCTGCTGGGCCGCCACCTACTACTGCTACTTTTTTACCGGTCTTCGTTTTAGGTGGCTGTGGTTTAACCCAACCATTTTCCCAGCCCTTATCAATAATGGCATGTTCAATAGACTTAATACCCACTGCAGTACTATTAATTCCTAAGGTACATGCTGCTTCACAAGGAGCTGGACAAATACGGCCAGTAAATTCTGGGAAGTTATTGGTAGATTGCAAAACATCTAATGCGTTCTTCCAATCGTTATGAAACACCAAATCATTAAAGTCAGGAATGATGTTATTAACTGGGCAGCCGTTATTGCAAAACGGGATACCGCAATCCATACAACGCGCACCCTGAACTTTAGCTTCCTCATCAGTTAATGCCGCAACAAACTCTTTGTAATGATGGAGGCGTTTAACCGGCGCTTCGTACGTCTCGCCGACACGCTCAAACTCCATAAATCCAGTGACCTTACCCATATCGAATCCTTAGTATCTTTTCTTAATGTCTTTATTAATTAAGTGGCTTATGCAGCAACTGTTTTGCTTTGAGCCTTTTCCCACAATTCACCAAGAGCACGCTTGTACTCAGTTGGGAGAACCTTGACGAAGCGACCGCGCGCATTTTCCCAATCGGCCAAGAGTGCTTTAGCGCGCTCAGAGCCTGTGTGACGGAAATGACGTTCAATCAAGCCCTTCAAAATTTGCTCGTCAGTCAAACGTTCACCACCATCTTTTACGTCGACAGGAGCATGCCATTCAGACTTTGGCATCTTGGCGATCTGGTCCGCAGAAGGTAATACTTTTTCTAGTGTTGCCATGCTGGTATTGCAACGCTTATCAAACAAACCATCTTCATCGTAGACATAAGCAATGCCACCGCTCATGCCTGCAGCAAAGTTACGGCCTGTCGCACCCAACACAACCACTGTTCCACCGGTCATGTACTCACAACCGTGGTCACCGGTACCTTCTACAACAGTAGTAGCACCAGAATTACGAACTGCAAAACGCTCACCAGCAACGCCATTGAAGAAGGCCTCACCAGCAATTGCGCCATAAAGCACAGTATTGCCAACGATGATGTTCTTCGCTGTATCACCACGGAACTCATGAGGCGCACGCACAATGACTCGGCCACCAGATAAACCTTTGCCAACGTAGTCATTGCCATCGCCGACTAAATCTAATGTGATGCCGCGCGCCAAGAAAGCCGCAAAGCTTTGACCTGCCGTGCCATTCAATTGAATATGAATAGTGTCATCAGGCAAACCTGCATGACCATAACGTTGGGCAACTTCGCCTGAGAGCATTGCGCCTACAGTTCGGTTGACGTTCTTCACCGGAACAATGAAAGAAACCTTTTCACCACGCTCTAATGCAGGCTCACTCTTCTCAATCAAAATATTGTCGAGTGCGCTGGCTAAGCCATGGTCTTGAGTTAATACTTGGTAACGTGGAACTTCAGCGGCAACTTGTGGCTCAGCAAAAATCTTACTGAAATCCAGGCCGTGTACTTTCCAGTTCTCAATACCTTTACGAGTATCTAATAAATCAACGCGACCAATTAAGTCATCAAACTTGCGAATACCAAGTTGCGCCATGATCTCGCGAGCCTCTTCAGCAATAAAGAAGAAGAAGTTCACTACATGCTCAGGCTTACCTGAGAATTTTTTACGCAATTCAGGGTCTTGAGTCGCGACGCCTACTGGGCAGGTATTCAAGTGGCACTTACGCATCATGATGCAACCTTCAACTACCAATGGTGCAGTCGCGAAACCAAATTCATCCGCACCTAACAAAGCGCCGATCACTACGTCACGGCCTGTTTTCATCTGACCATCAGCCTGAACACGAATACGGCTGCGCAAACCATTGAGAACCAATGTTTGTTGTGTTTCAGCTAAGCCGAGTTCCCATGGAGAGCCAGCGTGCTTGATTGAAGACAGCGGAGATGCGCCAGTTCCGCCATCATGACCAGCGATCACAACGTGGTCTGCTTTCGCTTTTGCCACACCAGCAGCAATAGTTCCAACACCCACTTCAGATACCAACTTCACAGAAACGTCAGCCTTTGGATTAACGTTCTTCAAGTCATGGATCAACTGAGCGATATCTTCAATTGAGTAAATATCATGGTGCGGAGGAGGAGAAATCAAACCAACACCCGGCACAGAGAAGCGCAACTTACCGATGTAATCAGATACTTTTCCACCAGGCAACTGACCGCCTTCACCAGGCTTAGCACCTTGGGCCATCTTGATCTGAATCTGATCGGCAGAACGTAAGTACTCAGTAGTCACACCAAAACGACCAGAAGCAACTTGCTTAATCTTGGAGCGCAATGAGTCGCCATCCAACAATGGAATATTAGCCTCAACTACATCGCTACCCAAGATGCTGGCTAAAGTCTCGCCTTTTTTGATTGGGATACCTTTAAGCTCGTTCACATAACGATTTGGATCTTCACCACCCTCACCCGTATTGGACTTGCCACCGATACGGTTCATAGCAATCGCCAAAGTAGCATGGGCTTCTGTAGAGATCGAGCCCAAAGACATCGCGCCCGTTGCAAAACGCTTAACGATTTCTTTTGCAGATTCCACTTCATCCAATGGAATCGCTTTTGCTGGATCGAGCTTGAATTCAAACAAACCACGCAGAGTCATTTGACGCTTGGTTTGATCGTTAATGATGTTGGCGTACTCTTTATAAGTCTGATAGCCCTTCTCAGCACCAATACGAGTGGAGTGCTGCAACTTCGCAATCGTGTCTGGAGTCCACATATGATTCTCACCACGAATACGGAAAGCATATTCACCACCAGCATCGAGCATATTAGTTAAAACTGGATCGTTACCAAATGCAGCTGTGTGCATACGTAAAGCTTCTTCAGCCACTTCAAATACGCCGATACCACCAACATTTGATGGAGTACCCTTGAAGTATTGATCGATGATGTCGTGATTTAAACCAATCGCTTCAAAAATCTGTGAACCGGTGTAGGACATGTAAGTAGAGATGCCCATTTTGGACATGACCTTTTGCAGACCCTTACCTACAGCTTTTACAAAGTTCTTCACTGCTTTTTCAGCAGATAAATCTCCAGACAATCCTTTAGCCATTTCCGCTAAAGTTTCCATGGCGAGGTATGGATGAATGGCTTCTGCGCCATAGCCAGCCAAGAGCGCAAAGTGATGAGTCTCACGGGCGCTGCCAGTTTCAACCACTAAGCCGACGCTGGTACGCAAACCTTTTTGCACCAAATGCTGATGGATAGCAGATGTTGCCAACAAAGCCGGAATGGCGACATGCTTCTCATCAACCTGACGATCGCTCACGATCAAAATGTTGTAGCCAGAACGTACGGCATCTGCAGCCTCAGCGCACAAGGATGCCAAGCGAGCTTCAATGCCCGCTTTACCCCATGAAGCTGGATAGCAAATATCCAATTCGTAAGAGCGGAATTTGCCATTGGTGTAGTGACCAATGTGGCGAATCTTGGTGATGTCATCAAAATCCAAAATGGGCTGACTAACTTCTAAACGCATTGGAGGGTTGATGTTATTGGTATCTAATAAATTAGGCTTTGGCCCAATGAAAGAAACTAAAGACATCACCATATTCTCGCGAATCGAGTCGATTGGAGGATTGGTCACCTGCGCAAATAATTGCTTGAAGTAGTTATAGAGAGGCTTGTCCTTATTAGACAGAACAGCCAATGGACTGTCATTACCCATTGAACCAATAGCCTCTTCACCATTCATGGCCATTGGTGCCATCAAGAATTTGATGTCCTCTTGCGTATAACCAAATGCCTGTTGACGGTCTAATAATTTAGCTGCCGGACGAATAGTCGTTTTCTCGTCAATCAAATCTGCTTTGCTGGCATCAACTTCATCCAACTTCACACGAACTGCGTCGATCCAGCTCTTATATGGCTTGGCTTTAGAAACGGCATTCTTGAGCTCAACGTCATCAATAATGCGACCTTGCTCCATGTCGATCATGAACATCTTGCCTGGCTGCAAACGCCATTTTTGAACGATCTTACTTTCAGGAATTGGCAATACGCCCGCTTCAGAACCCATGATGACCAAGTCATCGTCGGTTACGTAATAACGTGCTGGACGCAAACCATTTCGGTCCAAGGTTGCGCCAATTTGACGACCATCAGTAAATGCCATCGCCGCAGGTCCATCCCATGGCTCCATCATTGCTGCGTGATATTCGTAGAAGGCACGACGATTGTCATCCATCAATGCATGCTGTTCCCATGCTTCAGGAATCATCATCATCATGGCCTGGGCTAAAGGGTAGCCAGACATCACCAGCAACTCTAAGCAGTTATCAAAGCACGCAGTATCTGATTGACCTGGATAAATCAACGGCCAGAGTTTTTGCAAATCATCGCCAAGAACTGGGGAGCTAATAGCGCCCTCACGTGCATTAACCCAATTGACGTTACCTTTAACAGTGTTGATCTCACCGTTGTGCGCAATCATGCGATATGGATGCGCTAATTCCCATGCGGGGAAAGTATTAGTGGAGAAACGTTGATGCACTAAAGCAAGCGCGGATACAGTGCGCTTGTCTTGCAAGTCTTGGTAATAAGCACCGACTTGATTCGCTAACAGCAAACCCTTGTAAACAATGGTTCTAGCGGACATTGATGCAACGAAATATTCTTTGCCATGCTTCAAATGCAAATCTTGAATTGCATGACTTGCTGTTTTACGAATCACATACAACTTACGCTCGAGCGCATCGGTTGTCATGATGTCGCGGCCACGACCAATAAAAATTTGACGAATAAATGGCTCTGTCATTTGTACTGTTGGAGACATCGGCAATTTCACATCTACCGGAACATCTCTCCAGCCCAAAACAACTTGCCCCTCTAAGCGCACAGTGCGCTCTAGCTCTTGTTCGCAGGCCAAACGGGAAGCATGCTCTTTCGGCAAGAAAATCATGCCAACGCCATACTCACCTAATGGTGGCAAAGTCACGCCTTGCTTTGCCATTTCTTCGCGATACAAAGTATCTGGGATCTGAATCAAGATACCGGCGCCATCGCCCATTAACGGATCAGCGCCAACCGCTCCCCGGTGATCTAAGTTCTCAAGGATCTGTAAACCCTGAGAAACGATCTCATGAGATTTCTTACCTTTGATATGTGCAACGAATCCTACGCCGCAAGCGTCATGCTCATTTCTAGGGTCATATAAACCTTGAGCGATAGGGCGAAGATCTGTATTTAATTTTGTAGTCATAGTATTTCCGAGGGGCGACAAAGGCCTAATTACTTTTGGAGGATCCAATATAGGTGAATACCCACACCGATGCAATAGAAATAAAATGAGTCTGTCCCATTTATTTAGATGTCGCACCAATATGAATTCTATATATGGGGACAGAGTCGAAATACTCAATACCCTATTTGAAATATAGGGAAAGCATTAATCAACTAAGTGATTGAATTTAAAGAGTGAATTTTTCTAGGGCGCCCACGATGGCGAATTAATGCAAGCTCCGGAGTATCTTTAAAGAGCTTTTTAGCATAAATATCACTGACCCAAGGCTTGGATCGCAATAGAGATTCTGTGATTTGGCGGTCTTCCCAGTGAGGCGCACCCTCTTTTACAAAGTTTGACCAGCTCATCTGCCTCTCAAAAGGGGTGTTACCCAACTTCCAAAAATGCTGATGGTCTACCAACCAAGGCTCTGCATTGCCACCAATGTGGGTTGCAAAACTCGTCCATGTAGAGCTTTGGGGATTGGATTCATAACCAGATCTCACCGGATTGAGCTCTATATAACGCTGGCAGCGTAAAAAATAATCCGGGTCAATCAAAGACGAGCGATAGCGCCCCTCCCAAATAGTTCCCGAGCGGCGGTGCTGTTGATTGAAGTATTGCGCATAACGACGGCCAAGAGACTGCATTGTTTTCGCAAGCGAATCTTCGCTTTGGGGAGTCATGAGTAAATGCACATGGTTAGGCATTAAAGCAAACGCATGCACAGCGCAACCAAACTGCCTAGCAGCTTCACGCAACCACTCTAGATAAGTGCGACGATCTTCATCGGCAAAGAAAATGGTTTCACGATTATTGCCGCGGACCATCACATGCATTGCTTGGCCTGGTATTACTGTACGCGCTTGCCGTGCCATGTTGAAAACGAACTATTGCAGTTCGCGAACACCGCCGTTAGTAGAGAAGTCCGGGATAAACCAGTCGCCATCAACTTGCGTTACGCCGCTTGGCACTTCGCGGGAGATCTGAGGGCTATCTTTTAACGCAGTCGCCATATAAGAAATCCACATTGGCAAAGCAAGTCCGCCACCAGTCTCTCGATCGCCCAAACTCGCAGGCTTATCAAAGCCAATCCATGCAATCGCAACTACCTTAGGGTTATAGCCAGCAAACCAGGCATCGTGCGAATCATTCGTTGTGCCTGTTTTACCTGCAATGTCGCTTCGCCCCAACTTACCTCGCGCAGAGGCTGCAGTACCCGTCTTGGTTACCTCTTGCAGCATGCTGTCCATCACAAATGCAGTGCGCGCATCCAACACACGAGGCGCATCTTCGCCCGCATGCGTAGGCTTTGCTTCGAACATGACGGTGCCTTTAGAGTCCACCATCTTGTCAATCAAGAATGGATCCACACGATAGCCGCCATTGGCAAACACACTATAAGCAGAGGCCATCTGCAACGGAGTTACAGAACCCGCGCCCAAAGCCATTGTTAAGTAAGGGGGATGTTTTTCTGGTTCAAAGCCAAAACGCTGAATATATTCCTGCGCATAAGAGGGGCCGATGGCGCGAATGATGCGAACCGACACTAAGTTCTTTGATTTTGCCAAGGCATTGCGCAAGCGCATCATGCCGTCGTATTTACCATCGTAGTTTTTTGGCTCCCAAGCCTGACTGCCAGTCTCCATGCCACCAATAGATAAAGGTGCATCGTTCACCATCGTACTTGGGGTAAAGCCTTTTTCAATGGCGGCGGCATAGATAAATGGTTTAAATGAGGAACCAGGCTGACGTAAAGCTTGCGTCACGTGATTGAATTGGTTACGACGGAAATCAAAGCCGCCCACTAAAGATAGAATTGCGCCGGTCTCTGCATTCATGGACACAAAGGCAGCCTCAACTTGTGGCAGCTGGGCCAATTTCCAAACCCCTCCATCTGAAAGAAGTCGCACTATAGCGCCAGGGCGCAAGCGTTTTTTGGGCTGAGTGCTATCAGTAATAGAAGCAGCCGCCAATTTCATACCCTCACCTTTAATAGTGATGGTGTCTCCAGTCGAAATCATGACTTGCATTTCTTTCGGTTTAACGTCGAGCACAATCCCAGACTGCAAATCATCCAACTGCGGATAAGCAAGTAATGCCTCGTCAATCGCGCGCTGGCGCTTCACAGAGTCTTCGGGAAGATCGATAAAACCCTCTGGGCCACGATAAGCATGCCGTAAATCGTATTCAAAAATTCCACGTCGGACTGCTTTATAAGCGGCATCTTGATCGGCTTTTAAGATAGTCGTGTAGACGTCGATCCCTTGTGAATAGATTGCCTCTCCATACTGCGTGAAGAGTAATTGACGAACCATTTCAGCGGGGAAGTCAGCACGAACCGCAAACTCATTACCCAAGCCGCGAATATGTAATTCTTCAATCATCGCTTTTTGGTATTCCTCTGGTGTGATGTAACCCAGATCGCGCATGCGCTGAAGAATGTACTCTTGACGAATCTTGGCACGGCGGTAGTTGGTCACTGGGTTATAAGCCGAAGGCGCCTTAGGCAGGCCAGCCAGCATTGCGGCTTGAGCAATGCTAATGTCCTTCAATTCAATACCAAAGTAAATTTGCGCTGCGCTTGAGAAACCAAAAGCTCTTTGACCCAAGAAAATTTGGTTCATATAGATTTCTAAAATCTTGTCTTTAGTCAGTTGAGATTCAATCTCCCATGCCAAAAGAATTTCGTAAATCTTGCGGCTAAATGTCTTCTCGTTACTTAAGAAGAAATTTCTTGCCACCTGCATTGTGATGGTCGAGGCGCCCTGAGCTAAATGTCCGCGGAGATTGGCAACCCCCGCTCTAAGAACACCAACGTAGTCAACCCCGCCATGGGAATAGAAACGATCGTCCTCTGTAGCAATAACGGCGTTTCGCATTGCCATCGGAATTTCATTTAGCGGGATGACTTTACGACGCTCTTCACCAAACTCACCAATCAATACCTTGTCGGCGGTGTAAATCCGCAGAGGTGTTTTTGGGTTGTAATCAGTTAAAGCGGAAATTTTTGGCAAATTCGGCTTGGCAATTAAAAAAGCATAACCAAGGAGCAGTGATAGGGCTATCGCGCCTACAGCGGCAACAATGAGTAAAGCCTTTATTAGAGGACTTCCTAATGAATTTCTTGGCAAGCCAGGCTCAACTCGTGAATTCCGAGGGCGTCTATCGGATGGACGAATGGGGCGCTGATTCAGCGGCGGCTTGTCTTTTGGAGGTAAGGCCATATGTCCAAATTATAGGGCGCTTAGGCAAATTCCTTAAAAGCTCCAAAACCCCCGTCCGGCCCATAGACAAGATCTAATTTCTGACGGTGGGTTCAATCTAGGCTGATGGATTTTCAGCACCCAAAACAGAAGAATATGGGTATGCCAGCACGCCATATTTCCAGCCAATCTTTTGATGAAATTCTGAGTGATCTCGGCGATGACCCAGCCATCCCCGACCCCCATGGAATACGCAAGCCCCCTCCCCATCAAAGTACACCGCCTAGAGCTACAAACCAAGGTAAAAGTAATCCCTTTACAGAGTCTTTAAGTCCCGTTCAGATCAAAAATTCACTCCAAGGAATTGCACTTCCAATCGCCTTGATTGGCATCTTGATGGTAGTGACTATTGCATTTTTTGTAGCCTACACCTCACTAAATAAGCAATCCCAAGATGCCTTGGAGGCATCCCAACAACAGCTTTCGGAATTGAAAAAAGAGATACTATTAACACGCGATCAAATTAATCAAGATCAGGATGAGTTATATCTAGCAATTGATGAAATAGAAGTGAGTATTCACTCTTTAAAGGAAAGAAAGCCTGAAATAAGATCCCCCAACAGGCCGCAAGCACCAACCCATGAGTCGGAGCTACGCCGCTGGCGCTACCTTGGCACCTCCCAAATGGGCAATACCCAGCAAGCCTATTTTCATACAGGGAAAAGCCATCTTGCCTTTGAGAAGGGGGCGCAGGTTTTAGGGGAATGGCGCCTAAGCTCTATAGAAAAAGGACTTGTGACCCTGACCCATTCCCAGGGCAAATCTCTGCTTCTGAAGGCTTCAAAAAGCGAATGAAGCTCAGCCTAAATAACGCCCAGAAATACTTCAAACTGCTCACCTCTTGGTTAGCTGTATTGATGCTTTTATCCAGCAATACAGCAATGGGTAATGCGCCCTCACAAAATCATTTCCTGATCCCTATTAGCCTGCAATTTACCGATATTGAATTAACTGAACTTTTAGAAACTATGGCGAAATTGGGTAATACCAATTTTTTATTAAGCGAATCCATTAAAGGGAAGATCTCTATAGACCTTAGAAATACCCCCTGGCAAACAGCCCTTCACTCCATTCTGGCAAGCCGCGGCTTACGACTGGTGCGCAATGGAGAAATCTACTGGATTGGGCCTCACGCAGAAATCCAAGCCTTTCAGAAATTCCGGCGTGAAGACGCCGCCCTCCCCTTTGGTGGAGACCACATTAATAGTCCAAGGCAAATCCTCATAGAAGCCCGAATAGTTGAGGCTGATGAGCGCTTTGCCCGTGAGCTAGGGGTTAAGCTGGGATATCAAGCCAATGGTGTCGGGGATAAAGCAGATCAAAAATTGATTGGCAGTATGGATCTGGGCGGCGCTGGTTTGAGTGGTTTTAATCCAGCAACCATGGCCGCAACCTTAGTCTCCAGAAATGGAAGCCGCATTTTGCAGGCAGAACTTTCTGCGCTTGAATCTGAAGGTCAGGGCAAGATTCTTTCCAACCCACGCATCATGACTGGCGACCAAGTGAAGGCAACCATTGAGCAAGGCACAGAACTACCCTATCAAACCTCGAATCAAAATGGTAGCAAGTTGCAATTTAGAAAGGCAAACCTTCGCCTAGAGGTTTTGCCAAAAATCCATCCAGACGGAAAGATATCAATGCTGGTGGGCATTAATAAGGACACCGTAGGCATGAAAACAGAACAGGGATATGCCATTGACACCAAAAGCCTGAGCTCAGAGGTCACCGTTGAAAACGGCGGGACAGCCATCATTGGCGGCATTTTCCAAACTACCGAACGGGAAGACGAAGTCAAAATCCCGCTCTTAGGCGATATACCCCTCATTGGTCATTTTTTTCGTCATAAATCCAAATTACAAGACAAAACCGAGCTACTTGTCTTTTTAACTCCGACCGTTCTCGACAAACCCTAATAAAATCGGAGGGTGAACTCCTCGACAAACAATATCTTTCTAATCGGCCTCATGGGCGCTGGGAAGTCGACCGTCGGTAAAGTCTTGGCAAAAAAATTAGGTCGTCGCTTTCTAGATGCCGACCACGTCATTGAAGAGCGCTGTGGCGTAAAAATCCCCGTCATTTTTGAAATGGAAGGCGAAGAAGGATTTCGTAAAAGAGAAGCACAAGCCATTCGTGAAATTACCGCTGAGCAAAATATTATTTTGGCAACCGGCGGTGGCGCTGTTCTCTCAACAGAAAATCGGCAGGCATTAAGTGAAGGTGGCACTGTGATTTATCTTCACGCAAACCCAATTGAACTTTGGCATCGCACCAAAGGTGGCGAGGGTCGCCCTCTATTAAAAAATGGGGATGCCAAAAAGATTTTAGAAAACTTATATGCCGTTCGCGATCCTCTGTATCGTGAAATGGCTGACCATGTGATTGAGACTGGCAAGCCCAGCGTTAATCAACTAGTCAACACCTTAATCATGCAGCTTGAACTTTCCGCTTAAATACATTGGCACTACGATGAAAACACTTGAAGTTGATCTTGGCAATCGCAGTTACCCAATTTATATTGGCAAAGATCTCATTGACCAAGCAAGCTTATTTAAGGCCTGTGAAAAAGCTACCTCTATTTATATCGTTAGCAACACTACGGTTGCTCCTCTGTATGCCGAGCGTCTTACTAAAACGCTGAGCACTTTTGGGAAACCCGTTAGAACAATTGTTCTGCCTGATGGTGAGTCATATAAAGACTGGAAAAATCTGCAGTTGATTTTTGATGACCTTTTAAAGTTTGGCGCTGATCGCCACACCATGTTGGTTGCCCTGGGTGGTGGCGTTATAGGCGATATGACTGGATTTGCTGCGGCTAGCTTTATGCGCGGCATTCGCTTTATCCAAGTACCCACTACCTTGCTTGCACAGGTAGACTCTTCCGTTGGCGGTAAAACTGGCATCAACCATCCGCTAGGTAAAAATATGATTGGCGCCTTTCATCAGCCAGTTGCCGTGATTGCCGATCTCAATACCCTAAAGACTCTACCCCCAAGAGAATTGTCTGCCGGTCTTGCTGAAGTTGTAAAGCATGGTGCTATTGCAGATGCCCAATTCTTAGACTGGATTGAATCCAATGCTACGCCGCTGCTAGCCTGCGATACAGGAGCAATGGGCCACGCTGTCTTACGCTCTTGTGAAATTAAATCTGCCGTGGTTTCTGCAGATGAAAGGGAGGGCGGTATCCGTGCAACCCTCAATTTTGGTCATACCTTTGGTCACGCAATTGAAGCGGGCATGGGCTACGGGGAATGGTTACATGGTGAAGCTGTTGGATGCGGCATGGTGATGGGTGCGGATCTGTCACGTCGACTCAACTACATTAGCGACGCAGATTTCCAGCGTCTCACCAAAATCATCCAATCTATGAATTTACCAACTACGCCGCCAAAGTTTGGTGTAGGGCGTTATATGGAACTTATGCAGGTTGATAAAAAAACCGAGGGCGGTCAAATCCGTTATGTTGTTTTAGAAAAGATTGGTAAAGCCCAGATTAAAAGCGTAGCTGATGCCCAAGTGATTGAAACTTTAAGTGCTACTGGCGCAGCTTAAATCAAGCTCATATTAACTGCTTGACCAGCCTGAGCGCTCGTAAACTCAGTCAAATCGCTTAACAGCTCTTTTCCTGTTTTGGTATCAAGCCACAAAGGTTGTGCCATAGTGCCAGCCCAGCGATAGTGATATCCACCCGATTTGGCAGCGACCCAAATCTCATGCAAAGGTGGTTGAGTATTAATCACAATGACACTTTTATCCTTAAAACGAATATTAATAACGTTCCCGCCTTGGCGCTCAATATCCAAGTCGAGATCTAATGCTTCATCAGCAGTCTCCAACGCCACCTCTATGGAATGCAATAAATTGCTTCCCAGCTGGTAAAACTGCTTGTCATCGATGGTTTCTACGCCTGGATCGTTTGGATTCATACCGGAGTCCTGCATGCTATATTCAATCATTCGTTTTAGAGACATTCATGATAGCGATTCTTAATAGAACCCTCTGCCTTAGCCTTCTAATATCCCTTGTTGGGTGTGGGGTAAGAGGACCGCTATTTATGCCAAATGTGCCACCAGTTCCGTCAGCTCCTACAGAGCCGGAACCTAAAGGCAAGCTATACCCACCTCAAACCCCTGCTAGCCCAAGCAATTCTTCATCGGCCAAGTAATGAAAAGCAAAGCAATCCCCCTTCCTAAGTTATCCGGGTTTACTGAACGCGATGGCAACTGGTATGCCGAAGAAATTCTACTCGCAGACTTAGCAAAAGAATTTGGTACGCCGCTGTACATCTACAGCAAAAATGCATTGACTGAAGCTTACCAAGCCTACGACAAGGCATGCGTTGATAGCAATGGCAAACGTCGTGCCCGCGTGCACTACGCCATGAAGGCAAACAGCAATTTAGCGGTGATTGATTGCTTTAAAAAACTGGGTGCTGGATTTGATTTAGTGAGTGGCGGTGAGTTAGCTCGTGCATTAGCAATTGACGCAGATCCAAAGAGCCTAGTATTTGCAGGTGTAGGTAAATCTGCTGCTGAAATCGCTACAGCCCTCAAAGCTGGCGTCAAATGTATTAATGTTGAATCGATTGCTGAACTGCATAAGATTAATCGCGTAGCCACTGAACTCAATTGCCGCGCCCCGATTTCTTTACGCGTTAATCCTGATGTAGATGCGCAAACCCATCCTTATATTTCCACTGGGCTTAAGGGCAATAAATTTGGCATCGCATATCACGAGGTTTTAAAAACCTATCGTGAAGCATCACAACTTTCTCAAATAGATGTAGTTGGAATTGATTGTCACATTGGCTCTCAAATCACGACCACCGCCCCTTACTTAGATGCGTTAGATAAAGCGTTAGATCTTGTCGTGCAACTGAAAAAAGAGGGTATTGTGATTCACCATCTTGATCTCGGTGGTGGTCTTGGTATTTCTTATAGTGATGAAACCCCGCCAGACATTACTGAATTTACGAACACCTTATTGAATCGAGTGGCTGAGCGTGGTTTTGGTCACCTTGACGTTGTGCTTGAGCCAGGCAGGTCATTAGTAGGCAATGCTGGCGTGCTACTAACAACTGTAGAGTATTTAAAGCCCGGTGCTGAGAAGAACTTCTGCATTGTTGATGCTGCAATGACTGAACTGATGCGACCTGCCCTATATGAAGCACATCATGGAATAGTGCCCGTACAAAAGAAGGCAGCAAAAGCATTGACCTATGACATCGTTGGTCCTGTTTGCGAATCTGGCGACTGGCTGGGAAGGGATCGTCATCTTGCGGTAGAGGAAGGCGATCTTCTAGCCATTCTGTCTGCTGGCGCTTATGGTTTTGTAATGGCATCCAACTACAACACGCGCCCTAAACCTGCGGAGATTATGGTTGATGGAAAAAATGCTTACGTTATTCGCACTCGCGAAAAAACTACTGACTTGTTTTCTTCTGAAACAGTTTTACCAAGTTAACAATCAGTAATTGGAGCACATTTAAACACTTTGCAAAAGTTTTAGTCAATAAAAAACCCCGCTGAAGTAGCGGGGTTTTGTTTTAAGGCTTTAGCTAATTAATGCAAGCCTGCGATGTAATCAGCTACCGCTTTCATTTCTTTATCCGAAAGCTTTGAAGCAATCGTTGTCATTTGACTACTGTTGGTGCGCACGCCTTCACGGAACGCTAGCAACTGGGCATTATTGTATTCAGCCCATTGACCGCCAAGGAGTGGGTACTGAGCAGGAATACCAGCGCCTGTTGGGCTGTGGCAGGCAGCACAAGCTGGAACGCCTTTTGCTGCAATACCACCACGATAAATACTTTGGCCTAATGCGATTGTTTCTTTATCTTGAGCAACACCCTGGGAGATAGGCTGCTTAGATAAAAAAGCTGAAATATTTTGCATGTCTTCTTGAGTCAAAGTGGCGGCCATACCCATCATGATTGGATTTGCGCGAGTGCCTTCTTTAAAGTTTTTCAACTGCTTTGTGAGGTACGCAGCATGCTGAGCGGAAAGCTTTGGCCATGTACCAATCGCACTTTGCCCTTTAGGGCCATGGCAAGTGATACAGGCAGTTACGCCACGAGTTGCATCGCCATTTGAATACAGCGCTTCACCGGCAGCTGGATCAACCTTAGGCTTACCTGGAACTTCTGCTTTAGCTTCTGGAGCAGCTGCCATAGGAGCGGCATCAGTAGCAAAAACTGTACCGGATACGCCGATCAGAGCGAAAATGGAGAGAGCCGCAAAACCAGCCCGTAAGCCAGTTAATTTGGAGATTTGAGAGGTTTGACGCATTATGTTTACCTTGGCAAAAATTCCTAAAAGTGTTTGGGCCCTGCATTTACAACCTTTTACCCAACACCATGAGATATTTCATGATTTTGCGTGATTTTACAATAGCTTCTGGACATGTCTAAACTCTTTCAAGCCCGATTCGCCACTACAGTCAATGACACCCATTGCCTGCCTGCCACTCCGCTGCGAGAGGTGGCCTTCGCCGGCCGCTCAAATGCGGGCAAATCTAGCGCCCTTAACATCCTTTGCAACCAAAAAAGACTAGCTTTTGCCAGTAAAACGCCTGGACGCACCCAACACATCAACTATTTCGGTGTTTTTGCAAAAGATGACCTGCTGGCTTATTTGGTCGACTTACCGGGCTACGGCTATGCGGCAGTCAATCACGAGACCAAATACCACTGGAATGCCCTTCTAAGCGACTATCTCCAAGAGCGGGAGCAGTTAGTGGGCATGATCCTGATTGTGGACTCTAGACGCGGAATAACCGACCTGGATGAGCAAATGATTCAGTGGTTTGTCCCTACCGGCAAGCCAATTCATGTTTTGCTGAGTAAGTGTGACAAATTGAACAAAAGCGAGTGTAAGCATGCTCTTGAGGCGGTCACTAAGCGACTGCAGCAATATGACCCAGCCCTGCCTGATGGAACGGGTGACTCCAAGCAACTTACGGCACAATTATTTTCAAGCACCAAACGGATTGGCCTTGAAGAGGCAGATAATTTAATCATTAAATGGCTATTTGAAGCAAAAACTCATGAAAATGAAATCACCAGCTAACCCATTGCTTAATTTTCCAGACCACCGTCCTCGCCGTATGCGTCGTGATGATTGGTCACGTCGCCTCATGCAAGAGAACAATGTTTCGGCCAATGATTTAATCTACCCCGTCTTTTTACTTGAAGGTCAAGGCAAATCCGAAGTAGTTGCCTCTATGCCTGGTGTTAACCGCCTTTCATTAGACTTCCTCATACCGGTCGCTCAAGAATGTATAGATCTAGGCATTCCGGTACTTGCGCTTTTTCCAGTAATCGATAGTGCATTAAAAACGCCTGATGGTAAAGAAGCCTTTAATCCAAACGGACTCATTCCTTCAGCAGTGCGTGAACTCAAAAAACGTTTCCCCAATTTAGGCATCATGACCGATGTAGCGCTTGATCCATATACAAGCCATGGTCAAGATGGCGTGCTTGATGAGCAAGGTCGTATTCTGAATGATGAAACGACTGCAATCTTAGTTCAGCAAGCGATCACGCAAGCAGAAGCTGGTGTGGATATTGTTGCACCATCAGACATGATGGATGGGCGCATCGGGAAAATTCGTGAAGCGCTCGAGCAAAAGAATTTAATTCACACCCGAATCATGGCTTACTCAGCTAAATATGCCTCCGCCTTTTATGGCCCCTTTAGAGATGCAGTTGGCTCTGCAAAGAACCTGGGTAAAGCCGATAAAAAAACATATCAAATGGATTGCGCTAATGGCGACGAGGCTTTGCGGGAGGTTGCTCTCGATATCAGCGAAGGTGCAGATATGGTCATGGTAAAGCCTGGGATGCCTTATTTGGATATCGTGCGTCGCGTCCGTGAAGAGTTTGACTACCCCACTTATGCCTATCAAGTAAGCGGTGAATATGCCATGCTCAAGGCTGCCGCACAAAATGGTTGGCTAGATCACGATGCTGTGATGATGGAATCACTGCTCTCATTTAAACGTGCGGGTGCTAATGGTGTTTTGACTTACTTCGCACTCGAAGCGGCGCGCTTGCTTAAGGCAAACGCAGCAGGCAAATAAAAAACGGATTTGATTTTTTATTGAGTGCTTGCTGCTTGTTTTAATCGTTCAATAAAACGCTGGGGTGGCATGTAGCCAATCACACGTTGGTCTTTTAGCTCTTCTGAATTTTGATTGAGGATCAGAATTCCTGGAGGACCAAATAAACCGAAGCGCTTAAGTAATACCTGGTTCTCAGGGCTATTTGCAGTAACGTCAGCTTGTACTAAGACAAACTGTTTTAGCTCTTTACTTACCTCTGGATTTGTAAAGGTATTTACTTCCATCTCCTTACAGCTAATACACCAGTCCGCATAAAAATCTAGGAGGACCACTTTCTTTTCTTCCTTGGCTTTGCTTAGTTGCGTATCTAACTCTGCAGGCGAATGAATCACTACAAAAGATAAATCACCAACCTCATGAATGCTCTGGCCGTTCACTAATTTTGCAGCTCCTGCAACATCATTTTTCTGGAGCAATGGCGAGGCAATCCATGCTGCCGTGGCGACCAGAAGAACTCCCAAGGTACGCTGTAAATAAACCATCCAAATACCCGTGGATGGAATCAGAATGCGGGCCTCAATCGCAATAAAGAATAGTGGTAGCCCCATTCCTAGGGCCATTACAAAAAGGAGTCCTGCGCCTAGACTCATAGAGCCGGTTTGCGCAATAAAGGCTAAAACGCCTGCCAGGGGCGCTGTAATACAGGGGCTGGCTACTAAAGTAGAAATACCCCCCAAAGCAAAAGCACCAAATACATTGCCGCCCTTTTGGCGCCCTGCCAACCGATCTACATGGTGATGCCATGATTGCGGCAACCGTAGGTCATACAAACCAAACAAACTGCCTGAAAGGGCCAAAAGTAGTAGGGCAAAAGCAGCTAATGCAAAGGGGCTCTGCAATGCACGCTGTACGCTCCCACCAAGGGCCGCCATAAGCACACCTGCCAAGGCGTATACCAACGCCATACCCAAGACATAGGCTAGCGCTAAGATACTGGCACGCCCCTTGGTTACAGCCTTACCATCTTGAGTACCAAAGATAACGCTCGACAAAATAGGCAACATGGGAAGGACGCAGGGTGTAAAAGCGAGCGCAAGCCCCAATACAAAGAAAGCTAGAAATAAATAAGCAGTTGAAGTGCTTTCTAAAAAGCGACCAATAGCATTGACGTCATCACGCTCACGCCATAAATCGGCCAAGCCGAATTCGCCGCCAACCTGGGAGCTAGATAAAGGCATGCCATCTAAAGCATCTGGAATCGGAGCTACTTTAACCCCCGGACCGGCGAGTAAAAATTTCAGGGTCATAGGTGGATAGCAAATGCCTGCCTCGGCGCAACCTTGCAGTGTTACAGCTGCATGGATCGGCTTGCCATCGGCAGGCTTTACATCTAAAAGTACTAGGAAGGGTTCTTTATAAACTTGCAGTTTTTTCTGAAAAGTTTCATCAAACTTCACCACGCCTGATGGCAATGAAGGCCCTATATTGCTTAGCTTCTCGGCCTGCGTGCCCGCTTGGAACTTTAAAGATTCTTGGTAGATGTAATAGCCTTTAGCAGGCAAAAATTCCAGCTCCACTTGATTGGAATTTTCTAACCAAGCAGCCTCCACTCGGAACGCTTTCTCTGGGGGCAAGAAATCCGGCGCAGCAAAAACTTGCGCGGAAAGGAATAAAAATAGGGCGAAGATCTTTGCTATAAAGGAATGCATTCTCATGACTTCGAATTTACCTCAGACTCGACCCACTTGCCGTATTGCCTTTCATATTGCTCTGGAGAAAAGGCCAATATTTCTGGTAAGTCATAAGGATGCGCGCTTTGAATAAAGGCTGAGATCTCAAGCCACTTTGATTCAGTCGTTTTTGCGGAAAGCAATACTTCATGCTCCTCGCAAACTTTACCCTTCCAGCGATAAATTGATTGAATACCCTCCGTAAGCTGCACACAAGCGGCGAAATTTCTCTCCACCAAGGCTCTTGCCAAGGCTGTGGCAACCTCTAAATTAGGAAGGCTCGTTAGCACCACCAAAAGCTTGCTGGAATTGGCTAGGGAGTTTTCAGACATTCTGTATTTATAACCTGATAAATGAAAAAAGCCAGACCGAAGCCTGGCTTTTTACCGTAACACCGAGACTTAAGCCTCTTCAGTTACTGCTGTTTCTTCAACTTCTGGGCGATCTACTAACTCAACCAAGGCCATTGGCGCATTGTCGCCATGACGGAAGCCAAACTTCAAAATACGAAGATAGCCACCTGGACGTGTTGCGTAACGTGGACCCAGCTCTGTAAAGAGTTTGGCTACGATATCGCGATCACGTGTGCGATTGAATGCTAAGCGACGGTTTGCTAAGTTGTCTTTTTTACCTAAGGTAATCAAGGGCTCAACAACCATGCGCAATTCTTTTGCTTTTGGCAAAGTCGTTTTAATGACCTCGTGCTCCAAAAGTGAATTGGACATGTTGCGCAGCATCGCCAAGCGATGTGATGATGTTCTGTTTAGTTTGCGTAAGCCGTTTCCGTGACGCATGATGCTTCCTTTCTAATTATTTCTCGAGGTTAGCTGGAGGCCAGCTTTCGAGTTTCATGCCAAGACTTAAGCCACGAGCAGCCAATACATCTTTGATTTCATTCAAAGATTTGCGACCCAGATTAGGCGTCTTCAACAATTCATTCTCAGTACGTTGAATCAAGTCACCGATGTAGTAAATGTTCTCAGCCTTCAAGCAGTTTGCAGAGCGAACTGTCAGCTCGAGATCATCAACCGGACGCATCAACATTGGATCAACCATTGATGAGCGGCTTGGTGCTAAATCACCAGAAACTTCGCTGCTCTCAAGAGCCGCGAATACAACTAATTGGTCAACCAAGATGCTAGCTGCTTGACGAATTGCTTCTTCAGGAGACAACACACCGTTTGTTTCAATCGTCATTACTAAACGATCGAGGTCGGTACGTTGCTCAACACGAGCAGACTCAACAGCATAGCTAACACGGCTTACTGGGCTGAATGAGGCATCCAGCACAATACGACCAATGATCTTAGTAGCTTCGTCGCTGTACTGACGAACGTTACCAGGTACATAACCACGGCCTTTTTCAACCTTGATCTGCATGTCCAACTTACCACCAGCTGACAAGTGAGCGATCACATGATCAGGGTTCATGATTTCTACATCATGTGGCAAATCGATATCTTTTGCCGTAACAACCCCTGGGCCTTCCTTGCGCAAATTGATAGTAACTTCATCACGTGACTGCAACTTAAATACGATACCTTTGAGGTTCAACAAGAGGTTTACTACATCCTCTTGAACTCCATCCAAAGTGGAGTACTCATGAACAACGCCTGCAATAGCTACTTCAGTTGGCGCATAACCAACCATCGAGGACAAGAGTACGCGACGTAATGCATTTCCGAGTGTGTGGCCATAGCCACGCTCGAACGGCTCCATAACAACCTTAGCTTGGTTGGCGGTAAGCGCTTCAACAGAAATAATCTTTGGCTTGAGCAAATTTGTTTGCATATTTTTTCCTTGAGAGTGCCTAATTAGCGTGAATACAATTCGACGATCAAACTTTCATTAATTTCACCGCTAATATCTTCACGGTCAGGCACTTGCTTAAATGTTCCCTCGAGCTTAGCTGCGTCAACTGAAACCCAAGTAACAGCTGCCATTTGTCCGACTAAATTGAGTGATTCTGTAATACGCGTTTGCTTCTTCGCTTTTTCACGAATCGCAACTACATCACCAGGCTTAACCTGAATTGATGGAATATTGACAGGGCTACCATTGAGCAAAATTGCACAGTGAGAAACCAACTGACGTGCTTCAGCGCGTGTTGAACCAAAACCCATGCGATACACCACATTGTCTAAACGTGACTCAAGCAACTGGAGCAATGTTTCGCCAGTGTTGCCCTTGCGACGCTCAGCTTCTGCGAAGTAACGACGGAATTGACGCTCTAATACGCCATAGATACGCTTAACCTTTTGCTTTTCACGTAATTGATTACCGTAATCAGATGTTCTTGAGCCAGATGTACGGCCATGTTGACCAGGCTTAGTATCTAACTTGCACTTGTCTGACAGGGCGCGACGAGCGCTCTTTAAAAATAAGTCGGTACCTTCCCGACGTGCTAATTTGGCCTTAGGCCCTAAGTAACGTGCCACGATGCTTTCCTTTCTTTGCCGCAGCCTTACGACCGACGGTGAGTTCGCCCTTTAAATCAGGCGAACAGTGGGCTTTAATAAAAAACTACTGAAACTGTTGTACTGCCAACTTCCAAGCTTAAATACGACGACGCTTAGGAGGGCGGCAACCATTATGTGGAACTGGAGTTACGTCTTGAATCTCAGTGATCTTGATGCCTAATGAGTTCAATGCACGAACTGCTGATTCACGACCTGGGCCTGGGCCTTTGATCTGAACTTCCAAGTTCTTAATACCGCATTCAACGGCTGCTTTACCAGCAACTTCTGCAGCTACCTGAGCAGCAAAAGGTGTTGATTTACGTGAGCCCTTGAAACCCTGGCCGCCGGAAGTTGCCCATGAAAGTGCATTTCCTTGACGATCAGTGATCGTAATAATGGTGTTATTAAAAGAAGCGTGAACGTGTGCAATACCGTCAGCAACGTTCTTTTTAACCTTCTTACGAGCGCGCTGTGAAGCGGCGGAAGCGGATTGTTGTTTTGCCATGTCAATAAACTTTCTTGATTATTTCTTCAGTTGCACGCCGGACTTACGCGGGCCCTTGCGGGTACGAGCGTTTGTCTTAGTACGTTGACCACGTACGGGCAAGCCCTTACGATGACGTACGCCACGGTAGCAACCTAAGTCCATCAAACGCTTGATGCTCATAGTTACTTCACGACGAAGGTCACCTTCAGTGATGAACTTACCAACTTCATCGCGTAACTTTTCCAAGTCAGCGTCAGTAAGATCTTTAACTTTTTTATTGATTGCAACACCTGTGGTTTGACAAATTTTGTTAGCACGAGTTGTGCCAATGCCAAAAATTGCTGTTAAACCGATAACAGTATGTTGATGATTTGGGATGTTTACCCCAGCGATACGTGCCATGAGATTTCCTCTTAATTAACCAGTTCAGCCTTGACGCTGCTTATGACGTGCGTCAGAAGAACAGATCACGCGAACAACGCGTTTGCGCTTAATGATCTTGCAATTTCTGCAAATACACTTAACGGATGCTAAAACTTTCATAACTCACCTCTAAAAAAAATTGGTACTTCTTAATCTTTACTTCGCGCGGAAAATGATTCTGGCGCGCGTTAGGTCGTAAGGAGTCATCTCCACCGTCACCTTGTCTCCCGGCAAAATACGGATGTAGTGCATCCGCATCTTTCCGGAAATGTGCCCTAGAACCACATGTCCGTTTTCCAGCTTCACGCGAAACATCGCGTTCGGCAAATTCTCTACAACTTCTCCCGCCATCTGAATTACATCGTCTTTAGACATTCAGTTAAGCGCCCATCTTAAAGTTGGCTTTCTTCATCAAAGAGCCGTACTGCTGTTGCATGACAAATGACTGAACCTGAGCCATGAAATCCATTGCAACAACAACAATAATTAATAATGAAGTACCGCCGAAATAAAACGGCACGTTGTACTTCAAGACCAGGAATTCTGGTAACAAGCAAACCAGAACCATATAAATTGCACCAGCCAGAGTTAAGCGCACCAAGATCTTATCGATGTAGCGCGCTGTTTGGTCGCCTGGACGAATACCAGGAACAAAGGCACCACTCTTCTTTAAGTTCTCAGCAGTCTCACGACTGTTAAATACCAACGCGGTATAGAAGAAACAGAAGAAAATAATCGCAGCTGCGTACAAAATCGTATACACGGGTTGACCAGGAGCTAAGGTCGCTGCTAAGTCTTTAATAATTCTGCTGAACATATTGGTTGGCTCGCCTGATGTAAACCAGCCAGCAATCGTTGCAGGAAACAAAATAATAGATGAAGCAAATATTGGAGGAATAACGCCTGCCATGTTCAACTTCAATGGGAAATAAGAGGACTGACCACCGTAAATCTTGTTGCCAACTTGACGCTTAGCGTAGTTCACCAAGATACGGCGCTGACCGCGCTCTACAAACACCACAAAATAAGTTACTACTGCAACGATCACAACGATCAAAAGCGCAGAAATAATATTCATTGAGCCAGTACGAACCAGCTCTAACAAGCTAGCCAATGCATTTGGTAAACCAGAAACAATGCCACCAAAAATAATGATAGAGATGCCATTACCCAAGCCACGCTCAGTAATTTGTTCACCCAACCACATTAAGAACATTGTGCCTGTTACCAAAGTAACTACTGTATTCAATTCAAACATCAAACCTGGGTTAATAACTAAACCTGGTTGAGCCTGTAAAGCAACAGAAATCCCTAATGCTTGGAATGTAGCCAAGAACACAGTGCCGTAGCGCGTGTACTGAGTAATCTTGCGTTGACCTGCTTGGCCTTCTTTTTTCAAAGACTCTAGAGAAGGCACAACAATCGTCATTAACTGCATGATGATCGATGCAGAAATATACGGCATGATTCCCAAAGCAAAGACAGTGAAGCGAGATAAAGCGCCACCAGAGAATAAGTTGAACATTCCCAAGATACCGTCTTTTTGGCCAGAGAACAACTGCGCTAATTGATCTGGATCGATTCCAGGGACTGGAATATGAGCACCCAAACGGAACACGAGCAAAGCCAACACCAGGAAGACTAAGCGTTGGCGTAATTCGCCAAACTTGCCACCTGTTGCTGCAGTGCTTGCGTTATTGGTAGGTGCTAATGCCATATCTACTAAAAGACCTATTAAACCAATTCAACCAATTTGCCGCCAGCTGCTTCGATTGCTGCTTTTGCGCCGGCAGTAGCTGTAATACCCTTGAGGGTTACAGCAATCTTGAGTTCGCCAGTCTTGATAACCTTAACTGCATTGATTTGCTCACCAGCAAAGCCGTGTGCCTTCAATACCAATAAGTCCACTTCTGGCAAATTGATTTTTGCTAAATCGTTCAATGTAATTTGACCAACGTGACGACGTGTCAAAGACACGAAACCGCGTTTTGGCAAACGACGATACATAGGCATCTGACCGCCTTCAAATCCAACCTTGTGGAAACCACCAGAACGGGATTTTTGACCTTTGTGACCACGGCCAGCAGTTTTACCAAGACCAGAACCAATACCGCGACCAACGCGACGACGGTTTTTCTTGGAGCCTTCTGCAGGTTTAATTGTGTTGAGTTGCATATTCTTCGCCTATTTACTTGCTAGTTATCAGCCAACGACTTTAACTAGATAAGAAACTTTATTAATCATGCCGCGAACAGCTGGAGTGTCTTCCAATTCAGAAACTGAATTGATGCGACGAAGGCCTAAGCCTCGTACAGTTGCACGGTGGCTTTCGCGTGTACCGATCAAGCTGCGTACTAATTGCAGTTTGACTTTAGAGATAGTTGTTGTCATTTGTAGATTCCTAATCTTTTGGTCTTAGCCGAGAATCTCTTCAACTGACTTACCGCGTTTAGCAGCAATCTCAGCAGGAGTACTCATCTTGCTCAAGCCATCAATGGTTGCACGAACCAAGTTGTATGGGTTTGTAGAGCCAAGTGACTTAGCAACCACATTAGTTACGCCCATTACGTCGAAAATTGCGCGCATTGGGCCGCCAGCAATAATTCCAGTACCGTCTTTAGCTGGGGAAATCAAAACGCGTGACGCGCCATGTTGACCAGTAACGGTGTGCTGCAAAGTGCCTTTACGTAAAGTAACTTTGATCATCTTGCGACGAGCTTCATCCATTGCCTTTTGAACAGCAACTGGCACTTCTTTAGATTTGCCCTTACCCATGCCGATGCGGCCATCGCCATCGCCAACTACAGTAAGTGCGGCGAAGCCGAGAATACGACCACCCTTAACCACTTTAGTTACACGATTAACAGCGATCATCTTCTCGCGAAGACCATCATCACGCTCTTCGTTTTGCATCTTAGTTTGCATTTTTGCCATGTTTTTTCCTAAACCCTATTAGAACTTCAGGCCGGCTTCACGCGCAGCTTCAGCTAAGGCCTTAATACGGCCGTGGTAACGATGACCGGAGCGATCAAATGCAACATCAACAATGCCTGCCTTAACAGCACGCTCAGCAACTAATTTGCCGATTTGTTTTGCAGCTTCAGCGTTGCCGCCGTTTTTGATCGCTTGGCGCAAATCTTTTTCCATTGTTGAAGCGGCTGCTACAACTTTGGTTCCGCATGGGCTATAAACCTGAGCAGAAATATGAGTATTGCTACGGATAACTGTTAAGCGATTTGCCAATGCTTCGGCAATGCGAATACGAGTCTGCCTAGCGCGTCTTTGTCTGGATTCGTCTTTATTCATTTTCTAATCTCGCTTACTTCTTCTTAGTTTCTTTCAGATGCACAACCTCATCCACGTAGCGAACACCCTTGCCTTTGTATGGCTCTGGTGAACGGTATGCGCGAACTTCAGCTGCGACCTGGCCAACTTGCTGCTTGTTGGAACCTTTGATAATGATTTCAGTTTGCGATGGAGTCTCAGCTTTTACACCCTTTGGTAGGTTGTAAATAATGTCGTGTGAGAAACCCAACTGTAATTTCAATGTTTCGCCTTGGGCAGCAGCACGGTAACCAACGCCTACCAAGCTGAGCTTGCGCTCAAAGCCAGCAGTTACGCCAACAACCATGTTGTTAACTAAAGCACGTGCTGTACCTGACTGTGCACCAGCTTCTGGTGAGTCGTTATTTAAAACAACTGTCAATACGCCATCTTCTTGTTTCAAACCAACAGACGGATGCAAGTTATGTGTCAAGGTGCCCAGTGGGCCTTTAACAGTAATGTTTGCACCATTGATGCTGATTTCAGCGCCTTTAGGAACTGTAATTGGTGATTTACCTACGCGGGACATATTTCGCTCCTTAAGCTACGTAGCAAATAACTTCGCCGCCCACGCCTGTTGCACGTGCTTTACGGTCTGTCATTACGCCTTGAGGGGTTGAAATAATTGCAATGCCCAAGCCATTCATTACTTCTGGAATGTCATGACGGCCTTTATAGATACGCAGACTTGGTGTAGATACACGGTCAATACGCTCAATAACAGGACGGCCTGCATAGTATTTGAGATCTATGTGGAGCACTGGCTTAGCTGCTTCACCTTTGATTTCGAAACTTTCGATATAGCCTTCATCTTGCAAAACTTTTGCGATGGCTACTTTAACTTTTGACGACGGCATCAAGACTACGGGTTTCTGCACTGCTTGCGCATTGCGGATCCTTGTCAACATGTCGGCGATTGGATCGCTGATACTCATGAGTTCTCCTAATTCTTTCGCCGCTTACCAGCTGGCCTTGGTTAAACCGGGGATTTCGCCACGGAAGGCGATTTCACGAATCTTGCTACGAGCCAAACCGAATTTACGGAATGTGCCACGTGGGCGACCGGTTAATGAACAACGATTTCTTTGACGAATCGGGCTTGCGTTACGTGGAAGTGCCTGTAGTTTTAAGCGAGCTTCATAGCGCTCTTCATCGCTGCGTGATTGATCAGCAATGATCGCTTTGAGTTCGGCACGCTTTACAGCGTACTTCTCTACAGTTTTTGCGCGCTTATTCTCGCGCTCAATTAGGGATAGTTTTGCCACGTTAGCCTCTTAATTGCGGAAAGGGAATTTGAATGCCGCCAACAAAGCTTTTGCTTCTTCGTCGGTTTTAGCAGTCGTCGTAATACTGATATTGAGACCGCGGAGGGCATCAATTTTGTCGTATTCGATTTCAGGGAAAATGATCTGTTCTTTAACGCCGATGTTGTAGTTACCACGGCCGTCAAATGCTTTACCAGAGATACCGCGGAAGTCACGTACGCGTGGCAATGCAACAGTTACGAAACGATCCAAAAATTCGTACATGCGTGCACCACGCAATGTCACCATTGCACCGATTGGGTAGCCTTGGCGAATTTTGAAACCTGCAATCGCTTTTTTCGCTTTAGTTACAACTGGCTTTTGGCCCGCAACTTTAGTTAAATCACCAACTGCATTTTCGATAATTTTCTTGTCGTTCACTGCATCACCCAAGCCCATGTTCAGGGTTACCTTAGTGATACGTGGAACTTCCATTACAGACTTATAACCAAATTTGGCGATTAAATCTGCAACAACTTTTGCTTGATAGTGTTCTTGAAAACGTGTGCTCATAATTTCTCCGTGCCCCTTATGCGCTTAAAGTTGCGCCAGTGGTTTTGAGGAAACGTTGCTTTTTACCATCCACGAGTTTGATACCAACACGTGATGGCTTGCCGTTACCGTCAACCGCAGCCACATTAGAAATGTGAACAGGCATCGTCTTGTCAATCATGCCGCCAGTAACACCGGCTGCTGGATTTGGCTTAACGCTCTTTTTATAAATATTTACGCCTTCGATCACTAACTTGTTCTCGAGAACGGCTGTAACAGTTCCTTGCTTGCCCTTATCACGGCCAGTCAACAGAACTACGGAATCACCTTTACGAATCTTTTTCATATCAGCCTCTTAAATAACTTCGGGGGCGAGAGAAACGATCTTCATGAACTTTTCAGTACGCAACTCGCGCGTCACTGGTCCAAAGATACGTGTGCCAATTGGCTCTAACTTAGCGTTGAGCAATACCGCAGCGTTGCCATCGAACTTAATCAATGAACCATCTGGACGGCGAACACCCTTAGCAGTTCTCACAACTACGGCGTTATAAATATCACCTTTTTTAACACGGCCACGTGGAGCAGCAGACTTAACGCTGACTTTGATGACATCACCAATACTGGCGTAACGACGCTTAGAGCCGCCCAATACCTTGATGCACAACACTTCACTGGCGCCTGTGTTATCGGCAACCTGTAATCTACTTTCGGTTTGTATCATTTCTAATCCCCAACTTATTGGCCAAAGGCAAACAGTCTTGGTTCCGTCTATGGGCTTTAACGAGAGCTAAAACCCGGAATTAATGAAAAACACTGCTTCTCCAATAAAACCAGAGAAGCCTTCTATTCTACTACGAAAAAAAGGGATTTGGGAAGAATCTTCACCAAAATCCCCAATATTTCTTTAAATACCCTTTGAAGCCTCAACCAAACGAGTCACAACCCAAGATTTAGTACGTGAAATTGGCTTAGATTCAGCAATTTCAACGGTATCACCCATCTTGTATGTGCCAGCTTCGTCATGAGCATGGTACTTTTTGGACTGGCCAACGTACTTACCAATCACTGGATGCTTAACTTGACGCTCAACCAACACCGTCACAGTTTTCTGCATTTTGTCGCTAACAACACGGCCCACGAGGGTGCGGCGCAAGGGTTTAGATAATTCTGTCATATCCCTTTTTCCTTATTTCTGTGCAGTCTTTTGGGCGATAAAAGTCTTCACACGAGCGATGTCGCGCTTATTTTTACCCAATTGGCTGGTATTTGTGAGTTGCTGAGTGCCCTTTTGCATGCGGAGCTTAAAACCGGTCTTAAGCAACTCGGTTAACTCTGCATTTAAAGCTGTCAGATCTTTTGAAGCTAATTCTGTATTTTTCATAATCTCTATCCCGATCAACCTAAGTGGCGAATCACGAAAGTGGTCTGTAAAGGCAACTTAGCGGCAGCAAGCTTGAAAGCTTCGCGCGCCAATTGCTCATCAACACCGTCCATCTCGTAGAGCACTTTGCCTGGTTGAATTTCAGCTACGTAGTACTCTGGATTACCTTTACCGTTACCCATACGTACTTCAGCAGGTTTTTGTGAAATTGGCTTATCTGGGAAAATGCGAATCCAAATACGGCCACCACGTTTAATGTGACGAGTCATTGCACGACGTGCTGACTCGATTTGACGAGCAGTCAAACGACCACGGCCAACGGCCTTCAATCCAAAGTCACCAAAGGCTACGGAACTACCACGTGTTGCCACGCCAGTGTTGCGACCTTTTTGTTCCTTACGATACTTGCGACGCTTTGGTTGTAGCATGCTTACTCTCCTGACTTCTGCGTATCTGCGGCAGGTGTTTCAACCTTACGCACACGCTTTACTGCTGGCTTAGCAGCAACTAATGGCTTGTCTGTGCCAGCAGCTGGTTTACGAGCAGCTGTCTTGCTTGGGGCACGACGAGTTTTCTTTTCTTCGGCAGCTGGTTCAGCTGATGGAGCAACCACTTGAGCTTCTGCACCACGACCCAATGTGTCGCCTTTGTATACCCAAACTTTTACACCAATGATGCCGTATGTAGTTTCAGCTTCTGATGTTGCGTAATCAATATCAGCCTTCAATGTATGAAGTGGAACACGACCTTCGCGATACCATTCGCGACGAGCGATCTCAGCACCATTCAAACGACCTGATGACATGATTTTGATGCCTTGCGCACCAAGGCGCATTGCATTTTGCATTGCACGCTTCATCGCACGACGGAACATGATACGTTTTTCGAGCTGCTGAGTAATTGAGTCGGCAATTAATTGCGCGTCAACTTCTGGCTTACGAATTTCTTCAATGTTCACGTGAACTGGAACACCCATACGCTTTTGCAATTCGCGGCGGAGCACTTCAATATCTTCGCCTTTTTTACCGATTACAACGCCTGGACGTGAGCTATAGATGGTGATGCGGGCATTCTTTGCAGGACGCTCAATCACAACTTTACTTACGGATGCATTCTTCAACTTCTTTTTGAGATAGATGCGGACATCTACGTCCTCTTTCAACATCTTCGCAAAGTCAGTATTGTTTGCATACCAACGTGATGTCCAATTCTTCGTTACCGCGAGTCGGAATCCGGTTGGGTTTATCTTTTGTCCCATATCTTTCCTTAGTTACTCAAGGTCACGGTAATGTGACATGTTTGTTTTTCAATTTGATTACCACGACCCTTAGCGCGTGCTGTGAAGCGCTTCAAGGAAGTACCTTTATCAACAATAATTGTTGAAACCTTGAGCTCATCAATATCAGCGCCTTTATTGTGTTCAGCGTTGGCCACTGCAGACTCAACCACTTTTTTCACAATGAAGGCAGCTTTCTTGGGGCTGAAATTCAAAATGTTTAATGCGCGTGCAATTGGCAAACCACGAATTTGGTCTGCGACCAAACGTGTCTTTTGCGCAGAAATGCGGGCGCTCTTGTGAATAGCTTTAACTTCCATCATCATCCCCTTACTTCTTCGTTACTTTCTTGTCAGCAGCGTGACCTTTGAAAGTACGGGTCAAGGCAAATTCGCCTAACTTATGACCCACCATGTTTTCTGATACATAAACCGGAACGTGTTGACGACCGTTATGCACAGCAATCGTCAGACCAATAAAGTCTGGGAGGATTGTTGAACGGCGTGACCAAGTTTTGATCGGCTTTTTGTCTTTGTTGGCTTGTGCGACTTCAACCTTGTTTACCAAGCTGGCTTCGCAAAATGGGCCTTTTTTAGCTGAACGTGTCATATCTATTTTTCCTTAATCGCTTAACGCTTTTGACGACGTTGAACGATCATCGATGTTGTACGCTTGTTACGACGTGTACGATAACCTTTAGTTGGAGTGCCCCATGGAGATACTGGTACACGGCCTTCACCAGTTTTACCTTCACCACCACCATGTGGGTGATCTACTGGGTTCATTGCCACACCGCGAACGGTTGGGCGAATACCACGCCAGCGATTTGCACCAGCTTTACCAATAACACGCAAGCTGTGCTCTTCGTTGCCAACTTCACCAATAGTGGCGCGGCACTCAATCAGAACACGGCGCACTTCGCCTGAGCGCAAACGCACTTGAGCGTATACACCTTCACGGGCCAACAATACTGCTGAACCACCGGCCGAGCGTGCTACTTGAGCACCCTTACCCGGCATGATTTCTACACAGTGAATCGTGCTACCAACCGGAATGTTGCGAATTGGCAAGTTATTACCAGACTTGATTGGGGCTTCTGAGCCACTCATCAATGCCTGACCAACAGTCATCCCTTTTGCAGCAAGAATGTAGCGACGCTCACCATCAGCAAACACGATCAATGCAATATTTGCACTACGGTTTGGATCGTATTCCAAGCGTTCAACTTTTGCTGGAATACCATCTTTGTCGTTGCGTTTGAAATCAACAACACGATAGTGATGCTTATGACCACCACCTTTATGACGGGTAGTGATGTGACCATTATTGTTACGACCCGCTTTTTGGAATTGTGGCTCTACCAACGCTGCAAAAGGTTTACCTTTATGCAGGTCAGGATTTACCACCTTGACCATTGAACGACGACCTGGTGAGGTCGGTTTTGTCTTCATCAAAGGCATGATTAATTCGCCTCCGCTTCAAAGTTAATTTCTTGACCTGGCTTCAAGCTTACGTAGGCCTTCTTAGTGTGGTCACGACGACCTTCAAAACGGCCATAGCGCTTAGGCTTACCCTTTTGATTCACGATTTGAACAGAATCAACTTGCACTTTGAAGAGCAACTCAACCGCTTGTTTTACATCGAGTTTATTTGCGTCGCGAGCTACTTGGAAAACTACTTGTTCGTTTTTCTCTGCAACCATAGTGGCTTTTTCAGAGATAACCGGTCCAAGCAGAACCCTCATTAGGTTGTGATCATTCTTACGGACTTGGCTCATTTCAGCAACTCCTCAATTTTTGCGATCGCAGCTTTGCTTACCAATACTTTTTTGTATTGAACCAAAGCTAACGGATCAGCGTGCTGTGGCTCACATACAGCAACCTTATGCAAGTTACGTGATGCCAAGTACAAATTCTCGCTAACCTGATCAACAATAATCAAGACTGAATCCAATCCCATAGCTTTAACTTTGTCAGCTAAAACTTTAGTCTTTGGAGCGTCAAGAGAAAATTGATCAACAACATTCAAACGACCTTCGCGTGCTAACTGAGACAAAATAGATCTCATGCCGGCGCGGTACATTTTCTTGTTTACTTTTTGGCTGAAATTCTCTTCTGGAGAATTCGGGAATATACGACCACCTCCACGCCACAGCGGGGAAGAGCTCATACCAGCACGTGCACGACCCGTACCTTTTTGACGCCAAGGTTTCTTGGTTGTGTGCTTAACTTGCTCACGGTCTTTTTGTGCACGGTTACCGCTACGCGCATTTGCTTGGTAGGCCACAACAACCTGGTGTACCAATGCTTCGTTATATTCACGTTCGAATACTTCCGGTGAGGCTTGTACGCCTGCACCTAAAGTACCGTTGTCTTGGAGAAGCTTAAGTTCCATAATCGCTCTCCTTATTTCTTCTTCAGCGGTGTTTTAACCGCTGGAGTAACAATAACTTTACCGCCTGGGGCACCTGGAATAGCGCCTTTAACCATGATGAGATTACGTTCTGCATCAATGCGTGCGATGACTAAATTTTGAACTGTACGTGTAACGTCACCCAAGTGACCGGTCATGCGCTTACCAGGGAAAACTCGACCTGGATCTTGCGCCATACCGATAGAGCCAGGTACGTTATGTGAGCGTGAGTTACCGTGGGATGCACGACCAGAAGCGAAGTGATAACGCTTGATGGTACCAGCGTAGCCCTTACCGATAGACACGCCTTGTACGTCCACCTTCTGGCCAGCAGTAAATGCAGTGTCAGCAGGAATAACTTGTCCTGGCGTCATTTCTGCAATTTTTGCTGCATCTAATTGGAATTCGTTGAGGCCGTTACCTGCCATCACACCAGCTTTGGCGAAGTGACCAGCCATTGCTTTAGTAACGCGAGTAGCTCTACGTGTGCCATGTGCTAACTGGATAGCATCATAGCCATCAGTTGCCTGGGTCTTGATTTGAGCGATTCTGTTGTCGCTCACGTCAATTACGGTCACAGGGATTGAGTCCCCTTCGTCCGTAAATAGACGGGTCATGCCGACCTTGCGGCCGATTAAGCCTAAGCTCATATTCATGCTCCACGCCGACTTCGATTGGTCGGCAAAATTAATTTAAGTGATTTACAAGTAAAAGTACTTCTAAATCAATAACTTACAACGTTTTTAGTGCTGATAAAACTAAGATTATCGCCCAAATAATTGAGCGAAGCCTTAGATTCTATCCCGAAAACCCAGTCTTGACAAGCAAAAAGGCTGGAAACAACAAATTACTGCAACTTAATTTCAACGTCCACGCCTGCTGGAAGGTCTAACTTCATCAAAGCATCTACAGTTTTCTCTGTAGGATCAACTATATCCATCAAACGGAGATGGGTGCGGATCTCTAACTGATCACGGGATGTCTTGTTCACGTGTGGTGAACGCAAGATATCAAAACGCTCAATACGGGTTGGCAAAGGAACTGGACCCTTAACAACTGCACCAGTACGCTTAGCTGTATCAACGATTTCAGCTGCAGACTGGTCGATTAAACGGTAATCAAATGCTTTAAGGCGAATACGAATTTTTTGGTTTTGCATATTAATTCCAAGGGCGTTGTGGTGCTGCCACGTTATACATCTAAAGAGCTCGGTGACATCAGCAGCACTGATGTCACCGGTTAGCAAACCGCTAAATATTTTTACTAATTAAAACTTACTACTTAAGCCAAAATCTTTGCAACCACGCCGGCGCCAACAGTACGGCCACCTTCACGGATCGCAAAACGTAAACCTTCTTCCATCGCGATTGGAGCGATGAGCTTTACGGTAATCGAAACGTTATCACCAGGCATGACCATTTCTTTGTCTTTTGGCAACTCGATTGAACCAGTTACGTCCGTAGTACGGAAGTAAAACTGTGGACGATAGTTGTTAAAGAATGGAGTATGACGACCACCTTCATCTTTACCCAAGATATAAACCTCGGCTGTAAAGTGAGTATGTGGGGTGATTGAACCTGGCTTAGCCAATACTTGGCCGCGCTCAACTTCTTCACGTTTTGTACCGCGTAACAAGATACCAACGTTATCGCCTGCTTGACCTTGGTCGAGCAATTTGCGGAACATTTCAACACCAGTACAAGTAGTCTTGAGTGTTGGCTTGATACCGATAATTTCGATCTCTTCACCAACCTTAACAATACCGCGCTCGATACGACCAGTCACAACAGTACCGCGACCGGAGATAGAGAACACATCTTCAACTGGCATCAAGAATGCGCCGTCAACAGCACGTTCTGGAGTAGGAATAAAGGTATCCAAAGCTTCAGCCAATTTCATGATGGCTTCTTTACCCAATGGGCCTTCGTCGCCTTCAAGAGCTAACTTAGCAGAACCACGGATGATTGGTGTGTCATCGCCAGGGAATTTGTATTTAGATAAAAGCTCACGAACTTCCATTTCTACGAGCTCTAACAACTCTTCGTCATCAACCATGTCGCACTTGTTCAAGAACACGATGATGTAAGGAACGCCCACTTGGCGTGCCAAGAGGATGTGCTCACGAGTTTGTGGCATTGGGCCGTCAGCAGCAGAGCAAACTAAAATTGCGCCGTCCATCTGAGCAGCACCAGTAATCATGTTCTTCACGTAGTCAGCATGTCCTGGGCAATCCACGTGTGCGTAGTGACGGTTTGCAGTCTCGTACTCAACGTGCGCAGTATTAATCGTAATACCACGTGCTTTTTCTTCAGGAGCAGCATCGATCTGATCGTATGCTTTAGCTTCGCCACCGAATGCTTTAGAAAGCACGGTTGCAATTGCTGCTGTCAATGTGGTTTTACCGTGGTCAACGTGACCGATGGTGCCTACGTTTACGTGCGGTTTTGTCCGCTCGAATTTTTCTTTTGCCATTTTTGTCTGCCTTCTTTAGCTAGTCAATATTCAAAATTAATGTGGATAAATTACTTCGCTTTGGCAGCCATAACTGCTTCAGCAACGTTCTTCGGTGCTTCGGAATAATGCTTAAACTCCATGGTGTAGGTAGCGCGACCTTGGGTCAACGAGCGCAAGCCAGTTGAGTAACCAAACATCTCTGCCAACGGCACTTCAGCGCGAACGATCTTACCGCCGCCTGGAATGTCGTCCATACCTTGCAAAATACCGCGACGGGATGAGAGATCGCCCATTACGTTACCCATGAAATCTTCTGGTGTTTCTACTTCAACAGCCATCATCGGCTCAAGTAACACTGGCGCTGCTTTACGCATACCGTCTTTGAATGCCATAGAGCCCGCCATCTTAAATGCGTTTTCATTGGAGTCAACATCATGGTATGAACCGAAGAACAATGTAGCTTTGATATCAACGACTGGATAACCAGCCAAAATACCGGAGTTCAATGTTTCGCGAATTCCTTTTTCTACAGCAGGGATGTATTCGCGTGGAACTACACCGCCCTTAATAGCGTCAATGAATTCAAAACCTTTGCCTGGCTCTTGTGGCTCAAGCTTCAATACCACGTGACCGTATTGACCGCGACCACCAGACTGCTTAACAAACTTACCTTCGATTTCTTCGCAAACTTTACGAATAGTTTCGCGATAGGCAACTTGTGGCTTACCAACAGTTGCTTCAACACCAAACTCACGACGCATACGGTCAACCAAAATTTCCAAATGGAGCTCGCCCATACCGGAAATAATCGTTTGACCAGATTCTTCATCTGTCTTAACGCGGAATGATGGATCTTCTTGTGCCAAACGATTCAAAGCAAGACCCATTTTTTCTTGGTCTGGTTTTGTCTTTGGCTCAACTGCTTGTGAGATAACTGGCTCTGGGAATACCATGCGCTCCAAAATAACAATGCTATCTGGGTCACATAATGTTTCGCCAGTAGTTGCGTCTTTTAGACCAACTGCAGCAGCGATATCCCCTGCGTAGACTTCTTTAATTTCTTCACGTTGGTTGGCATGCATTTGCAATAAACGACCAACACGCTCTTTCTTACCCTTGATTGGGTTGTAGATTGTGTCGCCAGATTTCATTACGCCCGAGTAAACGCGGAAGAAGATGAGCTGGCCAACAAATGGGTCAGTCATAATCTTAAATGCCAATGCAGAGAATTTCTCAGCATCGTCAGCTTTACGTGTTGTTGGGGTGCCGTCTTCCAATTCACAAGGAACTGGTGGAACGTCTAATGGGGATGGCAACAACTCAACCACCGCATCCAACATCGCCTGAACGCCTTTGTTTTTGAAGGCAGTTCCGCACATCATTGGAATGATTTCATTAGCAATCGTACGTTGACGCAACGCTTTTTTGATTTCTTCTTCGGTTAACTCTTCGCCACCAAGATACTTCTCCATCAACTCTTCTGAACTTTCAGCAGCGGCTTCAACCATCTTTTCGCGCCACTCATCTGCAGATGCCTTTAATTCAGCAGGAATCTCTTCGTAGCTAAACTTAGTGCCTTGTGAAGCCTCATCCCAATAGATGGCCTTCATTTTTACCAAGTCCACAACGCCCTTGAAGTTTTCTTCAGCGCCAATAGGAATCTGGATCAAGATAGGATTTGCTTTAAGGCGTAACTTCATCTGGTCATAGACCTTAAAGAAGTTCGCGCCAGTGCGGTCCATCTTATTTACAAAAGCTAAACGTGGAACTTGATACTTGTTAGCTTGACGCCAAACAGTTTCAGATTGTGGCTGTACACCACCAACCGCACAGTAAACCATGCAAGCACCATCCAACACGCGCATTGAACGCTCAACTTCAATAGTGAAGTCTACGTGTCCTGGGGTATCAATAATATTGATACGGTGCTCTGCGAAATTACCAGCCATGCCCTTCCAGAACGTTGTAGTAGCAGCAGATGTAATCGTGATGCCACGCTCTTGCTCTTGCTCCATCCAGTCCATGGTTGCAGCGCCATCATGTACTTCACCAATTTTATGATTAACACCGGTGTAGAACAAAACGCGTTCTGTAGTTGTTGTCTTGCCTGCGTCAATGTGCGCAGAGATACCAATATTGCGGTATCTGTCGATGGGGGTTTTACGTGCCACTGTTGGTGCCTTTTCTTTACTATTTGATTAGAAGCGGAAATGTGAGAAAGCTTTGTTAGCTTCTGCCATACGGTGAACTTCTTCACGCTTCTTCATTGCTCCGCCGCGACCTTCTGCAGCTTCTAATAATTCGTTGGCCAAACGTTGAGCCATAGATTTCTCACCGCGCTTTTTAGCGGCTTCGCGCACCCAACGCATTGCCAAAGCAGAGCGGCGTGATGGGCGAACTTCAACAGGAACCTGGTAGTTAGCGCCACCAACACGACGGCTCTTCACCTCAACCATTGGCTTTACGTTGCCCATAGCTGTTGAGAAAATTTCGAGTGGTTCTTTGTTTGCTTTTTTCTCGATGTGATCAAAGGCACCGTAAACGATACGCTCTGCAACCGATTTCTTACCGTCCAACATGAGGACGTTCATGAATTTAGCTACTTCTACATTACCGAATTTTGGATCCGGCAAAATTTCCCGTTTGGGAACTTCACGACGACGTGGCATAACTACTCCTTCAGTTCAGTTAGGGGCGACCCACATGGATCACCCGCTCCGGCCGCCCTACTATCTAAGAAAATTCTTAGACGAGACAACCACTTACTTGTCTTTTAAGTCTGACAAACGAAGACCTACTACAAATACTTCAGCAAAAATCTATTGAAAGATTAAGCAGATTTCTTAGCGCGCTTAGCACCGTACTTGGAACGAGACTGCTTACGGTCTTTAACACCTTGCAAGTCAAGTGAGCCACGAACGATGTGGTAACGAACACCTGGCAAATCCTTTACACGACCACCACGGATTAACACTACTGAGTGTTCCTGGAGGTTATGGCCCTCACCACCAATGTATGAAATCACTTCAAAACCATTGGTTAAGCGAACTTTGGCTACTTTACGGAGCGCAGAGTTAGGCTTTTTAGGAGTAGTGGTGTACACACGTGTACAAACACCACGGCGCTGCGGACTGTTTTCCAGTGCAGGGCTCTTACTTTTAACGATCAGCCTGGATCTTGGCTTACGTATTAATTGATTAATTGTTGGCATAAAATAGCTCGGTTAGTACTTCTTTGTTGCTTTCTTCAAGAAAATCAATGACTTAGAGAATTTCTAGGTCAAAAAGACCCTCTTCTGAATCAGTAGAACTCAGCATTCTAGCTTGGCCAGCCTTTTCCGTCAACCAAATGGGGAAAAAACTGGCCATTTCTGGCCAGAATTACCAAATTAGCTCGGATCAGCCTCCCCAGCAGGAGCAACGACTTCAGCCTCAATTTCTACAGGCATATTGGCCATTGCCTCTTCTTCGGCGGCAATCATTTGAGCGCGATCACGCTCGAATTGCTCTCTGACCTTGCGTGCACGGCGGTAAGACAAGCCGGTACCAGCAGGAATCAGACGACCAATAATGACGTTTTCCTTGAGGCCACGGAGTGTATCGGTCTTGCCCATAATTGCGGCTTCAGTCAATACACGGGTGGTTTCTTGGAAAGAAGCCGCTGAAATGAAGCTGTCGGTCGACAAGGATGCTTTTGTAATACCCAACAGCACGTTCTCGAACTGGGCTGGGCGCTTACCTGCAGCAATCACTAAATCGTTAGCGTCATACAGTTTTGAACGCTCAACTTGCTCACCAGTGATGTAAGCGGTATCGCCGCCATCAGTAATTTGCACACGACGCAACATTTGACGCACGATCACTTCAATGTGCTTGTCATTAATCTTCACGCCCTGCAAACGGTAAACGTCTTGAACTTCATCAACGATGTAGATCGCCAACTCTTCAATACCGCGGAGAGTCAAGATGTCATGTGGATCAGCAGGGCCTTCCACAATCATCTCGCCCTTGTTCACAACTTGACCGTCATGAACAAGAACTTGCTTCTCTTTAGGAATCAAGAATTCATTGGCTTCGCCGTCCATATCAGTAATAACCAAACGTTGTTTACCTTTGGTTTCCTTACCGAATGACACTGTTCCAGTCACTTTCGCCAATACTGCTGCATCTTTTGGTGAACGTGCTTCGAACAATTCAGCAACGCGTGGCAAGCCACCGGTAATGTCGCGAGTCTTCTGTGATTCGATTGGAATACGCGCCAATACTTCACCAACTTCAACTTTCTGACCATCTTTAACCGTAATCAAAGCACCTACTTGGAGGCCAATGTTTACTGGATGATCAGTACCGGCGATCATGACTTCGTTACCCTTGTCATCAACCAAGTTGATCATTGGACGAACGCCTTTGCTAGCAGCAGAACGACGCTTACCGTCAATCACCACCAAAGTGGAGAGACCAGTAACTTCGTCAACCTGCTTAGCAACAGTTACACCTTCTTCGACGTTGTCGAAGCGAGCGATACCAGCGTACTCAGAAATAATCGGACGTGTTAATGGGTCCCATGTCGCCAAGCTTGCGCCAGCCTTAACAGCCGCATCTTCTTTTAACAAGAGAGTTGCGCCATAAGGCACCTTATGGCGCTCACGCTCACGACCGTTCTCATCAACGATCAAGGCTTCGCCAGAACGTGAAATCACGATCTGCTCACCCTTCGCGTTCTTGACAACACGCATCGTGGCAGAGAACTTCAAAGCACCGTTAGATTTGGCTTCAATATTGCTTGCAACTAATGCACGTGACGCTGCGCCACCAATGTGGAAAGTACGCATAGTCAACTGTGTGCCTGGCTCGCCGATAGACTGAGCGGCGATCACGCCAACTGCTTCACCAACGTTTACCAAACCACCGCGACCTAGATCACGTCCGTAGCACTTCGCGCACAAACCAAAGCGAGTTAGGCAAGACAATACTGTGCGAACTTTAACTTCGTCGATACCCAATGCAACGATTTGATCAACATGATCTTCATCGAGCAATGTGTCGTTCGGAACAATGACTTCTTGTGTGTCAGGATGAACGATGTCACCGATACATACACGACCCAAAATACGGTCACGCAATGCTTCGATAATTTCGCCGCCTTCAACCAGCGCCTTCATGGTTACACCATTAGTTGCGCCGCAATCATCTTCAATCACCACGAGATCTTGAGTAACGTCGCACAAACGACGTGTCAAGTAACCAGAGTTCGCTGTCTTCAACGCTGTATCAGCCAGACCTTTACGAGCACCGTGAGTTGAAATGAAGTACTGCAATACGTTCAAGCCTTCACGGAAGTTCGCAGTAATTGGGGTTTCAATGATGGAGCCATCAGGCTTAGCCATCAAACCACGCATACCGGCCAACTGACGAATCTGCGCTGCAGATCCACGTGCACCAGAATCCGCCATCATGTAGATGGAGTTAAAGGACTCTTGACGAACAGTCTTACCGTTACGGTCGAGTACGTCAACGTGTGACAACTCGTCCATCATCGCCTTACCAACTTGGTCGCCTGCAGCACCCCAAATATCAACCACGTTGTTATAACGTTCTTGATTGGTTACGAGGCCTGACATGAACTGCTTGTCGTACTCTTTAACCTTGGCAGAAGCCTCAGTGATGATGCGCTCTTTAGAGGTCGGGATCAACATATCGTCGATCGCAACTGAGATACCAGCGTTGGTTGCCAAACGGAAACCAGACTGCAAGAGGCGGTCAGCAAAAATAACCGTTTCACGCAAACCGCACTTACGGAATGATGTGTTGATCAAACGTGAGATTTCTTTTTTCTTCAAAGGCTTATTAATTTCCTCGAAAGACATGCCTTTAGGCAAAATCTCAGACAAGATTGCGCGGCCAACTGATGTTTGGTAGATCTTGGTCTTCTCAGCAAAACGGGCGTCGCCCTCTGCCTTCTTGTCCACAATCTCAAACTCAGTAATACGGACAGCAACACGAGAAGCCAATTCAACTTGACCTGCTTCGTATGCACGTACCACTTCAGTAATGTTAGCGAAGACCATGCCTTCGCCTTTACCGTTGATCTTGTCACGTGTAGCGTAATACAGACCCAACACCACGTCCTGTGAAGGTACGATAGATGGTTCGCCGTTGGCTGGGAACAATACGTTGTTCGAAGCCAACATCAATGTACGCGCTTCCATTTGCGCTTCGAGCGACAAAGGTACGTGAACCGCCATTTGGTCACCGTCAAAGTCTGCGTTAAATGCCGCGCAAACTAATGGGTGCAATTGGATTGCCTTACCTTCAATCAGCATTGGCTCGAAAGCCTGAATACCGAGACGGTGCAATGTAGGCGCACGGTTCAACATGATTGGATGTTCACGAATCACTTCTTCGAGAATATCCCAAACGATTGGAGTCTGGCTCTCAACTTCTTTCTTCGCAGCCTTAATCGTGGTTGCAATTCCTAAAGTCTCAAGCTTGTTGAAAATGAATGGCTTGAACAATTCCAAGGCCATCAATTTTGGTAAGCCGCACTGATGCAATTTCAATGTAGGGCCAACCACGATGACTGAACGACCAGAGTAGTCAACACGTTTACCCAACAAGTTTTGACGGAAACGACCGCTCTTACCTTTAATCATCTCAGCCAAGGACTTGAGAGGACGCTTGTTAGCGCCAGTCATAGCCTTACCGCGACGACCGTTGTCGAGCAATGAGTCCACCGCTTCTTGCAACATCCGTTTTTCGTTACGAACGATGATCTCTGGTGCACGCAACTCTAACAAGCGCTTTAAACGGTTGTTACGGTTAATTACACGACGATAGAGGTCGTTCAAATCTGAGGTAGCAAAGCGACCGCCATCCAATGGCACCAATGGGCGCAATTCTGGTGGCAATACTGGCAGCACTTCCATGATCATCCAGTCAGGCTTAATGCCTGAAGTCTGGAACGCCTCGAGCACTTTTAAGCGCTTAGCGTATTTCTTGATCTTGGCATCGCTACCAGTAGCTTTTAAATCAGCGCGAATCGTTTCTACTTCGCGATCGATATCAATCGAACGTAAGAGGTCACGAATACCTTCCGCACCCATGATGGCGGTAAATGCACCGTCACCATACTCTTCAGTCTTGGCAATGTATTCATCTTCAGACATGATCTGACCGCGCTTCATTGCGCCTTCAGGAGTCATACCAGGATCTACAACTACATATGCTTCAAAGTAAAGAACGCGCTCGATATCACGCAATGTCATATCGAGAACCATACCTAAACGGGATGGTAAAGATTTCAAGAACCAAATGTGCGCTACAGGGGCTGCCAACTCAATGTGGCCCATGCGCTCACGACGTACCTTAGCGAGAGTAACTTCAACGCCGCACTTCTCGCAGATAACGCCACGGAACTTTAAGCGCTTGTACTTACCGCATAAGCACTCGTAGTCTTTAGTTGGTCCAAAAATCTTGGCGCAGAACAAACCATCACGCTCGGGCTTAAAAGTCCGGTAGTTGATGGTTTCTGGTTTGCGTACTTCACCAAAAGACCATGAGCGAATTTTCTCAGGAGATGCGAGACCAATTTTGATGACATCAAACTGCTCTTCGCCCTGCGTTTGCTTAAATAAATCGAGCAATGCTTTCATATCAGTTGCGCTCCATGTCAATGTCAATACCCAACGAACGGATTTCTTTTACCAGCACGTTGAAGGATTCGGGCATGCCAGCATCAATCGTGTGCTCGCCCTTGACGATGTTTTCGTAAACCTTGGTACGGCCTGCGACGTCATCGGACTTCACTGTCAGCATTTCCTGCAAGACATATGAAGCACCGTATGCTTCGAGGGCCCAGACTTCCATCTCACCAAAGCGCTGACCACCGAACTGAGCTTTACCGCCCAATGGCTGTTGCGTTACTAAAGAGTAAGGTCCGGTTGAACGAGCATGCATCTTGTCATCGACCAAATGGTGGAGTTTCAAGACGTGCATTACGCCAACAGTTACTGGACGCTCAAATTGGTCGCCGGTACGGCCGTCGCACAAAATCATTTGCTGACGTGATGGCGTCATCTTCAAAGATTTAGCAACATCTTCTGGATACGCCAACTCGAGCATACGTCCGATTTCAGCTTCAGTAGCACCGTCAAACACTGGGGTTGCAAATGGCAAGCCTTGGCGGAGATTCTCAGCCAAAACAGTGATCTGCTCATCAGTGAAGTTGTCGATATCTTCAACACGACCTGTTTCGTTGTAAAGCTGCTTGAAGAACTTACGCAATTCAGTTTGCTTAGCGTGCTCACGAACCATCTCATCGATACGCTTACCAATACCTTGGGCAGCCCAACCTAAGTGGGTTTCCAAGATCTGTCCAACGTTCATACGGGAAGGAACGCCCAATGGGTTCAAGACGATGTCTACAGGGCGTCCGTCAGCCATAAATGGCATATCTTCTGCTGGGGCGATTTTAGAAACCACACCCTTGTTACCGTGACGACCGGCCATCTTGTCACCAGGCTGCAAGCGACGCTTAACGGCCAAGTACACCTTAACCATCTTCGTTACGCCAGGTTGTAAATCATCGCCCTGGGTAAGCTTGGTGCGCTTCTCTTCAAAAGCTTCATCAAACTGTTTACGCTTCGCTTCGATAGAAGATTTAATCGCTTCAACTTGTGAGGCAACCTCATCATCCGCTGGACGAACATCGAACCAATGGTATTTGTCCAAATCAGCAAGATATTCCTTGTCGATCTTGGTGCCTTTAGCCAATTTCTTAGGGCCACCGTTGGCAACTTTGCCAATCAACAGCTTTTCTAAACGCATGAAGGCATCGCCCTCAACAATACGGAGCTGGTCGTTTAAGTCCAAACGATAGCGTTGTAATTCTTCTTGAATGATTGACTGTGCACGTGCATCGCGCTCAATACCTTCACGGGTGAAGACTTGAACATCGATAACAGTACCAATCATTCCAGATGGAACGCGCAATGAAGTATCTTTAACGTCAGATGCTTTTTCACCGAAGATCGCACGGAGCAGCTTCTCTTCCGGAGTGAGAGTTGTCTCACCCTTTGGAGTTACCTTACCAACCAATACGTCGCCAGCTTCAACTTCAGCACCGATGTAAACAATACCGCTCTCATCCAAGCGGGAGAGTTGTGACTCAGCCAAATTGGAAATATCGCGAGTAATTTCTTCTGAACCAAGCTTGGTATCACGGGCAACAACCGACAACTCTTCAATATGAATAGAGGTGTAGCGGTCGTCAGCAACAACTTTTTCAGAGATCAAGATTGAATCTTCGAAGTTGTAACCGTTCCATGGCATAAATGCCACAGTCATGTTTTGACCCAAAGCCAATTCACCTAAGTCGGTAGATGCGCCGTCAGCAACTACGTCGCCGCGGACAACACGATCACCAGCCTGAACGATTGGGCGTTGGTTAATGTTGGTATTTTGATTTGAACGGGTGTACTTGATGAGGTTATAAATATCCACACCAACTTCACCAGCTGCTGTCTCGTCATCGTTTACACGAATAACTACACGGTTTGCGTCAACATAATCAACGATACCGCCGCGGGAAGCCAAAATCACAGTACCAGAGTCAACCGCAACAATACGCTCTAAACCTGTACCAACCAATGGCTTGTCTGGACGCAAGCAAGGAACTGCTTGACGCTGCATGTTCGCACCCATCAACGCACGGTTTGCATCATCGTGCTCTAAGAATGGAACGAGTGAAGCAGCAGCAGAAACAATCTGGCTAGGAGCAACGTCGATGAAATCGATGCGCTCTGGGCTAACCATCATGGTCTCACCAGCTTGACGAGCAGAAACCAATTCGTCGGCCAACTTACCGCTCTTGTCGATTGTTGCGTTTGCCTGAGCAATCACATACTTTGCCTCTTCAATTGCAGAGAGGTAAACCACTTCATCGCTTACCTTGCTATTGGAAACTTTACGGTATGGGGTTTCTAAGAAACCGTGCTCATTCAGACGCGCAAATAACGCGAGTGAGTTGATCAAACCAATGTTTGGTCCTTCTGGAGTTTCAATTGGGCAAACACGTCCGTAGTGGGTTGGATGCACGTCGCGCACTTCAAAGCCTGCGCGCTCGCGGGTCAAACCACCAGGTCCCAATGCAGAAATACGACGCTTGTGCGTAATCTCTGAGAGTGGGTTGGTTTGGTCCATAAACTGGGACAACTGTGAAGAACCGAAGAACTCACGAATAGCAGAAGAGATTGGCTTGCTGTTAATCAAGTCATGAGGCATGAGGTTTTCTGTTTCGGCTTGGCCGAGACGTTCTTTAACCGCACGCTCAACACGTGACAAACCAGCACGGAATTGGTTTTCAGCCAATTCGCCAACGCAACGTACACGACGATTACCTAAGTGATCGATATCGTCTACTTCGCCTTTGCCGTTACGCAAATCTACGAGGGACTTAATAGTGTCGAGAATATCTTCGTTCGACAGAACCATTGGGCCTTCCATTTCTGGACGGTTCAAACGGCTGTTAACTTTCATACGGCCAACGCGTGATAAATCGTAACTATCTTCGTTATAGAACAAGCGCTGGAACAAGGCTTCAACAGCATCTTCTGTTGGAGGCTCACCAGGACGCATCATGCGATAGATGGCAATACGAGCAGCCATTTGATCCGCAGTTTCATCAGTACGCAATGTCTGAGAAATATATGCGCCAGAATCTAAATCATTGGTGTAGATAGTTTCTAATTGCTTGATGCCTGCATCGCGCAATGTAGCCAATACCTCTTCAGTGATTTCATCATTAGCATAAGCCAAAATTTCACCAGAATCTGGATCAACAATATTGCGTGCAACTACACGACCAATTAAATAGTCATCTGGTACAGCGATTGTTTTTGTCTTAGCAGCCTCGAGTTCACGGATGTGCTTTGCATTGATACGCTTGTCTTTTTGAATAACTACAACGCCATTCTTGTCGAGCACATCGAAGCTAGCCAACTGACCACGCAAACGCTCTGGTACAAATTCCATTGAGCCGCCATTAGCAGTCAATGAGAAATGATCAAAGTTAAAGAAGTTAGCGAGAATCTGTTCGTTGTTTAAACCAATTGCTTTGAGCAAAATGGTGACAGGCATCTTACGACGACGGTCAACGCGGAAATAGAGAATATCTTTTGGATCGAACTCGAAATCGAGCCATGAACCACGGTAAGGAATGATGCGTGCTGAGAACAGCAGCTTACCTGAGCTGTGTGTCTTGCCCTTATCGTGTTCGAAGAACACGCCTGGGGAACGATGCAACTGAGAAACGATGACGCGCTCAGTACCGTTAATCACAAAAGAGCCATTTTCTGTCATGAGTGGAATTTCACCCATGTAGACTTCGCTCTCTTTTACCTCTTTAACCTTAGTAGGCGCTTCGCGATCATAAATAATCAAGCGAACTTTTGCGCGTAAGGCAGAGTGGTATGTGTAACCACGTTGCTGACATTCTTTAACGTCAAATGGTGGTTGTGACAACTGGTAAGACACGTATTCCATACGTGCATAGCCGTTGTTAGACACAATTGGGAATGCTGATGTAAAGGCAGCTTGAAGTCCCTCAGTAAGACGAGACGTTGCTGGCTTTTCAGCCTGTAAAAATTTAGCGTAGGATTCCAGCTGCGTTGCGATCAGGTACGGAACCTGGTGGTTATTTACTCGCTTAGCAAAGCTTTTACGGACTCGCTTGCGTTCGGTGAAGCTATAGTTCATTTCATCTCCGAATTCAGCGACTGTACAAAGATTTGGCGATTGGCCACTACCAATCACTGGCGGACAACACTAAACCGATAGATTTAGTGTCCGACCAAACTTGCATTCTGCAGTCGTATCAGAAGGCAAACCCGATTTCAATCAGAAATGAAATCGGGTTTGACCTCTAAAGATCAAACCCAACGTAACTAACGACTCCTTTTGGGAGGCGCTAGAAAAGTTTGGATTACTTGATTTCTGACTTAGCGCCTGCTTCGTCAAGCTTCTTCTTAGCTTCTTCAGCTGTCTTCTTATCAACAGCTTCTTTGATTGGCTTCGGTGCACCATCAACCAAGTCCTTAGCTTCTTTCAAGCCAAGACCAGTAATTTCGCGAACTGCCTTAATTACTGAAACCTTGTTTGCGCCAGCTTCGAGCAAGTTAACAGTGAATTCTGTTTGCTCTTCAGCAGCAGCGCCGCCAGCTGCACCAGCAGGACCAGCAACAGCCATCGCTGCAGCTGAAACGCCAAACTTCTCTTCGAACGCCTTAACCAAGTCGTTCAAATCCATAACGGACATGCTACCTACTGCATCAATGATTTCTTCTTTAGTAATCGCCATTTTTAGCTCCTAATACTTAAATAGTTAATTTGTCGCTTATTCAGCGGCAGGGGTTTCAGGTGTTTCTGTTCCAGCTTCTGGGGCTGCGGCTGCAGGCTCAGCACTTGCTTCTGGAGCGGCGGCTTCAGCAACTACTTCTGCTGGGGCTGCCACTACTTCTGCTACCGGTGCTGCAACAGGAGCAGGTGCTCCTTCTGCCTTTTGTGCTGCTACTGCGCCCAATACGCGAGCCATCGCAGATACAGGCGCCAACATCACACCCAACAACTGAGATAACAACTCATCGCGGCTTGGAATAGACGCGAGGGATTTAACACCCGCTACGTCCAACAACTTGCCGTTATATAAGCCAGCAGTAATGACTAGCTTGTCTTGAGTCTTAGCAAAGTTCTGCAATACTTTTGCCGAAGCAATCGGATCAGCAGAGATGCCGTAGATCAAGGGGCCAACCATCGAATCAGCAAGGGGCTCAAACTGTGTGCCTTGTGCAGCACGGCGTGCCAATGTGTTCTTCAAAACGCGAAGATATACACCTTGGTCACGTGCGCTAGCACGTAGCTTTGTCAACTGCTCTACTGGAATACCACGGTATTCAGCGAGCACGACAGTTTGGGCTCCAGCCAATTGAGCGCCGACATCAGCAACAATCGCTTTTTTGTCTTGTACATTCAAAGGCACGGTTTAACTCCATAAAAACCAACTGTTTCCAGTTGGGGTTACACACCAGCGTCTGATCATTTGTTCACAAAGTTCTTGTGAAAATCTTTTCAGGGTCGCCATCTGCGCTGGTTATTACTTTCGTAACGATTAAGAATTCATCTCTATAAAAGCAAACTCATTCACCAACGGTCTTTGATGTTCGACTCTCACTCGAAGAGCAGGAGTCGACCCAAAGTTCTTTTTTGTTACAGGCTAATTAAGCTGCTGCCTGTAACGATGCTTGGTCTACGCGTACGCCTGCACCCATAGTGCTGCTTACAGCAACCTTCTTTAAATAAATACCCTTAGATGCAGGTGGCTTCGCTTTATTTAAAGCTTCGAGCAAAGCGAGCAAGTTTGATTTCAATGCAGTCGGCTCGAATGAACGACGGCCAATGCTTGCGTGCACGATACCGGCTTTGTCCACACGGAACTGAACTTGACCAGCTTTTGCATTTTTAACTGCAGTAGCAACGTCAGGAGTCACTGTTCCAACTTTTGGATTCGGCATCAAACCACGCGGGCCCAATACTTGACCTAAAGTACCAACAATTTTCATTGTGTCTGGAGATGCGATCAAAATATCGAAATCAATTTTGCCGCCTTTAATTTGTTCTGCAAGCTCTTCCATGCCAACAATTTCTGCACCAGCGGCTTTAGCTTGTTCAGCCTTCTCGCCTTGAGCAAAAACGGCTACACGAACATGCTTACCTGTACCAGCTGGGAGCACTACCGCGCCACGCACAACTTGGTCAGATTTCTTAGCATCAATGCCTAACTGAACAGCAACATCGATAGACTCATCAAACTTAGCAGTTGCACACTCTTTAACGAGGTTCAATGCGTCATCTAATGAATAGAACTTGTTGCTATCAACCTTAGATTGAATTGCTTTAACGCGTTTAGATAATTTAGTCATGATTAGAGACCTTCCACAGTGATGCCCATGGAACGGGCGCTACCAGCGATTGTTCTAACAGCTGCGTCCATATCAGCTGCTGTCAAATCTGGCATTTTTGCTTTAGCGATTTCTTCTGCCTGGGCACGAGTAATGGAGCCCACTTTATCGGTATGAGGACGTGGTGATCCTTTTTCAATCTTCGCAGCCTTCTTAATCATGATGGTTGCTGGAGGAGTCTTCATGATGAATGTGAAGCTCTTATCAGCAAACGCTGTAATCACGACTGGAATTGGTAGGCCAGGTTCCATGCTCTGAGTTTGAGCATTGAACGCCTTACAGAATTCCATAATGTTAAGACCGCGTTGACCCAATGCTGGACCTACGGGTGGTGATGGATTTGCTTTACCTGCAGGGATCTGCAGCTTAATAAATCCAATAATCTTCTTTGCCATGTGTGCTCCTTAAAGCGCGCCTAACCTCATAAGGAAAGACCGCCGTTGAGTAAACGCTTCGCTAGTTTTTGGCTTTCTAGCTCCGCTCCTCGGTTATTGCTAACCACTTAACTACTAACTACTAAAACCAGGACTAAGTCCTTGTTTTTACATCTTTTCTACCTGGCCGAACTCCAGCTCAACTGGAGTACCGCGGCCGAAAATTGTAACAGAAACGCGCAATCTTGACTTCTCATAATTGACTTCTTCGATATTTCCGTTGAAATCAACAAATGGTCCTTCTTTAACTCGCACGATCTCGCCAACTTCAAATAGGGTCTTAGGCTTGGGTTTATCCACCCCAGCCTGCATTTGATCCATGATTTTTGCTACTTCCGCAGTGGAAATCGGGCTTGGGCGGTTGCGTACGCCGCCTACGAAACCGGTTACTTTTGGTGTATTTTTCACCAAATGCCAGCTCTCATCGGTCATTTCCATCTCAATTAGGACATAGCCTGGGAAGAAACGACGCTCAGAAACTGACTTGGTACCGGACTTGATTTCCACAACCTCTTCGGAAGGGACCAAAATACGGCCAAATTTCTCAGGCATTCCAGAGCGTGCAATACGCTCTTCAAGACCTCTTTTCACGCTCTTTTCCATTCCGGAATAAGCATGAATGACGTACCAGCGCATATTGCCGATAGCCTGTGGATTAGTAGCTACTTCAGAATCAATCATTTTTTACTCACTTCCAGCCCAAAAAGACTGAAAAAACTAGCCATTCAATCAATTTGTCTGCAATCCATAAAAATAAGGACATGATCAGAACAAAGCCAAATACGACTAGAGTCATTTGGGTGGTCTCTTTACGAGTTGACCAAACAACCTTTTTTACTTCATACCAAGAATCTTTTGCGTAGGCGATAAAACGGCGCCCATCTGGTGAAATCGCCACAATCAAAACTGCAGCAGCAATACCACCAAACAAAACAGCGAGACGAATCAACATAGATTGATCTACCAGCGTGTAGTACAAGACTAGCGCTGCAACGACGACTAAAGCAGCTAGTCCAGAGACCCAGCCGCTTTTTTCTTCAGTATGACTTGCTGTTTGATGAGACATTTTACTTTCAGTTCAAATCGTGGCAGGGGCGGAGGGCATCGAACCCCCAACCTTTGGTTTTGGAGACCAACGCTCTGCCAATTGAGCTACACCCCTTTATAAAAACTAATTAAAACTTACTACTTAAGCCAAAATCTTTGCAACCACGCCAGCGCCAACAGTACGGCCACCTTCACGGATCGCAAAACGTAAACCTTCTTCCATCGCGATTGGAGCGATGAGCTTTACGGTAATCGAAACGTTATCACCAGGCATGACCATTTCTTTGTCTTTTGGCAACTCGATTGAACCAGTTACGTCCGTAGTACGGAAGTAAAACTGTGGACGATAGTTGTTAAAGAATGGAGTATGACGACCACCTTCATCTTTACCCAAGATATAAACCTCGGCTGTAAAGTGAGTATGTGGGGTGATTGAACCTGGCTTAGCCAATACTTGGCCGCGCTCAACTTCTTCACGTTTTGTACCGCGTAACAAGATACCAACGTTATCGCCTGCTTGACCTTGGTCGAGCAATTTGCGGAACATTTCAACACCAGTACAAGTAGTCTTGAGTGTTGGCTTGATACCGATAATTTCGATCTCTTCACCAACCTTAACAATACCGCGCTCGATACGACCAGTCACAACAGTACCGCGACCGGAGATAGAGAACACATCTTCAACTGGCATCAAGAATGCGCCGTCAACAGCACGTTCTGGAGTAGGAATAAAGGTATCCAAAGCTTCAGCCAATTTCATGATGGCTTCTTTACCCAATGGGCCTTCGTCGCCTTCAAGAGCTAACTTAGCAGAACCACGGATGATTGGTGTGTCATCGCCAGGGAATTTGTATTTAGATAAAAGCTCACGAACTTCCATTTCTACGAGCTCTAACAACTCTTCGTCATCAACCATGTCGCACTTGTTCAAGAACACGATGATGTAAGGAACGCCCACTTGGCGTGCCAAGAGGATGTGCTCACGAGTTTGTGGCATTGGGCCGTCAGCAGCAGAGCAAACTAAAATTGCGCCGTCCATCTGAGCAGCACCAGTAATCATGTTCTTCACGTAGTCAGCATGTCCTGGGCAATCCACGTGTGCGTAGTGACGGTTTGCAGTCTCGTACTCAACGTGCGCAGTATTAATCGTAATACCACGTGCTTTTTCTTCAGGAGCAGCATCGATCTGATCGTATGCTTTAGCTTCGCCACCGAATGCTTTAGAAAGCACGGTTGCAATTGCTGCTGTCAATGTGGTTTTACCGTGGTCAACGTGACCGATGGTGCCTACGTTTACGTGCGGTTTTGTCCGCTCGAATTTTTCTTTTGCCATTTTTAATCTGCCTTTAGTTAACTCTTAAACCAAACACGAAATACACAATTAATAAAATCAAACATGGTGCCCATGGGCAGGATCGAACTGCCGACCTCTCCCTTACCAAGGGAGTGCTCTACCACTGAGCCACATGGGCGAAATCTAATGCAACAAATTCTGGAGCGGGATAAGAGAATCGAACTCTTGACCGAAGATTGGAAATCTGCTGTTTTACCATTAAACTAATCCCGCACATCTGGTGGAGGGGGTAGGATTCGAACCTACGTAGGCATAGCCAACAGATTTACAGTCTGCCTCCTTTAGCCGCTCGGACACCCCTCCGCGAACCCAATATTCTGACTCCAAATGGAGTTTCTGTCAATATCTCTAAACGCTTTGCACAAGTAAAAACGCCCAGACCTAAGAGGGTCTGGGCGTCGCATTGGTGCCCGGCAGTTACCTACTTTCACACGGGTAATCCGCACTATCATCGGCGTAAAGTCGTTTCACTGTCCTGTTCGGGATGGGAAGGAGTGGTTCCAACTTGCTATGGTCACCGGGCGTAGAGGGTCGAGTTGCTGATTAAATCAACAACTCTATTTGAGTAAGCATGTAATAAGGATGCAGATTAAATCTGGCAAACATCCAACACAATAGTGCTGGTTATAGGATCAAGCCTAACGGGCAATTAGTATCGGTTAGCTTAATGCATTACTGCACTTCCACACCCGACCTATCAACGTTGTGGTCTTCAACGACCCTTTATGTAGGTTAAACCTACGGGAGATCTCATCTTCAGGCAAGTTTCCCGCTTAGATGCTTTCAGCGGTTATCTCTTCCATTCATAGCTACCCTGCGATGCTTCTGGCGAAACAACAGGTACACCAGCGGAATGTCCACTCCGGTCCTCTCGTACTAGGAGCAGCCCCCGTCAAATCTCCAACGCCCATGGCAGATAGGGACCAAACTGTCTCACGACGTTTTAAACCCAGCTCACGTACCTCTTTAAATGGCGAACAGCCATACCCTTGGGACCGGCTACAGCCCCAGGATGAGATGAGCCGACATCGAGGTGCCAAACACCGCCGTCGATATGAACTCTTGGGCGGTATCAGCCTGTTATCCCCAGAGTACCTTTTATCCGTTGAGCGATGGCCCTTCCATACAGAACCACCGGATCACTATGACCTGCTTTCGCACCTGCTCGACTTGTCGGTCTCGCAGTTAAGCACGCTTTTGCCATTGCACTTTAGGTACGATGTCCGACCGTACCAAGCGTACCTTCGTACTCCTCCGTTACACTTTGGGAGGAGACCGCCCCAGTCAAACTGCCTACCATGCACTGTTCCCGACCCGGATAACGGGCCAAGGTTAGAACCTCAAATAAATCAGGGTGGTATTTCAAGGTTGGCTCCAACAGAACTAGCATCCTGTTATCAACGCCTCCCACCTATCCTACACAGACCGATTCAAAGTCCAATGCAAAGCTACAGTAAAGGTTCATGGGGTCTTTCCGTCTAGCCACGGGTAGATTGCATCATCACAAACATTTCAACTTCGCTGAGTCTCAGGAGGAGACAGTGTGGCCATCGTTACGCCATTCGTGCAGGTCGGAACTTACCCGACAAGGAATTTCGCTACCTTAGGACCGTTATAGTTACGGCCGCCGTTTACTGGGACTTCAATCAAGAGCTTGCACCCCATCATTTAATCTTCCAGCACCGGGCAGGCGTCACACCCTATACGTCCACTTTCGTGTTTGCAGAGTGCTGTGTTTTTATTAAACAGTCGCAGCCACCTTTTTATTGCAACCCTTTCGTCCTCCCCTTGTACAGGGTCAAACTACCAGGGCGTACCTTATCCCGAAGTTACGGTACAAATTTGCCGAGTTCCTTCTCCTGAGTTCTCTCAAGCGCCTTAGAATACTCATCTCGCCCACCTGTGTCGGTTTGCGGTACGGTCTTGTTAGACTGAAGCTTAGAGGCTTTTCTTGGAACCACTTCCAATTGCTTCGCGAATAAATTCGCTCGTCTCACGCCCTTGAATTACGCTACCGGATTTACCTAATAGCCATCTCCAACGCAAGAACCGGGACTTCCAACACCCGGACAACTTTCCGCGATCCGTCCCCCCATCGCATCTAACAATGGTCAAGGAATATTAACCTTGTTCCCATCAGCTACGCATCTCTGCCTCGCCTTAGGGGCCGACTCACCCTGTTCCGATGAACGTTGAACAGGAAACCTTGGGCTTACGGCGAGGGGGCTTTTCACCCCCTTTATCGCTACTCATGTCAGCATTCGCACTTCTGATACCTCCAGCATCCTTTACAAGATACCTTCACAGGCTTACAGAACGCTCTCCTACCATCACATTGCTGTGATCCGCAGCTTCGGTTATATGCTTAGCCCCGTTACATCTTCCGCGCAGGACGACTCGATCAGTGAGCTATTACGCTTTCTTTAAAGGATGGCTGCTTCTAAGCCAACCTCCTGACTGTTTTAGCCTTCCCACTTCGTTTCCCACTTAGCATATATTAGGGACCTTAGCTGGCGGTCTGGGTTGTTTCCCTCTTGACACCGGACGTTAGCACCCGATGTCTGTCTCCCGTGCTTGCACTTGTAGGTATTCGGAGTTTGCTATGGCGCAGTAATCCGCAATGGACCCCACTACCATGACAGTGCTCTACCCCCTACAGTGATACACGAGGCACTACCTAAATAGTTTTCGGAGAGAACCAGCTATTTCCAGTTTTGTTTAGCCTTTCACCCCTATCCACAGCTCATCCCCTAACTTTTCAACGTTAGTGGGTTCGGTCCTCCAGTACGTGTTACCGCACCTTCAACCTGGCCATGGATAGATCAACTGGTTTCGGGTCTACACCCAGCAACTAGCGCCCTATTCGGACTCGCTTTCGCTACGCCTTCCCTATTCGGTTAAGCTTGCTACTGAATGTAAGTCGCTGACCCATTATACAAAAGGTACGCAGTCACCCCTTACGAGGCTCCTACTGTTTGTATGCACACAATTTCAGGATCTATTTCACTCCCCTCCCGGGGTTCTTTTCGCCTTTCCCTCACGGTACTTGTTCACTATCGGTCGATTACGAGTATTTAGCCTTGGAGGATGGTCCCCCCATATTCAGACAGGATTTCACGTGTCCCGCCCTACTTGTCTCTAGCCTAGTACCACTCAATAATTTTCACATACGGGACTATCACCCTTTATTGTTGGACTTTCCATTCCATTCTGTTAATTACTGAGATATCACTAGAAGGCTGTTCCCATTTCGCTCGCCACTACTCTGGGAATCTCGGTTGATGTCTTTTCCTCTTGCTACTTAGATGTTTCAGTTCACAAGGTTCGCTTCTCATACCCTATGTATTCAGGTATGGATACCACAAAAGTGGTGGGTTTCCCCATTCAGAAATCCCCGGATCAAAGCTTATTTACCAGCTCCCCGGGGCTTATCGCAGGTTATAACGTCTTTCGTCGCCTGTAATCGCCAAGGCATCCATCATGTGCACTTATTCACTTGATCCTATAACGAGCACCATTGCTAGTACCTGTTAAAGGTTTTACTTCTACTTCTGACATGTTTGCCGTAATCCAAACTGTAAGTACTTTGTTAAGAACTTGGTAAAACTCGTTTGTATTACTGATTGATGATTCAATCTTTACCCTTATTACATTGTCAAATGTCCTCTCAAAGAAACATTTGACACTTTGCTTACTCAAATTTTTAAAGAACAGCCATAAATGGCAAAACTAAACGATTAAATATTCGCTTAGTTTTGACATTTAGATGATGGTGGAGGATGACGGGATCGAACCGACGACCCCCTGCTTGCAAAGCAGGTGCTCTCCCAGCTGAGCTAATCCCCCAACGTCCCACTAAGTCTTGTTTCTGGCTGGTGGTGGGTCTGGTAGGACTTGAACCTACGACCCCTGCGTTATCAACACAGTGCTCTAACCAGCTGAGCTACAGACCCGTGGCTTTTATTGTCAACCGATAAGTGTGGGCACTAGGATTCAGCATCTTTTCTCTAGAAAGGAGGTGATCCAGCCGCACCTTCCGATACGGCTACCTTGTTACGACTTTACCCCAGTCATGAACCCTGCCGTGGCAGTCGCCCTCCTTGCGGTTAGGCTAACGGCTTCTGGCAAAACCCACTCCCATGGTATGACGGGCGGTGTGTACAAGACCCGGGAACGTATTCACCGCGACATTCTGATCCGCGATTACTAGCGATTCCAGCTTCACGTAGTCGAGTTGCAGACTACGATCCGGACTACGATGCATTTTCTGAGATTAGCTCCCCCTCGCGGGTTGGCAACCCTCTGTATGCACCATTGTATGACGTGTGAAGCCCTACCCATAAGGGCCATGAGGACTTGACGTCATCCCCACCTTCCTCCGGTTTGTCACCGGCAGTCTCTTTAGAGTGCTCTTGCGTAGCAACTAAAGACAAGGGTTGCGCTCGTTGCGGGACTTAACCCAACATCTCACGACACGAGCTGACGACAGCCATGCAGCACCTGTGTTCACTTTCTCTTACGAGCACCTAATGTATCTCTACTTCGTTAGTGACATGTCAAGGGTAGGTAAGGTTTTTCGCGTTGCATCGAATTAATCCACATCATCCACCGCTTGTGCGGGTCCCCGTCAATTCCTTTGAGTTTTAATCTTGCGACCGTACTCCCCAGGCGGCTGACTTCACGCGTTAGCTACGTTACTCAGGATGTAAATCCCGAACAACTAGTCAGCATCGTTTAGGGCGTGGACTACCAGGGTATCTAATCCTGTTTGCTCCCCACGCTTTCGTGCATGAGCGTCAGTGTTATCCCAGGGGGCTGCCTTCGCCATTGGTATTCCTCCACATATCTACGCATTTCACTGCTACACGTGGAATTCTACCCCCCTCTGACACACTCTAGCTATACAGTCACAGGCGCCATTCCCAGGTTAAGCCCGGGGATTTCACGCCTGTCTTGTATAACCGCCTGCGCACGCTTTACGCCCAGTAATTCCGATTAACGCTCGCACCCTACGTATTACCGCGGCTGCTGGCACGTAGTTAGCCGGTGCTTATTCTTCAGGTACCGTCATTCCCGGACTGTGTTAGAGCCGGTGTTTCTTCCCTGACAAAAGAGCTTTACAACCCGAAGGCCTTCTTCACTCACGCGGCATTGCTGGATCAGGGTTTCCCCCATTGTCCAAAATTCCCCACTGCTGCCTCCCGTAGGAGTCTGGGCCGTGTCTCAGTCCCAGTGTGGCTGATCGTCCTCTCAGACCAGCTACTGATCGTCGCCTTGGTGGGCTTTTACCCCACCAACAAGCTAATCAGGCATCGGCCGCTCTAATCGCGCGAGGTCTTTCGATCCCCCGCTTTCCCCCTCAGGGCGTATGCGGTATTAGCACAGCTTTCGCTGCGTTATCCCCCACGATAAGGTACGTTCCGATGTATTACTCACCCGTTCGCCACTCGCCACCAGGTGCAAGCACCCGTGCTGCCGTTCGACTTGCATGTGTAAGGCATGCCGCCAGCGTTCAATCTGAGCCAGGATCAAACTCTTCAGTTCAATTCCTGTGATCCTTGCGGATCGTCGCACTCATTCAAGAAATTGACTTGGTAATAAAACCAAATCTTTTTACTGTCTATGAGTACTATTTATTTACATCTGTCCCGAAGGACTGGATGCTTTCACTTAGTACCCACAATTATCGGTTGACTAATTTTTAAAGAGGGCTGACTTGTTTCGTATTTCATAAAACATCCAGCAGAGAGGTGAGACTATATCCCACATTTTCAGGGTCGTCAACACCTTTCGTACTCTTTTACTTAAAAAAGGCTAAGTTTTTTCTTACTTTAAAAATATAGTCAATTAAAACAATGGTTTAGATTTTAAAAAAAATTTCAACTTTTTTTTAAAAAAATCCTATTTTTTAAGGTTTAGACCTAGTCAACCCAAAAATTACGCTGTTTTTTCATTCTTATTTGGCGTATTTCCAACAAACATAGGGAAAACCCTGAAATTTTCCCTTATCCCTGCTAAAATATTGCTATGCACAATAAATTAGCGAATAGCCACTCACCCTCAAGCCCGCATTCTGCCGGGAGAGCTGTGCCTGTTCGCGAACTTCACGCTGGATATAAACAGGAAATACTGAATCATTTATTGCAACTTAATGATGAAGATAGACGTCTACGATTTGGTACTCAGACCCCCGACGAAGTGATTCGTCACTATGTTGAGGGTCTAGATTTCAATCGGGATGTCATTTTTGGTGTTTTCAACTTAGATCTGAAACTTGTTGGCATGGCCCATTTAGCCTATTTGCCAGAGCACAAAGGCGAGGCACGAGCTGCTGAATTTGGTGTGTCAGTGCTACCAGAAGGGCGCTCTCAGGGCCTGGGCACAGCATTGTTACAACGCTCAGCCGTTCACTCACGCAATACCAGCATTGAAACCCTTTACGTTCATTGCCTTGCCAATAACAAAGCCATGATGCATCTGGCGCAAAAGGCAGGGATGACAGTTGAGTACGCCTATGGCGATGCTGATGCTTGCCTTAAGCTGCCCCCAGCAAATACCGCAACTATTGTGGAAGAGGCCGCCAATGAGCAGTGGGCTGGCATGGACTACGCCCTAAAAGAAAACCTCAAGCGCTCTAATGAAGCCTGGTGGTGGTTTCTAGGCAGACCAGGCTTAGCGCGCTAATTTACAGCTCTAGTTTTTGTAGGGCGCTCCACGCAAGATCCAGCCGCTTAATGTAGATAGATCTGCATTACTTAATTTTGAGTTGGCCGGCATAGGTACAACGCCCCATGAACCAGACCCCCCTTTAGCAATCTTATTTTTTAAAAATACTTGAGCGTTTGAATCGTTTTTATATTTTTCTGCCACCGCTTGAAAACTAGGGCCCACAATTTTTTTATTCACTGCATGACAACCCAAGCAAGCGTTTTGTTTTGCAAGTACGAATGCATTCTCATCTTCAACATTCGCCTGCGCAACAGACATGAAAAGAGCGAGCGTTGTAAATAAAAAAACTATTTTTACAATCACTCGCTTTTTTAGCATCGACAACCTACGAAAAAATTATTGAAATTTTGGAGGGCTACTAGATTGAGTTTGATCTGCTTTGCCTTGCTTTTCTAAGCGAACTTTTTCTTCTTGAGAAATGATGTCGAAGTAAACATAAACATCTTTTACGCCATTGGTATTGCTCGCAATTTTCTTGGCAAGGTCAGCTTCACTTTGCGTCAAGATCCCCATAAGATAGACGCTACCCCCTTCCGCCACTATAACCATAGAGTTTGACGGTAACTGGTCAGTAAAGACCATTTGTGTTTTGATCTTAGACTCCAGATAAGAGTCATTTGCGCGTGATGTGTAGTTACTGTTTGGCCCAACAACCAATTCATTAAACACGGAGCGCGCATTCTTCATCGCCTTGACATAAGCTCCTGCGTCACCCTTAATATCAGCATCCTTCACTTCGCCAGTGAGCAATACTTTTTGATTAAACGAAGTCACGTTAATGTGTGCGTTATCACCAAATCTTTTTGCTAGCGCATTCTCTGCCTCTAACTCAATCCCTTTGTCAATTGCTTGCACGGCTGGTGTGCGTCGATCCGCCATAACGGCAGCGCCCGCCGCTACCCCACCAACAGCAACCACTGCGCATGCAGAAAGTTGTGAAACAACGAGAGTAGCGAGAAACAGTTTTCTGAGGAATGAGATTTTCATTTGGGTAATTTCTGTATTGAAGTAACAATAATTTTCAGTCGAGTAGTACGTGATCTACGCCATCACATAAAGCATGTAGCAAAACCAAATGCGTTTCTTGAATGCGCGCAGTTCGCGTAGATGGTGCACACAAGTGGACATCATCTTTATCTAATAGTTGTGCAATCTTGCCACCACCATTGCCAGTGAATGCGATGACTTTCATACCAAGCTTTTTGGCAGCCTCAATGGCTTTAATCACGTTCTTCGAATTCCCTGAGGTTGAAATACTCAACAGAATGTCGCCTTTTTTCCCAAGACCACGAACTTGCTTACTAAAAATCTCGTCGTAGCTATAGTCATTTCCAATAGCCGTAAGAATTGAAGTGTCTGTCGTCAAAGCAATCGCAGCCAACTCTTGACGCTCTCTCTCAAAGCGACCAACGAGTTCTGCTGCAAAGTGTTGCGCATCAGCGGCAGAGCCGCCATTGCCACAGGCCATGATCTTACCGCCGGTACGCAAACAATCCACCATCGCCAGTACGCCCCTAGCAACAGATTCGGGGAGCAGTTTTTCAGCCTCTTGTTTTACAGCAATGCTATCCAGAAAATGCTGGGAGGCACGCTGACGCAAACGTTCGTTGATATCTTTTTCCATAACAATATTATGCGCCAAAGATGTCCTAATCTCAGTAGCAATCAGCTTATCCCAAAAGCAACGTATCCTCTTACTAATTGTTTAACTTTTTGCAGGCAACCCCCATGGAATTTAGCTCTTTCGATTTTTTAAAGCAGCAGGACTTGCCTGCTGGGGCTTTGTACATGGTTGCGACACCTATCGGCAATTTGGGTGACATTACTTTGCGGGCCCTGCATGTTCTCAATTCAGTCGATGGGATCGCCTGTGAGGACACTAGACATAGCGCGGCATTACTCCAACAATTTGGCATTCATAAAAAATGTTTAGCGTTGCACGAACACAATGAAATTGGCGGTGCTCAAACAGTCATACAACACCTCTTAAATAATGAGCGCTGGGCCTATATTTCAGATGCCGGAACCCCAGGAGTCTCGGACCCAGGGGCAAAGCTGGTAAATGAGGTTCAAAAAGCAGGGCTAAGAGTAATTCCCATTCCGGGCGCAAGCGCTGTATCAAGCGCCATCTCAGCAGCCGGCTCAGTGATGCATCACTCGGAAGGGCGCTTTCAGTTTTTAGGTTTTTGGCCCAACAAAACTAAAGAACGCGATGCTCTACTGCAGGACATCTCCAGCAGTAAAAAGGCAAGCATCTTTTTTGAGTCTCCACACCATATTAGAGAAACCCTTACATTGCTTGCAAAAAATTTAGAGGCCGATCGTCAGCTTTTAGTCTGCCGTGAATTAACCAAAAAATTTGAGCAGCTGGTGCCACTTCAAGCGCAAGACGTTACTCACTGGCTAGAGACTGCAGAGAGCCTTAAGGGTGAATTTGTCATTGTGGTTGCAGGGCGATCAGCCAATAGCGATGAGACTCCAGAGCATTCAGCTCTCTTGTTGTGGGCTAATGCGCTGAGCCCCTATATGGGGAGCAAAGAAATTGCTGCCGTTCTTTCGCAAACTTTAGGCCTCACAAAAAAAGAAGCCTACCAAATTGCTTTAGATGCAAAGAGTGAGTAGTTAAAAATAAAAAGCTGGCACAAGGCCAGCTCTTCAATATGCACCGAGGGCTTATTTGGCGCTAGTGGCAGGAGCCGCAGGCTCGTTAGCATCTTTAAAATTCAATTGCGCTACTGGCTTAATGATTTGATCAGCAGAAGCAGATGAATCTGCGCGCTTGCCATTGTTCACAAACACCATTAACAACAAAATGATGATGAGTGGCACAAAAAAGCTTGCAAACACCATGATGATGAGTTGTTTTGGGGACTTAATTAGACTTCCGTGCTCGTTGCTCATAAGAATTTATCGTTTGACGGGTTTTAGGGTGGTTTTGTCGAGATTATAACTAGAGAGAAGGGTTATAGACACTTACAATAGAGGGGTAACCAGTTTTTCCACTAGCGCCCGTAGCTCAGTGGATAGAGTATTGGCCTCCGAAGCCAAGGGTCGCAGGTTCGATTCCTGCCGGGCGCACCACAGTTTGGTCACATAATCTATTTACACATTCCCATTCTATAGACAGTCGATATTAGGTTTTCCACCACTTTTACCCTTTTTTGCTCCGTGCCCCAGCCTAGAAGGCTAATACTCAAAACGATGTCTTTGTGACCACGCTGTGACCAGCTTGTGACCACTTTTTTGGTCACATATCTTCATTGAGTACTAGCTTAATTTTGGTCACAGCTGTGACCAAACCAGGTATTTGGACCAGAACGACAGGCTTTTACTGCTTGTCTTCCTTTACAAACTCCATCAGATCTTTAACCTCGCAGCCAAAGTAGTCACATAACTTATCAATGTTATCTGTGACCGTACTGTATCCACGCACGTTCACCATTTTGGACAGGGTGGTTCTATTTACGCCAATTGCCTCAGCAAGCTCAGTCAAGGTGACCCTTTGGCCCTCTTTGAACTGTTTTTCAGCAAGTAATTCTTGTAAGCGGAATCGGATCATTGTTGTTAAATGTTAACAGATGACGTTATATCTTGCATTTCTGCAATGGTAATGTTAATATAGTTCAACGTTTGATGTTTTAAAACGATAAATGTCTAAATTAAAGGATAAACAATGAACTATACATATCTTACTACGGATGAACTTTCCACCCTTATTAAATATGACCCCCGCACCATTCGGGATCAACTAAAAGATTCTGTCTTATTAGAGGGGCGCCATTACTTCCGCCCATTTGGAGGTCGCAAGATTCTCTATATATGGGAGCATATCCAAGAGGACATGGCTAAATCGATAAGTGCGGCAGTCATGCAAATCCCTCTATCTGCTGGGGGCGCCATCCATGTCTAAGATCGGCATTCGCCCCGAAACCAACACACTGTATTTTGATTTTCGAGTTCTTGGGATTCGCTGTAGAGAACAAACTCCTCTGCGCGATACCAAGGAAACCCACCTTAACTGGGGCGCATCGGATCGATCATCTTCGATTTCTTCGCCAACATCGTCGCCAGGCTCTATTAGTGTTTCGATGTATTCATCGGTGATGGTGGCGTCATCAATGGGAATAATCTCAAACTCGTTACCCCGAAGATCACCCTCACTAAGCCAAATATCTCGATATAGGCCGTGGTACTGAATACCGGGATTTTCTTTTTCCCTTGAGCGCTCTCCAAAGCCGGACTTCGATGTGCTCATTTTTGATTTGCGAACGCTACTAGAAAATGCCCTACAAACCGATTTGAACTTTGCTTGTGATTTAGTTAATGTGACTTTTTCTTTACCGGGAGCGCCTTGTAAATGCAAATGCTCGTCAAGACACTGCTCTTTAAATTTGGGGTAAGGCAATTGCGCCCATTGGAACAGCTGATTTGCCTCATCAACACCCTCCCAATCCCGCGACCACTCCCGAATCGCTTGCTCAACCCCCACAAAGTAAAAGTGATGTCGATCTTTTTCAACATCCACGCACTGGAACAACACAGGATCTGTAAACTTTTGCTGCACTGCAGTAATCTTCTTTAAGGCAGATTCCTCTTCACCCTCAATTGTTTGCATTTGCCTAGTAATGTCGAGCAGCTCCAAATTTCGCATAATGGCAAATCCGGCCAATCGACGCATGGCAACCATCCTGGGGTCGTCTTGCCTGTCCGCAGCATCGATAACGCCCTTGAGCCAAATATCGTTACTTAATATTGAGTAAATTGGAAATGCTGAAGATCCGTGATGCAAAATTGGATTGACGGGAGGTTTACCGCTAGCGTCCTCGAGGCTGCCCGAAACGGCATCATCTGATTCCCCCATATTTTCAAAAAGAGATGGATTTACCTTGTGGGCCCAAATACCCAATCGGTAAATCTCATTAGCCACGCGCAAGAGAAGCGTCCAGTCTATCTTTGGGCCTCCAGTTTCAGGTTTTTGCATTTCCTTACACGCGGCTGCAAGGCGACCGATTGCTGGTGCTAATGCCCGAAATTTAGGCTCTGGCCTAACTAACCAGAGAAATTGATTAAGGTCCTCTCGAGATAGTCGGTCGACTTCGTCAGCTTGTAAATTTGCGCGGGGTGGGAATTGCTCTCGCAATAATTCAATCTCAGGGCTCTCTTCATAAATCCGAATAACAGATCTTTTGCTTTTTCCTGATTTCCCCATTCCACCATTTAAACCGAAAGAGGACAGTTTGCAAATCAAGCAATATGACTGAATCTTGTTTGTTCAGTATTGACTATTGTTCACGTAACGTGTACAATAAAATATGTTGAACACAAGTGGGGTGCGTTCAATTAAGCATATCGTTCACGTAACGTGAACATTTAAATTTTACGTACAAAATGATGAACCTAGAAACTAAAGAACAACTCATTCTCGCTAAAGCAATTGATGCTTTTCAGAGAACTACTGGCCTACAGATCCACCATGTTTGGGAAGGGGGGCCAGCAGATGCCTTGTTAACTATTCAAACCCCTGATCACCCCGTTCATTTTGAGGCGGAAATTAAGGGGGTGATCGATCGCTTCAAAACGCTTACGCATATCAGAGAGCTAGGAACTCGTACAAAGCCCGTTTTGCTTGTAGCTCCCTATATCACCAAAGAAATTGCAACCCAGTGTCGCGAGCTAGATTTGCCCTTCATTGATGAAGCTGGAAATGCTTATATTAAGACTCCGGGGCTATTTGTATATGTTGTTGGTCAAGCTCGTCCAGAGCGCACTCATGAAAAGCCAGAATTCACAGCCTTAACAACCGGCGGGTTAAAAATTGTCTTTGCATTACTTAATCAAAAAATAATCACCCCCCAAACTTATCGCGAAATAGCCACTTTTGCCAAAGTAGCTCTTGGAACTGTAGGCCCCGTATTAACGAATTTAGAAAACCGCGGTTTTCTCACTCCTACTGACTTAGGTCCACGGCGAATTCTTGATAAGAAACGACTAGAAGAGGAATGGGTGGCTCACTACCCCATTAAATTACGACCAAAATTAAATGCACGTCGCTTTACTGCTGCCAAAGAAGATTGGTATCGAGATGTCAATATTGAGCAGTACGACGCCTATTGGGGCGGGGAAGTCGCGGCAGAAAAGCTCACCGGCTATCTCAAGCCTGCAAAGATCACCATTTATGCCCGTAAAAACCTAGATCGACTCATTGTAGAAAATCGGCTGCGCCCTGACGTTAACGGCGATATTGAAATTTTGGAAGCCTTTTGGGCAGTAGATACAGAACTGCAAATGAACGGAGTTGTGCCGGCGCTACTGGTATATGCAGATTTATTGGCCACCACCAATCCACGCAATATTGAAACAGCTAGACTAATTTATGACCGATATCTCACTCAAGCTTGAAATTAGCCCTGACCGCCCTTTAAAAGCGGAGCATTTGGCCATCTTACGAATTTTTGATGACGTGGCACGGTCTTTAAATATTGACTATTTTTTAGCTGGAGCCCAGGCAAGGGATCTTATCTTGGGGCATGTATTTAACAAGCGAACCGGACAGGCCACCTATGATCTTGATCTGGGCATCTGCTTAGAAGACTGGGCTAAGTTTGACAAACTTAAATCAAGCTTGATTTCCATGGGCTGCTTTACCGAGGGTAAGGCGCCACAGAAAATGCACTTTAAAAGACCGCAGGACCAATACTCCACACCACTTGATCTCATTCCATTTGGCGGAGTTGAAAATTTGGATTCAACGATTGAATGGCCACCCGAAATGAATGTGGTTATGAACGTCTCTGGATTTTCTGAGGCCCTACGATCAGCTATTTTGCTAAAGATTGCTGAGAATTTCTCTATACGGGTTGCATCGCTAGCGGGCATGGCCGCACTCAAGCTAATTGCCTGGCAAGACCGGGGCCAAGAAAACCAAGGTAAAGATGCCGTCGACTTTCTTCTTATCGCCAAAAGCTATCACGACGCCGGAAATGAGGATCGCATTTATACGGAGGAAATGGCGCTACTAGAATCATTGGAGTATGACCCAGAGTTGGCAGGTATTCAGATGTTGGGAAAAGATGTTGCCAAGATTTGCTTAGAGACAACCAGGCAGAGTATCGATGCCATATTTTCAGATTCCACACTAAGACAGCGACTAACCGACCAACTAACCAGCAACAGCCTCACCATCGGCGATGAGGATTCTGTGCTGAAGGTTCATGCTCATCTTGATCTCTTTTATAAAGGCTTTAGCTCGAAGCGATAAACAATAGCTCCGCACTGATAAACGCCTTAATAGCAGGGGTTGATAAAATATTTACGAACGCCGTTTAACGTAAAATAAGGTTGTTGAGCATTGAGGCTAGTAGTCTAACAAGCCTATTTTGCGAATTATTCGAGAAATATCTGCTTGAAAAGTTAATTGATATTAAACGTTGTTTTTAGTTTTAATCAAAACAAGTTTTTTAGCTTTATAGCCTTTATCTATATAGACTTAAGACGTTTTAGACAATGTATAGTTATTTAAGGTATTTATATATTTTTTGTCGGTTGAGGTCTCCGAAGCGCAGGTTCGATTCCTGCCGGGCGCGCCAAAAATCAAGGGGTTTTTGACCTACATCATGCGGAAAATTGCGAAAACCGCTATCATTTGCACCTAACTTATTGATTCTTATCGTGTCTACACATCTAAATACCGCCCTTTCAGAGCCTTCCTTAACTAACCCTTTGCACCCAGAGGCGCCATTACCGCATCGAAAAATCATTCGAAGCTGGCTAATCCCGATGGCACAAGGCGAAACTGGGCGCGCAATCATGCTCCTAGCAATCGATGCCTTCCTCTGGCTAGGCTGTATTGCAGGAACGATCTTCGTAGAGAGTGTTTTACTCAAAATTGTTTTTGGTTTGATTGCCGGTTTTGTAACAGGTCGCATCTTTATTTTGGGTCACGATGCTTGCCATCAAAGTTACACACCCAATCGCGAACTGAATAAAGTATTGGGTCGTATTGCGTTCTTGCCATCTCTCACACCATATAGCTTGTGGGATGTTGGTCATAACGTTGTGCATCATGGTCAAACCAATCTAAAAGGTTTTGATTTTGTATGGGCACCCCTATCAAAATCAGAATATGACGCGCTTCCCCCGCTGCGTAAGGCTCTAGAACGCCTTTACCGTAGCGGCTGGGGCCCTGTTTTTTATTACCTCATTGAAATTTGGTGGAGACGTGAGTACTTCCCAAATGCAAAAAACAAGCCTGGTGATCGTCCTATTTTCTTAAAAGACAATTTGCTTGTTACCGCATTTGCAATCATTTGGATTGGTTGCTTAATTGCTGGAGCCATCGCTACCGGGCAGTCTATTTGGATTGGCTTGATCACTGGCTTTGCGGTGCCATTCTTGTTCTGGAACGGCATGATTGGATTTGTGGTTTACGTGCACCATACCCATCCAAAAGTCTCTTGGTATGACAAGAAATCGGAGTGGTTACGCGCCCAGCCGTTTGTGTCCGCAACTGTTCACCTGACTTTTAACTGGATTTGGGGCAAATTGATGCACCACATCATGGAGCACACTGCGCATCATGTGGATATGAGCGTACCGCTTTATCGCCTGCCAGAGGCCCAACAGACCCTAGAAACGATCCTTCCAGAGCGTATTTTTGTACAAAAGTTCTCTTGGGGCTGGTATTTCGATACTGCGCGCAAGTGCAAGCTCTATGACTTTGAAAACAAGGCTTGGTTAGATTTTGACGGGAACAAAACGGCCGATTCGGTACGGGTTGTGCTAACCCCAGCCCCAGCGGGACAAAACGGGTAAAATAGATCTCTGTATAAGATTTGCCTTACCCGGATTGCCCATGACTACATCGACTCCAGCAGCTACCCAAGAAACCTCCCAGAGCCTGAAATTTTGCTCTTCTTGCAGCCGTGAAAAACGACTTGAGGGTGGCACATGGATTCCGACAAGTAATCGCAAGCAGCGCTGGATCTGCGCCAGCTGTTTATACAACCGTACGCATCGTACCGGTTCAGCCAAAACCTAATACTCACTTGTAGTTCAAATGGCTAGATTCATTAGCTACGCGCCATCTCCCACATAGGGATTCGTTTTGCGCTCTTGACCAAACGTGGACATTGGTCCATGACCCGGAACAAACTGCACGTCATCGCCTAAGGGCAATAATTTCGTTTTAATCGCATTAATTAAATCCGCATGATTGCCACGTGGAAAATCCGTTCTGCCAATTGAACCAGCAAACAAAACATCCCCAACTATTGCTAGACGATCTTCTTTATCAAAAAATACAACGTGGCCGGGCGTATGACCAGGACAATGAAATACCTCAAGATCAATATTTCCCACCTGAACATGATCACCATTATTTAACCAGCGGTCAGGCTCGAAAACTTTGGCATGCCCAAAACCAAAACGCACTGTTTGTTCTGGTAACTGATCAATCCAAAAACGCTCTTCCTCTTGTGGGCCCTCAATAGGAACGCCCAGTTGGTCGGCCAAATCTTTCGCAGCCGCACAATGATCCAAGTGCCCATGAGTAAGCAAAATCTTTTTAGCCTTACCGCCCATCTGCTTAAGGCCCTTAAGGATCTTTTCAATATCACCGCCAGGATCAACCACAGCAGCGTCGCCAGTCTCTTGGCAAACTAGGATTGAGCAATTTTGCTCATAGGGAGTAACGGGAACAATTCCTAATTTAATTGGCATACGTACAAGCAGTTAAATGAATCATTTGGGAAAGCTAGTTTATGGGAGTCGGCATAAAATGCACCTAAAGGATAAAACAATGAACAGCCAAGATACATTTAAATTTGCAGAAACTCACGAATGGGCCGATCAAGAAAATGATGGCTTAGTTTGGGTTGGTATTAGCAATCATGCACAAGAAGCGCTAGGCGATGTGATGTTCTTTCAAGCCCCAAAACTTGGGCAACAAGTAAAGCAGGGTGAGGCTATTGCGGTTATTGAGTCAGTGAAGGCGGCCAGTGATATTCATGCGCCAATAAGTGGCGAGATTGTTGCCCTCAATGAAGAGGTTGATACATCGCCTGAAATCGTCAATGAAAATCCATATGGTATTTGGTTATTCAAAATCAAACCCGCCTCCGATGAAGTTCTTGCTCAAGAACTCAATCAACTCTTGACCCCAGAAATATATAACGCGGGCCCTGGCGTCTAATATCTGAAATCAATTAGATTGAAATGGGGTCGCGTTCAATTAACCATCGAATGCGCCCTTCTTTACTAATGCGTCCCTGGGAGCGCTCTCGCAAATAAAGATCCGTTGCCTCTAATATTTCTTGCAGGTTTTTACGATCATCAGACTCCACCAGAAGTTGGGCGCGTTCCGAGCCCGCTACACGCATCATTGCCTTGGGGACCGGATCATAGACTCTGAGGTCCTTATTTATATGGCCCCGAGACTTTAAATATCCCTTCAGGCTACTCAAAAACTGAATTGCTTTATCTAAACTTTTAGCCTCAGCATAGATAAGGGCCTGGTAGGCAAAAGGCGGCAAGCCAGCCTCTTTTCTTTCATTGGCCGTAAAGCTTAAAAACCCATCTACGTCATGGTGCAGTAAAAACTGAAAAACTGCAGACTCCGGAAACTGCGTTTCAATATAAATAGCACCACCTGCTTCACCATCCTTATTGGATCGCCCAGCCCGCCCTGCAACCTGAACTAACTGGTCAAATAATCGCTCTGCCGCCCTAAAGTCTTGAGAGAACAATCTACTATCTGCATCCAGCACAGCAACTAAGCCAATATTTTGGTAATCGTGCCCCTTGGCAATCATCTGGGTCCCAACAACGATATCGACATTACCTTCGTGAATTTCCTGAAAGAGCTCTTCGGCGCCCTTACTCTTCCTGCTGGAGTCTGTATCGACTCGCAGCACTCTTGCAGCCGGCCACATCTCCTCAATAGCATCTTCAATCTTTTGAGTTCCTTGTCCCAGGGTCTTCAAGTCGGCATTACCGCAATCGGGACAATGACTTGGAATTGATTTAACCAAGCCGCAGTGGTGGCAACTTAAAACTGACTTCCTGCCTAATGCTCCTGCTTTATGCAGCACCATATAGGAGCTACATTGCTCGCATCTTGAGAGCCATGAGCAAGCGCCGCAGCTAAGAACGGGGGCATAGCCTCGCCGATTGATGAGTATTAGGCTTTGCTGCTTATTTTCAAGATTCTGACTGACCGCATTAGCAAGAGTTTTAGTAATCAAGCTTTTGGATTTTGGCTTCTCTATATCGCCCGGACTAAATTGCGTTTGTGGATCGCGTGTGTTGATCAGATGCACTCTTGGCAAGCTTGCGCCTTGTGCGCGTTGATCCAGACGAATATATTCATAACGGTTAGCCCTTGCAGCCATCCAAGTCTCAAGAGATGGTGTAGCGGAAGCCAATAAGATCGGAATCTTAAGATCGTGGGCACGCCATATCGCAAGATCCCTTGCAGAGTAACGAATACCATCTTGTTGCTTATAGGATGGGTCATGCTCTTCATCAACAACAATCGCACGCAGATTAGGTAGGGGAGTTAATACAGCCAATCTTGTTCCCAAAATAATTTGGGCTTTACCAGTCATCGCATCATGCCAAGCAATGCCTCTGACTTTTTCACTAACGCCACTGTGAAGCACGACCATTTTTTTATCTGGAAAATATGCACGCACTCTGCGCTCCAACTGTGGCGTTAAATTAATTTCAGGCACTAAGAGCAACGCCTGTGCGCTTGCATCTTCCAAAATGCCGCTTAACCAATTTAAAAATACAGCCGTCTTTCCGCTACCAGTTTGTCCTTGCAGCAGTATTGCTTTGAATTCACCTGAAGTAATGGTGCGCAATTTTTCTAAGGCTAGTTTTTGGCCATCGTTCAGATGGATCTCATCAACAAAACCCTCTACAGCTTCAAGCTTCTTTTTTTTCTTTTGCTTTTCTTCATCTGCCGCTAATTTCTTGGGGATCTTTTCCCAGTCATCAGGCTTTTTCCACATCTGGGGAATGGTGGGAATAATGGTCTCGCCTAATGCATGAATGTAATACTGACTGGCAAAGTTCATTAACCTCAATATTGCGGGGTCCAAGGGGGGAAGGGGTGCAAGCTTGCTTACCCCTTTTAATTTATCAAGTTCATAGTCTGAGTGAACGCTTACTTTAATTATCAATCCCACCAGCGAGCTACGCCCAAAGGGAACCTCAACTATTGCCCCCACTTGTGGGGCGCCCCCTAATGCCTCTTTGTCCCACAAGTAGTCAAAGCCCTGTGCAAGGGGCTTATCAACAACAACTTGGACAATGATTGGGGGAGGCATGATTTACTTCAAATCTCTAGTTTGCTTGTGGATAAGTCTGTGGATATCATCCGAGAATTCTGATTTATAAGCTAATTTATCAGCTTTCAGATTCTGCACCCTTTTACAGCTTTTTAGTAATTATTTATATAAATCAATAACTTGGAAAGGTATTCGAAAGTGAATTTTCATCATTATTCACAATCTCACTGAATTTCGAATTTTCCCGTTATCTGTGCATAACTTTCGCTAAAAATCCTAACCGAAAGTTAGCAATCACTCAGTGTTACGACTTTGCCCTGAGAGCCCTTGAGCGCTCAATGACCGCTTCAGCGAGAGCCGTAACGCTTTCAGGAGGGGTAAACTGAGAAATCCCATGCCCTAGATTAAAGACGTGTCCGTCTAAAGGGTGTAAGCCGGGTTTAAGGGCTGGAGCGCTCGCCAAATCTTCAAGCAAAAGGTTTGCTTCCTGCGCAATTTGTTTTGGCTCTGAGAACAGAATAAGCGGGTCTAAATTACCTTGCAATGCCAGTGGCTTGTTCAGAGCCAGCAATTGTTTGCGTGCGCGACTCAGTGACATTGTCCAATCAATGGCAATAACATCAGCACCAACTTGCGCCATATCGCTCAACCAAATCCCACCGCCTTTGGTAAACATGATTACTGGAATTTTTCTGCCTTCATGTTCGCGTGGCAATAAAGAAATCACTTTTTGCATTGAAGCCAGAGACATTTTTTGATACCAGCCATCTGGAAGCATTCCGCCCCAGGTATCAAAGATCATCAGTGCTTGCGCACCTGCTTTTACTTGCTCGATTAGATAAGCAGCAACAGATTGCGCATTGATATCTAAGATATGCTGCATCAAATCAGGGCGGCTAAACATCATCGTTTTGGCATGACGAAAATCATCAGCGCTTGAACCATCAATCATGTAACAAGCTAATGTCCAAGGGCTTCCGGAGAAGCCAATCAATGGCACACGCTGTTTGCCATCCTGTATCAATGCTTTCCGAATTTCTGAAACCGCATCAAATACATATTTCAACTGATCCATATCAGCTATGCGCAATTTCTTAACCGCCTCTTCAGTGCGCAGGGGATGTTCAAAACTAGGGCCTTCGCCCGCGGTAAATTTCAAACCCAATCCCATGGCATCAGGAATGGTCAAAATATCGGAGAACAAAATCGCCGCATCCAACGGATAGCGATCTAAAGGCTGAAGAGTTACTTCTGTAGCGTAAGCAGGATTTTTTGCGAGCCCTAAAAAACTTCCAGCTCTGGCCCGAGTAGCGTTGTACTCGGGGAGGTATCGGCCGGCTTGACGCATGAGCCAAAGCGGTGTTTGATCAACCGCTTCGCCCAGGCAGGCCTTTAAAAACCGATCATTTAACAACAAGGAGATGACCGTCTATTACTTTTTACGACGGAAACGAGCAATTGCAGCTAGCTGTGCTGCCGCCATTGCAAACTCAGATTGGGCCAAAGCCAAGTCAAAGTCAGTGCCACGGTTTTGCATTGCTTCTTCAGCACGTTTCTTAGCTTCAACAGCTTTAGCTTCATCAAGATCATGTCCGCGAATAGCGGTATCGGCTAAAACGGTGACGCGATCTGGCTGAACTTCTAAATAGCCACCTGCTACGAAAACAAACTCTTCATCACCATCGGCTTTTTCAATGCGAACTGAGCCTGGACGAATGCGTGTAATCAAAGGAGTGTGGCCGCGCAAAATGCCGAGCTCACCACTTTCGCCAGGAAGCGCAACAAACTTAGCTTCCCCACTGAAAATAGACTGCTCAGCACTTACTACATCGACGCGTATGGTTGACATAATTTCCCTAGATTAAAGCTTCTTGGCTTTCTCGATGGCTTCATCAATTGAACCCACCATATAGAACGCTTGCTCAGGCAAGTGATCCAATTCGCCGCTGCAGATCATTTTGAAACCACGGATAGTTTCTTTCAATGGAACGTATTTGCCTGGTGAACCAGTAAACACTTCAGCAACGTGGAAAGGCTGGGACAAGAAACGTTGAATCTTACGAGCACGTGATACTGACAACTTATCTTCTGGTGACAACTCGTCCATACCTAGAATTGCAATAATGTCGCGCAACTCTTTATAGCGCTGCAATGTCATCTGTACTTCGCGAGCTACTTCATAGTGCTCTTGACCAACCACTTGTGGGTCGAGCTGACGGCTGGTTGAATCCAATGGATCAACCGCTGGGTAAATACCCAATGCAGCGATATCACGCGACAACACAACTGTGGAGTCTAGGTGCAAGAAGGTTGTAGCTGGTGATGGATCGGTCAAGTCATCCGCAGGAACGTAAACGGCCTGAATAGAGGTAACGGAACCAGTCTTGGTAGAAGTAATACGCTCTTGCAATTTACCCATCTCTTCAGCCAATGTAGGTTGGTAACCCACAGCGGAAGGCATACGACCGAGCAATGCAGAAACTTCGGTACCGGCCAATGTGTAACGATAAATATTGTCAACGAAGAACAAAATGTCACGGCCTTCGTCACGGAACGCTTCAGCCATTGTCAAACCAGTTAACGCAACGCGCAAACGGTTGCCAGGTGGCTCGTTCATCTGACCAAACACCATCGCCACTTTGTCGATAACGTTAGATTCTTTCATCTCGTGGTAGAAGTCATTACCTTCACGAGTACGCTCACCAACACCGGCAAACACTGATAAACCTGAGTGTTGCTTAGCGATGTTGTTAATCAATTCCATCATGTTCACGGTCTTACCAACACCCGCACCACCGAACAAGCCTACCTTACCGCCTTTAGCAAACGGGCAAACTAAGTCAATAACCTTAATACCCGTCTCTAACAAGTCAACGGAAGGAGAGAGCTCATCAAACTTAGGTGCTGGCTGGTGAATAGCGCGACGCTCTTCAGTAGCAATCGGACCTGCGTCATCGATTGGGCGTCCTAGAACGTCCATGATGCGGCCTAAAGTTGCTGGGCCAACAGGCACAGAAATTGGGCCACCAGTAGACTTCACTTCCATACCACGACGCAAGCCATCGCTGGCGCCCATGGCAATCGCGCGAACTACGCCGTCACCGATTTGTTGCTGAACTTCAAAGGTCAAACCTTTTTCAGCAAATGATTTTTCACCGCTATCAACTAATGTCAACGCATCATAGATGTTTGGCATTTTGTCGCGTGGGAACTGAATGTCCACCACTGGACCGATACATTGCACGATATTTCCGTTACTCATCGCATTTCTCCGCTTTTAATTCCTGAATTCTTTCGTATTCCTAAACGCTGACCGCTTAAACCGCAGCCGCTCCGCCAACAATTTCTGACAACTCTTTAGTAATAGCAGCCTGTCGTGTTTTGTTGTATTCCAATTGCAATTCGCCGATTACGTTCTTCGCATTATCTGAAGCGGCCTTCATAGAGACCATACGTGCAGACTGCTCAGAAGCCATGTTTTCAGCAACTGCCTGATAAATCATTGCTTCAACGTAACGCTTAAGCAGGCCATTCAAAATAGACTCTGCATCAGGTTCGTAGATGTAATCCCAAGAATTGCCTGTTTTCTCTTGTGGAGTCAAAGCTTCTGGCTCCAAAGGCAAGAGTTTTTCTAAAACAGGCTCTTGTTTCATTGCATTTACAAAGCGGGTATATGCCAAATAAACAGCATCAATCTCGCCACGCTCAAACGCTTCTAATTGGGCAACAATTGCACCAATCAAAACATCCATATGTGGTGTGTCACCAATTTGGATTGTTTGAGAAATCAATTTTGCTTTTGAGCGATTCAAAAATTGCAAACCTTTTGAACCAATTGCGGTGTACGCAATCTCAACATTTTTTTCTTGCAAATCGCGCACTTGGTTAGCAATCAAACGCAAGACGTTGGTATTTAAACCACCGCACAGGCCTTTGTCTGTAGTAACCAAAATCGTGCCAACTTTCTTCACCTCACGAGTTGCCATGTAAGCAGGGCGGAACTCAGGATTAGCTTTTGATAGATTGGCAACAATCTCACGAATTTTTTCAGCGTATGGACGCGCATTACGCATGCGCTCTTGGGCGCGACGCATCTTGGATGCGGCGACCATTTCCATTGCCTTCGTGATCTTGCGCGTGTTTTGCACGCTCTTGATCTTAGATCGTATCTCTTTTGTGCTTGCCATGATTTATGCGAGCCCTCTTAGAAAGAGGCAGAACGCTTGTAATCCTCAATAGCAGCGCGCAATGCAGCTTCGTCATCTTTACTCAAATCCTTGGTTTCTTCAATACGCGCAACTAAGTCAGCGAATTTAGATTTCAAATGATCTTGCAAGCCTTTTTCGAATGGCAATACGTTCTTTACCTCGAGATCATCGAAGTAGCCGTTATTAACAGCATAAAGTGAAGCGGCCATTTCCCAGACTTGGAGTGGCTTGTACTGAGCTTGCTTACACAATTCCGTAACGCGACGACCGCGCTCGAGCTGCTTGCGGGTTGCTTCGTCAAGGTCAGATGCGAACTGAGCAAACGCTGCCAATTCACGATATTGCGCCAAGTCGGTACGAATACCGCCAGATAACTTCTTAATCACTTTAGTTTGTGCAGCACCACCAACGCGGGAAACAGAAATACCGGCGTTAATCGCAGGACGTACACCAGCGTTGAACAAGTCAGTTTCCAAGAAGATCTGACCGTCAGTAATCGAAATTACGTTAGTTGGAACGAATGCAGAAACGTCGCCAGCTTGAGTTTCGATGATTGGCAATGCAGTCAATGAACCAGTCTTACCTTTTACGGCACCATTCGTAAACTTCTCAACATACTCAGCATTTACACGTGCAGCGCGCTCGAGTAAGCGTGAGTGGAGGTAGAAAACATCGCCAGGATAAGCTTCGCGGCCTGGTGGGCGACGGAGCAATAAGGAAATTTGACGATAAGCAACTGCTTGCTTAGTTAAGTCATCGTAAACAATCAAAGCGTCTTCGCCGCGATCGCGGAAGTATTCGCCCATGGTGCAGCCTGCATAAGCAGAGAGGTACTGCATCGCTGCAGACTCAGACGCACTCGCTGCAACAACAACGGTGTACTCCATCGCGCCCAATTCTGTGAGCTTACGAACAACGTTAGCAATAGTTGAAGCTTTTTGACCGATCGCCACGTAAACGCAATAAACACCTTTACCTTTTTGGTTAATGATCGCGTCAACCGCAACGGCAGTTTTACCAGTTTGACGGTCGCCAATGATCAACTCACGCTGACCGCGGCCAATTGGAACCATCGCATCAATCGCCTTTAAACCAGTTTGTACTGGCTGGCTAACGGATTGACGTGCGATAACGCCTGGAGCAACTTTTTCGATAAAGTCAGTTAACTTAGTATTGATTGGGCCTTTGCCATCAATTGGCTGACCGAGCGCATTTACAACGCGACCAAGCAACTCTGGGCCAACTGGAACCTCCAAAATGCGACCCGTACATTTCACTGGGTCGCCTTCTTTAATGTGGGTGTATTCACCCAACACTACGGCACCAACAGAATCACGCTCAAGGTTTAATGCAAGGCCGATAGTGTTGTTAGGAAACTCCAACATTTCGCCCTGCATAACGCCTGACAAGCCATGTACGCGGCAAATACCGTCGGTCACTGAAATTACAGTGCCTTCGTTGCGAACTTGGGAGTCAACGCCCAATTCGCTAATTCGGCTTTTGATCAGCTCGCTGATCTCGGAAGGGTTGAGTTGCATTACTTACTCCTGGGTCTTATTTCGTATGTTCTTAATAGGGATCACTTATGCGCCAAGACTTGCTTGCATTTGAGCTAACTGAGCCTTAACTGAACTATCCATTACTTCATCGCCAACTTGAATGCGAACTCCGCCAATCAATGTTGGGTCAACCTGAATAGTTGGGCGCAATTCTTTACCCCCAAAGCGCTTCTTCAAACTTGACAACAAATCATTTAACGCAGATCCCTCTAAAGGGAATGCGCTAGTAATATTTACTTCTGCAGCGCCTTCGCTTTTGTTCTTCATTGCTTCAAATTGATGGGCAATTTCAGGAACGGCTGCTAAGCGGTGGTTTTGATTCACAAGATTCAAAAAGCTAGCAACCTTAGGGTCGAGCTTGGTTTTCACCATGCCAGAAAGTAGCTTGCTTAAATCATCAGCGGATACTTTTGGGTTGTTTGATAGGGCAGCAATTTCTGGCAAAGCAGCAAGCTGTGCCAATTCGTTTAATTGCTCCAAACATCCAGCGAGCTCAGCAGGCTTGGCGCTTTGAAAAAGTGCTTCAGCGTAAGGACGTGCAATAGTGGCTAATTCAGCCATATCAAAGTTCTGCCTTTAGTTGGTCAAGTAATTGGCCATGCGCTTTTGCATCAACTTCGCGACGCAAAATTTGCTCGGCACCTTTAACAGCGAGAACAGCCACTTCAGCACGCAGAACCTCGCGGGCACGAGTAACTTGCTGGGCTGCATCTTGTTGGGCTTGAGAAATGATTCGAGCGGCTTCAGCTTGTGCGTTAGCACGAATTTCTTCGGCTGACATTTGTGCACGTTTTTCAGCTTCGGCAACGCGTTGAACACCTTCTTGGCGTGCTTTAGTTAATTCTTGCTCAGCTTCATTGCTTGCCAATGCGAGCGCTTCTTTACCACGCTCGGCAGAGGCTAATCCATCAGCAATTTTGCTTGAACGCTCATCTAACGCCTTAACCAGCGGAGGCCACACGAAGCGTGCAACAACCCACCATAAGACGAAGAAAACGATCATTTGCGCGAATATGGTCGCGTTCAGATTCACGATATTCCTTTCAGTATTGTTGAGAACAGTTGGATGACCCGTTGGTCATCCACGCCAGAACAATTACTTAATAACTGCGAGCAGTGGGTTTGCGAAAGCAAACAACATTGCAACACCAACGCCGATCAAGAACGCAGCGTCGATCAAACCAGCCAAAAGGAACATTTTGGTTTGTAGTTCATTGATCAATTCTGGTTGACGGGCGGCGCCCTCAATGAACTTACCACCCATTAGGCCAATGCCCAAACAGGCTCCTAATGCGCCGAGGCCGATGATGAGGCCAATACCGATAGCGGTTAGTCCTTGAATGTTGGCTAAGAATGCTTGCATGTTTACTCCTAAGTATTGAAGGTGAGGTTAAAAATAAAAAAGTTAATGGTGACTATGGGCTTGCCCAATGTAAACCAAGGTCAACATCATGAAAATAAATGCTTGTAACAAAATAACTAAGATGTGGAATATCGCCCAAGCTGAGCCAGCAATAACGTTACCAACAAAGCCAAGCATGTACAAATCTAAGTTAAAGGTCCACATACTTCCCAAGAGGGCGATGAGCAAAAAGAGTAGCTCACCTGCGTACATATTTCCGAAAAGTCGCATCCCCAAGGAAACGCCCTTAGCAATGTATTCGATAATGTTTAAAACCAAGTTGAAAGGTGCCAAGTACCACTTTGCGCCGAAAGGTGCAGAAACCAACTCGTGCAAAAATCCGCCTAGGCCCTTAACTTTGAAGCTATAGAAGAACACTAGTAGTAGAACTGAGAACGATAAGCCGAAAGTGGCATTTAGATCGGTAGTAGGTACGATCTTGTGGTGCGGAACGTGAACGCCAAAACTGCCAATAAATTGATTTACGCCAAAGATCCAATCTACTGGCACTAAATCCAAAGTATTTAGGAGAATGATCCAGCAAAAAACGAATAGCGCTAGCGGTGCAATGAAAGTGCGGTCGCCATGAACAATACTCTTAGTTTGGTTATCAACCATCTCAACCAGCATTTCCACTAAACACTGAAAGCGTCCTGGAACTCCAGGGGATGCTCTGCGAGCAGCAAGAACCAAGAGAAAAACGGTGATCAACCCCATTAAAGAGGTCCAAAAGATAGTATCTAAGTTAATAACACTGAAATCAATGACAGAGGTTTGTGCCCCGCCAATGTTATTCAGGTTTTGTAAGTGCTCAGCAATATAAGCAGTAGGTGTAAGCGGTTCGCTAGCCACATGATGGGCTACCTCTGCTGCTGCGTTGACTTCGCTAGACATCTCTGAACTTGTCCTTATCTATATTTACCACTTGTTACCTCCAAAACCACGCTAACAAATAACACTTAAGCGTAGCTAAATAGGTGACAAGCAATGGAATCCATTTCAAATCAGGTTGCTTTAGGGCAAAGCCAATAAACAGGAGAATGGTTGCTAGGATTTTTAAAAATTCGCCAGAAACCACTGCTGCTAAATATCCACCAGGGCTCGATTTTACATTCTTTTTCGCGGCCTCTAAGCGCACCAAAAACAAGGCGGAGGGCAAAAACCCAATCAAGCCACCCACTAAAGCCGAGTAAGTATAAACGACTCTTTCTGCCGATTCAGAAAAAAAATAACTAAAACTAGCAATAATCAGGGTAAGCACCACCTGACTCGCAACAACCCGCCATCCATTGATAGAAGTAAAGCTTTTGGGCTTTACTTTTCGCAATGCATCCATCTCAGTCTTGCTGAGGGCCTTGAATGAATCCTCATCTTGATCGTTCCATTCAACAGCTTTAATAGGGCGCACTTTATTCAAAACCAATACCCAACTTTTTTAATAAGGAATCAAGCTCATCAAATTGACTAAAGCGAATTCTGAGCTCTCCGCCTCTACCTTTAAGCTTAAATTCGGTGCTTAATCCGATTAAGTCGGCTATTTCCTGCGTTAAACGCTGCATGTCTGGGTCCGCACTCGGGGACTTATTCCCAGGCTTATTTTTAGACTTTTTGTCACCAATCTGACCACCTGCAATCACCAAAGCAGCAGTCATGCGCTCTGCCTCGCGAACCGATAGGCCCTGAGCGGAGATTCTCTGGGCTAAGGCCACTTGGCTTGAACCTGGAAGAGGTAAAAGTGCACGTGCATGACCCATATCTATATCGCCAGCCAACAGCATAGCTTGCACAGGCTTAGCTAACTGAGCAAGGCGCAGTAGATTAGTGATGGCGCTGCGAGACTTACCTACAGCCTTGGCAGCCTGCTCATGAGTAAAACCAAACTCTTCAATCAACCTTGCTAAACCTTGTGACTCTTCGAGAGGATTCAAATCCTCTCGCTGCATGTTTTCCACTAAGGCCATTGCTGCCGCAGCCTGATCATCAGCGTCAGAAACTAAAACTGGAACTTCTTTTAAGCCTGCAATAGTTGCCGCACGAAAACGTCTTTCGCCCGCAATAATTTCGTACTTACCAGGGGCTACCAGGCGAACCAATAGGGGCTGCATCACCCCTTGCTCACAAATGCTTTCTGCCAACTCTTGTAATGCCCCAGCTTCCATTTTTTGACGCGGTTGATATTTGCCAGCCTGCAAAGCAGTTAATGGCAAACGATTGATTTCGGTAGAAGGGTTTGCTTGTTGTGTCTTTTCTCCAAGCAAAGCTTCAAGACCTCTACCCAAACCTTTTTTCTTAATAGCAACCATGATCTTTATTGTTCTTTCTGAAAATTACATGTGCTTGATGCGCTCAACCATCTCGGCACCAAACTCTAAATAGGCCTTTGCGCCACGCGATGATTTATCGAAAGCCACCCCAGGAAGCCCGTAAGACGGGGCTTCAGCAAGACGCACATTACGCGGAATAATGGTCTTAAATACTTTGTCGCCGAAGTGCTCAAGAAGCTGATCGGAAACTTGTTGTTGCAAAGTCATGCGTGGATCAAACATGACGCGCAATAAACCGATGATGACTAAGTCGGGATTCAAATTTGCATGCACTTGTTTGATGGTGTTTACCAAATCAGACAATCCTTCCAATGCAAAGTATTCACATTGCATTGGCACGATCACACCATTTGCTGCACACAATCCGTTGAGCGTAAGCAAAGATAAAGCAGGCGGACAATCAATCAAAATAAAGTCGTAATCGTTCGCCACTTGAGCAAGCGCATCTTTCAAACGTGCTTCGCGTAAATCCAAATCTACCAATTCAATTTCAGCGCCCGCTAAATCACGATTAGCCGGCAATACGTCGTACCCGGAGCTTTCGCAACGCTGCACACACTCTTTAACTGACGTCATACCAATTAACACCTGATATACGCTTGCGTTTAAGTCTGCTTTTTCTACCCCCGAGCCCATAGTGGCATTGCCTTGGGGATCAAGGTCCACCAACAAAACGCGCTGTTCTAGCCCCGCTAAACCCGCTGCCAAATTAACAGCGGTAGTGGTCTTACCAACACCACCTTTTTGATTTGCAATACAGAAAATTTTTGCCATGGCTACTTTTGGGTTTACTTAAGAGGTGAGGGTGGATTTTCTCACGGGGGCCAACACCAAAAGGCGTCGCTCCACCGCTAAATTAGGGATATGAAGGGGCTCGTCGGCAACTAAACGCCAATAGTCCATGGAAACATCTTTCATTTCGTCATCAGCGCGCTTGGCCTTCATTGCAAACACCAGGCCATCGGATTTTAAGAATGGCAATGACAACTCCAAAAAACGTGCAAGATTAGTAAATGCCCGAGAAATGACTGCATCAAATTGTGCTGGTTGTTGCATTGCAGCATCTTCCACTCTCTCGCAGAGCACCTCAATGTTTTTCAGTTTCAGTTTTCCGCGCACATGCTGCAGAAATGCCGTCTTCTTGCGGATGGCTTCAATCAGTGAAAGCTGCCACTCCGGCTGAACAATGGCAATAGGAATCGCCGGCAGCCCACCCCCAGAACCAAGGTCGGCAATTTTAGGTGAGGGACCCCTTAAAAACTGCCGCAATACCGGTAAAACTGCAATAGAATCAATAAGATGGAGTCGAATGGAGTCTTTCTCGCCTTCGATTGCTGTGAGGTTATGAACCCGATTCCAGCGTCCCATTTCTTGCAAAAACAGCTCTAAATCAGCGATATTGCTTGGACTTAACTCCAGCCCAAGATCCTCAATTCCCAAAGCAAGCAAACCCTCACTCATGGGTTTCTTGAGTACGGCCCAAGCCTTTTTTAAGGTGCACCAATAAAAGTGAAAGGGCGGCAGGCGTGACCCCTGAAATGCGGCCGGCCTGACCTAATGTTTCGGGTTTATGCAAATTCAGTTTTTGCTGAACCTCCTTAGATAAGCCAACAACCTGAGAGTAATCGAGTGATTCCGGTAAGGGGAATGATTCATTGTGTTCTTGACGAGCGATTTCAGTCGCCTGACGATCGATGTAACCCTGGTATTTAACTGAGATTTCTACCTGATCGCTAATTTGAGCAGCCAAGCCAAGATCTTCGTCTAGAGTTGCTGGAGCCCACATTCCATTGCCCAAAGCAGTAATTGCTTCATAAGTAACCCCTGGGCGCCTCAATAACTCCGTTAAGTTGCATTCATGAGACAGGCCTTGACCTAGCAACTGAGAAACTAGGGGTGCGGCCTCGTGTTTTGGGCCAACCCAAATATCTTGCAAACGAGATGTTTCACGTGAAACAGCCTCTTGTTTTCTGCAAAAAACTGCCCAACGATAATCATCCACCAAACCAAGCTCGCGCCCAATTGTGGTTAAGCGCATATCTGCATTATCTTCACGCAAGCTCAAGCGATATTCTGCTCGGCTTGTAAACATGCGATATGGCTCCTGGACTCCGCGGGTAATCAGGTCATCAACCAAGACACCAATATAGGACTCGCTGCGCTTGGGCAACCATGGCTCTTTTCCTTTGGCCGCTAAGCCAGCGTTAATTCCAGCCAACATGCCTTGCGCTGCAGCCTCTTCATAGCCAGTGGTGCCATTAATCTGGCCAGCAAAGTAAAGCCCGCCAATAGCCCTGGTCTCAAGGCTATGGCGTAATTGGCGTGGATCAAAGAAGTCATATTCAATTGCGTAGCCAGGGCGGACAATCACCGCAGACTCCATACCCCGAATACTGCGGACTAAGTCCCACTGAACATCAAAAGGTAAGCTGGTAGAAATCCCATTGGGATAAAACTCATTGGTTGTGAGGCCTTCTGGCTCCAAGAAGATCTGATGACTATTTCTAGAGGCAAAGCGATGAATCTTGTCCTCAATAGAGGGGCAGTAGCGGGGACCAACCCCCTCAATCACACCGGTATACATCGGTGAACGATCTAAACCGCCCCGAATAATATCGTGAGTCTTTTCGTTTGTATGAGAAATCCAGCAAGGAACCTGCTTGGGGTGCTGCTCTGGACGCCCCAAATAAGAAAATACCGGCACTGGATCCAAGTCCCCAGGCTGCTCAAGCATGACTGAAAAGTCGATTGTTCGGCCATCAATGCGAGGTGGAGTACCAGTCTTCAATCTTCCCTGAGGAAGCTTCAATTCCTTTAATCTAGCCGATAAGGAAACTGCTGCAGGATCACCCGCACGCCCACCGGCGTAGTTATTTAAGCCTACATGGATCTTTCCATCCAAAAAGGTGCCCGCCGTAAGAACAACTTTCTTTGCAGCAAACTCTAGGCCCATTTGAGTAACCACACCCTGAACCTCATCGCCCTTAACTAATAAGTCATCAACTGCGGCCTGGAAGAGGGTTAAATTAGGTTGATTTTCTAGACGGCGCCGAATGGTGGCCTTATACAGAACTCGGTCCCCTTGAGCACGAGTAGCCCGAACAGCAGGGCCCTTACTAGAATTTAGAATGCGGAACTGAATGCCGGCTTCATCAGTAGCCGCAGCCATAGCGCCGCCCATGGCATCAATTTCTTTTACTAGATGGCCCTTACCAATCCCGCCGATGGAAGGATTGCAGCTCATGGCGCCCAAGTTTTCAATGCTATGGGTAATTAATAGGGTGTCGCACCCCATACGCGCCGAAGCAAGCGCGGCCTCAGTCCCAGCGTGACCGCCTCCAACCACAATGACATCGAAACTTTTGGAATAACGCATGATTTGCCTCAGATAGGGCGATGATCATAGCATTTTGTTTGTTTCACGTGAAACAAAAGATTAAAAATTCCTAGAAAAACAATAGGCAGATTTCTAAGTAATTGATTTAATTAATGAAATAAGCATTCCAGGCTGACTTCAATATCAGCACACTAACAATGACCAAAAAGGCCTTTCTGACAAAGGCGCTACCATGCTTAATTGCCAATCGACTACCAAACTGACTGCCAGCTATATTAGCAACCATCATTGCAAACCCGAGAGGCCAGTTAATTTGACCGAGGCTAGCCAACATCAAAATAGCTGCCAGATTGGTTGCCACATTTACCAATTTCGTTGCCGCAGACGCATGAAGAAAATCAAAACCAAAAAAGCGCACGAAACCAAACAACAAAAAACTGCCGGTACCAGGACCAAAGAAGCCGTCATAAAAACCAATTGTTAAACCAAGGACTACACCCTTGAGCTGTTGAAAACGCCCAAGAATTTTCGGCGCATGCGCCTCTCCAAGCGAAGGTTGAAACCAGGTGTACAGAAGCAGGAACAACAAAACAAATGGCAACGCTTTGCGCAAAGGCTCGGCTGGAAAATTGCTCACTGCATTTGCACCCAAAAGAGAGCCTACAAAACCCGCAACAATTGCTGGTAAAACAATTGCCCAAGGTAAAGAAACATGGCGCAAAAATTTACGCGCAGCATTAAAGGTCCCACCAACCGCAGCAACCTTATTCGTCGCTAGCAAAGTTGCGGGCGGAACATTGGGGTAAGCAGCAAACAGGGCGGGCACCTGAATCAAGCCACCACCTCCGGCTACGGCATCAACCAGACCAGCAAAGAAAGCCATTGCCAAAAGCAGTGGCCATATGAAAATTGAAAATTCGATGAGAGTCTCTTTTAATTGAATGAGTGCGGCGAAAGCGCCGCACTAAAAATCAAATAATAAAAGGAAAAACAAAAACTCAGTTTTTGTTTTTATAGTGCGCAGCAATCTCGCCAACAACGCCTCGACGGAATGCTAAAACACAAATGACAAAAATGAAGCCTGTTGCAATTGTGCTCCATGAGCCAATATTGGCAAGATAATTTTGCAGGCCAACGACAATTCCCGCGCCAACCACTGGGCCCAGAATGGTTCCCATACCACCAAGCAAGGTCATCAACACAACCTCGCCAGACATATGCCAATGAACATCGGTCAGTGTTGCCAACTGGAATACCAAAGATTTCATGGAACCAGCCAAGCCAGATAATGCGGCCGAGATCACAAAAGACATCAACTTAAAACGATCAACGTCATAGCCCAGGGAAATAGCGCGGGGCTCATTCTCGCGAATTGCCTTAAGAACCTGACCAAACGGAGAGTGCACTGTACGCATGATGACGGCAAAACCAAATAAGAAAACCGCCAAAACAAAGTAATACATCGCAACATCGTCCTTTAGGTCAATCAAGCCAAATAACATGCCGCGGGGGACACCCTGTATTCCATCTTCGCCACCCGTAAATGGAAGCTGAACAGCTAAAAAGTAAACCATTTGCGAAAGAGCCAAAGTCACCATCGCAAAGTAAATGCCTTGTCTGCGAATGGCCAACGATCCAATTAAGAATCCCAAAACACCAGAGCCAACAACGCCCAACAGAATTCCTAACTCAGGGGAGAGGCCCGCTTCTTTGCAGAAGTAGGCGGTAATGTAAGCAGCAGTTCCAAAAAATGCTGCATGACCAAAAGATAGAAGCCCGGTAAAACCCAAAAGCAAATTGAATGCGCATGCAAAAAGGGCGAAGCACAACACCTTCATTGCAAACACGAGATAAATAAAATCTTGGAAGGGCAATAACAGGGCAATTAAAACCAAGATGCCGTAAAGCAATTTTGTTTTTGGACTCATGCTTATTTCTCCCGCCCAAACAGTCCAGCAGGGCGAATCAAAAGAACAATTGCCATGATCACAAAAATCACAACGCCGGAGGCCTCTGGATAAAAGACCTTAGTCAGGCCCTCAACCAGACCCAAGCCCAAACCAGTAAGGATGGCACCCATAATCGAGCCCATACCACCAATCACCACCACCGCAAACACAACAATGATGAGGTTGGAACCCATCAACGGGTTCACCTGGAAAATGGGGGCTGCTAATACACCAGCAAAACCTGCTAGACCAACGCCATAGGCGTAGGCCAAAGAAATCATCAGCGGGACATTGATACCAAAGGCTTGTAGTAATTTAGGGTTTTCGGTTCCAGCGCGCAAATAGGCACCCAACTTTGTTCTCTCAATCACATACCAGGTTGAGAAACATACCGTCATAGAAATGACCACAACCCAGATGCGATACTTCGGCAAGATGATGCCAAGAGACTCAAGGGGGATTGCCCCCTGCAGTATCTCTGGGGCTGGATAGCTCTCTCCAGAGATGCCGTACCAATGACGGAACATGCCCTCAATAATGAGAGCCAAACCAAAAGTCAACAACAAACCATATAGGTGGTCAAGGTGGTACAGGCGGCGCAACATCGTGCGCTCCAAAATTAAGCCAAATCCCGCCAAAACCAATGGCACAACAACAAGAGCAAACCAATAATTAATAGATAGGTCAGGAAAGCCAAGCCATTGGCTAATCTGGGTTAAACCAATCCAGGCAATAAAAGCGCCCATAGTGTACTGAGCACCATGTGCAAAATTAATGATGTTGAGAAGGCCAAAAATAATGGCCAATCCCAAACTCAATATGGCGTAGAACGAGCCATTAATAAGCCCCACCAAGAGCTGGGCTACCAGCCCTTGAGGGGTAATTCCGAGAAGTTCAAACATTCTTGATTTCTAAATTTCTTACTTATTAACTAACTTGCACTTCGATTGCGAAAGCGGCAAAGTTGCTTCAGCAGCAGGGATCGTCGCGCGCACATTGTAATAATCCCACGGGCTCTTAGAGTCAGCAGGTTTCTTCACTTCCAACAAATACATGTCATGCTCAAACTTGCCATCCGCACGAATCTTGCCTTTGAAGAGGCCGTCATCGATGTTGGTTGATTTAAGCGCCTTCATTACAGCCTGCGTATCGTCTGTACCAGCTTTTTGAACCGCATTCAAATAAGCAAGAACGGATGAGTAAACACCGGCTTGAACCATGGTTGGCATACGCTTGTGTTGCAAGATAAAACGTTTGGAGAACGCGCGGGTCTTGTCATCCTTGTCCCAATAGAAGCCTTCTGTAAGGTACATGCCTTGTGCGGCAGGTAGGCCCAAAGAATGCACGTCTGAGATAAACATCAATAAAGGAACAACGGTTTGTTTTTTGTTGATACCAAACTCGGAGGCTTGCTTAACGGTGTTGATAGTATCTTGACCAGCATTTGCCAAAGCAACTACATCTGCACCACTAGCTTGCGCCTTTAAAAGGTATGAAGAGAAATCGCTATTAGGGAAAGGGTGTTTGCTGGTACCCAAAACTTTACCGCCATTAGCAGTCACAACAGCTGTCGCATCTTTCTCAAGAGCAGCGCCGAAAGCATAGTCGGCAGTAATAAAGTACCAATTCTTTTTACCCTGTTTTACAACTGCTTTACCTGTGCCGTTTGACAGCGCATAGGTGTCATAAGCCCAATGCACATTGTTTGGCGTGCATTTTTCATTGGTAATGGTTAAAGAGCCTGCGCCAGAAACCAAAGTAATCTTGTTCTTTTGCTCTGCGACTTCCATCACAGCTAAGGCAACGTTGGTTGAAACCAATTCAACAATTACATCCACACCATCTTTGTCGTACCATTCGCGTGCTTTGTTAGCAGCAATGTCGGCTTTGTTCTGGTGGTCAGCGCTTACGAGCTCAATCTTCTTGCCAATTACAGTGCCGTCTTTGGAAAAGTCGGCAATCGCCATCTTTGCGGCAATTACCGCACCAGGGCCAGCCAAATCAGAGTAGGTTGATGAAAGGTCGGTTAATACACCAATCTTTACAACATCGCCACTTACCTTAGATCCACTTTGTGCAAACGCTGGGTTTGTACCAAACATAGTCGCCGCAACCAGACACGCGGTTATTTGCTTTAACTTCATTACCGTCTCCTATAGAAATCCACTAAACACCAAGATACTCATTTAATAAGGTTGCTTTTTCGGCAAGCTCGCTTTGTTGCACTACCTCAACCACATTTCCATGCTCAACAACATAATGACGATCAGCCAAGGGTGCAGCAAAACGAAAGTTTTGCTCAACCAACACAATCGTGAAACCTTTGTTGCGCAAACTGGTAACAACTTCACCAAGCTTTTGCACAATCACGGGCGCCAACCCCTCAGTAATCTCATCCAATAACAATAGCTTTGCGCCGGTTCTCAGAATTCGCGCCATCGCTAGCATTTGCTGCTCACCACCAGATAGGCGGGTGCCAGGGCTATTTCTTCTTTCATAGAGATTTGGAAACATTTCATAAATCTCATCCAAACCCATGCCGCCAGGAGCAATCTCCGGTAATAGCAAAAGGTTTTCCTCTGTACTCAAACTAGCAAAAATGCCTCTTTCTTCTGGGCAAAAACCAACCCCCAGACGAGCAATCCTATAAGTGGGCATGAAGATGGTTTCCGCCCCATACACCTCTACAGAACCAGCTCTTTTGCTAGTTAATCCTAGGATGGTCTTCAGAATGGTGCTTCGACCGGCGCCATTTCGTCCAAGTAAAGTAACCACCTCACCATCACGCACAGCAAAATTCACGCCATGCAAAATATGGGATTCGCCATACCAAGACTCTAAATTTTTAACCTCTAGCGCCATGGTGCTCATGAGTTATCTCCCCCGTGGCTACCCATATAAGCCTCAACAACCAATGGGTTTTTTGAAACCTCATGATAAGAACCCTCAGCCAGCACGGATCCACGCTGTAAAACGGTAATACGATCTGCAATTGAAGAAACCACCTTCATATTGTGTTCAACCATCAGAATAGTACGGCCCTTGGCCACTCGATCAATCAACTCTGTTACACGCTCAACATCTTCGTGGCCCATTCCCTGGGTGGGCTCATCCAAAAGCATTAACTCTGGCTCCATAGCTAAAGTTGTTGCAATTTCAAGCGCCCTTTTACGGCCATAAGCTAGGTTGAGAGTTTCCTCGTTGGCAAAATCTTCTAAGCCAACCTCATGAAGCAGCTCTAGTGCGCGCTCGTTAAGCACATTCAAGGAATTTCCAGACTTCCAGAAGTGAAACTCGGTACCCAATTCTCGCTGCAGTGCAACACGAACATTTTCAATAACCGTTAAATGTGGAAAAACTGCAGAAATCTGAAAAGAGCGAATAATGCCCCGTCTCGCAATTTGTGCGGGGGCCTCTTTAGTAATGTCAAAACCGTTGAATAAGATTTGTCCGCTGCTGGGCTCTAAAAATTTAGTCAGCAAATTGAAGCAAGTTGTTTTACCGGCTCCATTGGGCCCAATTAAAGCGTGAATGGTTCCCCGAGCGACATCTAGGTTCACATCGGTGACCGCGGAAAATCCCTTGAAGGATTTCCCCAGTCCAATTGTTTTTAATATTGTTTCTTGCAATGTCATACCCTCTACCCCCTACTTGGGAGCAAGAATACGAGAATACCCGAAGATGGCTTGGGTTTATATAGCAATAACCCTAAACAATTAAAGTGGCAACGCTAAAAAAATTTTAGGAAAGTTTTTGAAATTCCTGAATTGCTGAACGGGCCAATTCGTCTAAGACGTCAACCGGAACCCTTTGGGCGCCCTGCACAATCATTAACGCATATGGTTTGGCGAGGGCCGAAGCTTCAGGGCAGAGCCGCAACTCATCACCCTCTGATGGGGACTGGCTGCGCCAGTAATTGATGGCAGCCTCTAATTCTTGGATTGTTACAAACAACATTAAATTGTTTTTACTTATCTTTGGTTGCAAGCATAGTGCCACGGCATTTTTTTGCACCACAACGGCACTCGTAATCTTTTTTCATTTGCTTGGTAATTTTGCCCTCAATATCAAGTGAGTAGTCATAAAACAACTCTTCACCAACCTTAAGGGCGCGCTTTGCATAAATAAACACGCGGGGCTCACCATCAAAACTATCTTCCCGAGTTTCGCAAATTGGCTTACATGAATGATTGATCCAGCGCGCAGCATTCCCGCCATATTTCGCATCAATCACACGGCCATCTTCTAAGGAAAAGTAAAAGGTGTGATTGGGGTCTTTGGGGTCATGTGGGTGGCGCTTCTCAGCAAGCTTCCAACTAATGCGCTCGCCTTTATATTCAATGATTGCTTGACCCTTTTTAATGGGCTTAGCAACAAAGACCCCTTTTCCATGAATCGGCGAAGACTTCACAACAATAGAGGATCGGTCCACCTTAGGTGGTTTTAATTTTTTGGATGTCATAAATTAAACGTCTAAGTTGCGGGCAATGAGGGCATTTTTTTCAATAAATGCACGACGAGGCTCCACCTCATCCCCCATGAGTGTAGTAAAGACTTGGTCTGCAGCAATTGCATCTTCAATCTTTACCTGCAAAAGTGTCCTGGAGCTTGCATCCATCGTGGTTTCCCATAGCTGCGAAGGGTTCATCTCACCAAGACCCTTATAGCGTTGACGACTCAATACGCGCTCCGCCTCAGACAACAACCAGGCAAAGGCTGCTCTAAAGTCGCCAATAGTTTGCTCTTTTTGGTTTTTGTCTGGGTCGCCACGACGAACCTTGGAGCCCGCCACAACTTTACCTGATAAAACAGCTGCGGCATTTGCAAGGCTTTGATAATCATCGCCATGAACAAAGTCAGAATTAATGGAAGAGAGCTTCAGATTCCCATGAATGCGGCGCGATAACAATAAACGGAAGCGCTCAGTACGGTCTTCTTTTTGAACAATAATTTCTGGTGGCAAAGCTAAAGGGTTCAAAGAGTCCGCAAGCGCTTGCCTTAAACGATCAGCAGATTCATTTGCTGATTTTTCTGTATCCAAATTTAATGGTGTTCCTGAAGCAATTGCTCGCAGAGCATCTTCATCAATGGTGCGAGACAAGCGGTCAACAATGGACTGAATCACTTGATAGTGTTTTGCTAACTCATTGAGCGCCTCACCCTCAATAATTTCACCCAATGGTGTTTGTAGGGATGCTGTTTCAAGCGCAATTTTTAATAACAACTGATTTAGCTCGTTGTCGTCTTTAATGTACTGCTCATTCTTACCAAACTTTACTTTGTAAAGGGGTGGTTGGGCAATATAGATATGGCCACGCTCGATCAACTCAGGCATCTGTCTATAAAAGAAGGTTAATAGCAGGGTGCGAATGTGGCTACCGTCAACGTCCGCGTCGGTCATGATGATGATGCGGTGATAGCGCAATTTGTCTGCTTTATATTCTTCGATCCCGATGCCGGTGCCCAGAACGGTAATTAAAGTAACCACCTCTTGGCTAGCAAGCATTTTGTCAAAACGAGCTTTTTCAACGTTAAGGATTTTTCCTTTTAAAGGAAGAATTGCTTGGAAGCGACGATCACGCCCCTGTTTCGCAGAGCCCCCCGCAGAGTCTCCCTCAACAATAAAGAGTTCAGACTTCGTTGGGTCTTTTTCTTGGCAGTCGGCTAACTTGCCGGGCAGACCAAGTCCATCCAACACACCCTTACGCCTGGTCATATCACGCGCTTTGCGTGCCGCCTCTCTAGCGCGGGCAGCGTCAACAATCTTGCCGCACAGAATCTTGGCATCCGCTGGGCGCTCTTGCAGATATGCACTTAAGGCCTCAGCAACAATCTCCTCAACAGGCCCACGGACCTCGCTGGAAACTAATTTATCTTTTGTTTGGCTAGAGAATTTTGGCTCTGGAACTTTCACCGACAAAACACAGGCTAAACCCTCACGCATATCGTCGCCAGAAATTTCTACTTTTGCTTTCTTAGCAACTTCATGCTCATCAATGTATTTGTTAATGACGCGTGTCATTGCGGCACGCAAACCGGTCAAGTGTGTTCCACCATCCCGTTGTGGAATGTTATTAGTAAAGCAAAGTACTTGCTCACTAAAGCTGTCATTCCACTGCATAGATACTTCAGCGGTAATTTGACCACCTAAGTCTGAAGGGCGATTACCCTCAGCATAAAAAATATTAGGGTGCAGTACGTTTTTAGTTTGGTTGATGTACTCCACAAAGCCTTTTACACCACCAGAGAAAGCAAAATCTTCTTCTTGACCGCTACGTTGGTCAATAAGTTTGATGTGAACACCATTATTTAAAAACGAGAGTTCACGAATACGTTTAACCAAGATTTCATAATGAAACTCAACATTTCCAAAAATTGTCTCGTCGGCCAAAAAGTGAACTTCAGTTCCCGATAACTCAGTGTCGCCAGTAACGGTAATTGGAGAAACTAAAACACCATTCTCATCAACAACATTGCGATTTTGAATAACGCCGCGTGCAAATTCCATGTAGTGAGCTTTACCATCACGACGAATGGTTAACTTTAACCATTTGGATAGCGCATTTACACAACTAACACCCACACCATGAAGGCCGCCAGAAACTTTATAACTATTTTGATCGAACTTACCACCAGCATGGAGCTCAGTCATGACAATTTCAGCAGCACTACGTTTCGGCTCATGCTTATCGTCATATTTAATCCCTGTTGGGACACCACGACCATTATCGACAATAGAAATAGAGTTATCAGTTTGGATAACTACTGTGATTTCAGAACAATAGCCAGCCAAAGCTTCGTCAATGGAGTTATCCAAAACCTCAAATACAAGGTGGTGCAAACCCGTGCCATCGGATGTGTCTCCGATATACATCCCAGGACGTTTACGAACAGCCTCAAGACCCTCTAGGATTTGAATCGATGCAGCGCCGTACTGCTCTACTACTTTTTTTTCTTCAGTCATTTTTTTCTAAGTTAAATACGCATTGGCATCACAACATACTTAAAACTCTCTGAGCCAGGCAGAGTAATTACAGCACTGCTGTTTGCATCACCTAAGCTAATTTGAATCTTTTCGCTCTTTAGGTTTGATAAAACATCCAACAAGTAGCTAACGTTAAATCCAATTTCTACTGCATCACCAGCATAGTCAGTCTCAATCTCTTCTTGAGCTTCTTCCTGCTCAGCATTGGTTGATTGAATGGTGATGCGGTTTGGGGAAAGAGAGAAACGGACACCCTTAAATTTGTCTGTTGTCAAGATAGCGGCACGCTGGAGTGCTGATTGAAGGGCATCACGACCAACTACGAGTGAGTTTTTATGACCCTTTGGAATGACCCTTTGGAAATCTGGAAACTTACCTTCAACTAATTTCGAAATTAATTCAATATCACCAAATGCAAACTTCACTTGATTAGCTGTCAAGCTAATTTCTAAAGATTCATCAGAATCCTCAAGTAAATGTTGGCACTCCAAAATTGTTTTGCGGGGAATAATAATTTCTTGTTTTTGACCAGAGCCCGATGGGGCCTCTGCCAGTTCAACTTGAGAGTAAGCAAGGCGGTGGCCATCTGTTGCCACCGCAACCACCTCTTTACCTTCAACCACCAACAACATCCCGTTTAAGTAGTAGCGAATATCTTGTTGAGCCATTGAAAAATGTACTTGGCTAATGAGTTGACGGAAACTCTTTTGTGACATCTTCCAAGCAGCGGTTACTTCACCCACACTTTGCATTACTGGAAATTCAGTTGCAGAAAGTGTTTGCAAAGAGAAGCGGCTTTTGCCGCTTTGAACAACCATTTTGTTATCTTTAAGATTTAAGGATACCGGGCCTTCTGGTAATGCACGCAATATATCTAGAAGTTTTCTGGCGGCAACGGTTGTTGTTACATCCTCCGTACCAACACCAAAATTAGCGTTCGTTGTAATTTGAATTTCAATATCAGTGGAGATGAATGAAACTTTTTCCCCAACTTTTTTAAATAAGAGGTTTGCCAAAATTGGCAGCGTATGTCTACGTTCAACAATTCCACTAACAACCTGAAGTGGTTTTAGTAGGCTATCGCGAGAAGTGTTAACGAGTTGCATTGCTTTTAAATCCTTGTATATATCTTAGTAGTAATAGTAATAAGGGTTCGAAATTCCGTGGATAAGTCAAAAACCCCTTACAAAACAACACATTGGAGACTAAAAAACCTGTGGAAAACTCTTGTATAAGCGCTGCATAAAAAGGGGATAACTTTTTATCAACACCCTATTTTTGCATGAAGCTGAATCTTTCCACAATTTATCCACATCTAATCCCCAAACTTATCCCTAGGGTTGTCCACAACCTTATCCACAAGTAAAAAACTACGCTTTTAAAGTTTGCTCAATAACGTGAATTTCATGGTTTAGCTGCCCATCGTGTGCTCGCTCATCTGCAATTTTACGAACGGCGTGAAGGACTGTTGTGTGGTCCCTACCGCCAAATAATTCACCAATCTCTGGCAAGCTTTTTTGTGTCAACTCTTTAGCCATAAACATTGCAATTTGACGGGGTCGAGCAATGTTGGCTGGGCGCCTCTTGGAATACATGTCTGCGACCTTGATACTATAGAAATCAGCAACCGACTTCTGAATGTTCTCGACAGAAATTTGCCGGTTTTGAATAGAAAGCAGGTCTTTTAGGGCTGTTCTGGCAACCTCAATCGTTACTTCACGACCGTGGAACCGAACAAACGCTAAAATCTTTCTCAAAGCCCCCTCTAACTCACGAACGTTTGAGCGTAGGTGTTTTGCCACAAAGAATGCAACATCCTCACTCATGGGGATGCCCTCGCTAATAGCTTTTTTCATCAAAATGGCTACACGCATTTCAAGTTCTGGGGGCTCAATTGCAACCGTTAGCCCAGAATCAAAACGGGAAATAAGGCGATCATCGATACCCGCCATTTCCTTGGGGTAGGTGTCACTAGTAATAATAACTTGAGCCTTATTGCTTAATAAAGCCTCAAAAGCATAGAAAAACTCTTCCTGAGTCCTGGATTTACCGCTAAAGAATTGAATGTCGTCAATTAGCAAAAGGTCTAAGGAGTGGTAGTAACGCTTAAAGCGGTCAAACGCTTTTTGCTGATAGGCACGAACCACATCAGAAACATACTGCTCAGCGTGGATATAACGAATTCGGGCGTTAGGCTTTTCTTTTAAGAGGTGGTTACCAATCGCATGAATTAAATGGGTCTTACCCAGACCTACCCCACCATATAAGAACATGGGGTTGTAAGAGGTTCCAGGGTTATGCGCCACCTGAATCGACGCCGCCCTGGCAAGTTGATTGGCTTTGCCAGTAACAAATGTTTCAAAAGTGAGGTTTGGGTTGAGCTTTGAGTGGTCCTCAATCTCAAAAGCGCTCTCCTCTACCGATATGTTTGGTGCCGGGACCTCTATAGAAACATTTTTTTCTATAGGCTCTTCCGTTGTTATGGAGGGCGCGGTATTGGTTGTGCCACCCTCTACAGAAAGCGTAAAACCGACATTAATGGGGCGCCCAAAATACTGGGAGGCTAACTCTTGGAATCGGTCTGCAAAGGTCTTTTTGGTCCAGTCCAACTTAAATCGATTGGGGGCTCCAATTGTTAGTGAGTCATCACTTTCAATAAAAGACAATAAAGTAAGGGGTTGAATCCATGTTTTAAACTGTTGGGGCGACAGTTCGCGGGATAAAATGCCTATAGCATCATCCCAGAACCCCAGTGGGCTAATTGAATTCAAGGCGGGAGGATTGTGTAGGTTGCTCATATTTTTGGAGGATCCATTGTAGCGATGCTCCAAAGTTATCCACAAGCAACAAAAACGTGGAAAAGCTGTGGATAACTTGTGAATAATAGAAAAATCTCTATTTAAATTAATGATTTGAGAGAAATTTCACAAAAAATAGAGAAAAACACCTAAATATTCATCAAGATCGATTGACCTTTTGCTCTGCAACAAGGAAAATACTTGGTTTTCCAGGGATCGAACATGAAAAGAACTTACCAACCCTCAGTAACTCGTCGCAAGCGTACACACGGTTTCCGTATTCGTATGAAAACCAAAAGTGGACGCGCAGTTTTAAATGCTCGTCGTGCAAAAGGCCGCAAGCGTTTGGCTGTGTAATTTAGCCATTGAATAGCGCAAGGATTTCTGAACTACTAAAAACACGCCCCAAGACAAGTTTGTATTGGGGTATGTATGTTGCATCCACTCAAGAGGGCGTTAAACCTGACTTGGGGGTTGCAGTAGCAAAGAAGCTAGCCAAAAGAGCGGTTGATCGAAACCGCCTAAAGCGGATGATTCGCGAATTGGTTTGGACGGCTCAAGCCAGCAAGCTAAACAAAGATATTGTGGTTAAGCTCAAAAAACCAATTGGTCGCGAAACTCGAGGCAGACTCAGAAATAAAGAAAAAGAAATTTTGCGCTCTCAAATTTCGGGGCTGCTTTAGGTGCGAGTTTTAAATAATGTGGCAATTAAGTTGGTAAAAATATATCAACTAGCTTTAAGTCCTTATTTAGGTATGCACTGTAAGTATGTGCCGAGCTGTTCGCAATATGCATGTGACTGCTTTGGTCACTACGGATTTATTAAAAGCTTTGGTCTTACGGTGTGGCGTATTTTGCGCTGCAACCCTTTGTCACACGGCGGTTATGATCCTGCTGTAAAAGATACAAAACACCAACTTAAGTGAATATAAATGGACTTTAAAAAAACAATTCTTTGGGCAGTATTCTCGATGTCGGGTCTCATGCTCTACAACAATTGGCAGGTTCATGAGGGAAAACCATCCTTGTTTGGTGGAACTCCAGCTGTTGTTGCTTCATCAAACGATAAGGCGACACCACCCAAGGTTGATACCCCGGCGGCAATAGCAGGCACACCCATTACCCAGGCGCCTAACTCCAAAGCAATAACAGGCGAGAATGCTGAAAAATTTGTTTTGTCTAACGACCTTCTTTCATTGGAGATAAGCTCTGCGGGCGCAAACGTCGTTGGTGCGAAATTATTAAAAGAACTAACCGCAGATCAAAAACCAGTAGAAATTTTCCAACATACACCTACCCACACCTATGTAGCTCGCTCAGGTTTGGTGGCTGTTGGTAATGCAGATTTGCCCAACCACACCAGCACATTTAAGCTTGACCGCTCAGGTAAAGACGAGTCTGGTAGACCGTTTTTGGTTCTTTCCGCCGAGCGTAACGGTGTGAAACTAGAAAAAACATTTCTCCTGAATCCTCAAAGTTACGATGTTTATGTTGGGCATCGGGTTACACAGGTGGCAGCAAATGGAGCTCCACTGAGTTTGTATACAGAGATTGTGCGAGACGGCTCCCAGGAGCAAAAAATTGGACCTTTTGGAGGTGCTTTTTCTGCAAGCACTTTTACTGGGCCAGCAATTTATACCGATGGGGATAAGTTTAAAAAGGTCCCATTTACAGATATAGAGAAAAATAAATTTACTGCACCCGCACAGATATCGGCCGGACAGCCTGGCTGGGTTGCTATGGTTCAACACTACTTCGCTAGTGCATGGATTCCAGATGACAAATTGCCGCGAGATATTTACTCAGGAAAAATCGATAGTGATTTGTACCGAGTCGGAATGCAGACACAATTAGGCGCAATTCCAGCTGGAACCACATTAATCGCTAATGCGCAGTTATTTGTTGGTCCACAAGAAGAGCGCATGTTGGAAACCATAGCACCTGGACTGGAGCTGCTTAAAGACTATGGCTATCTAACTATTCTGGCCAAACCTATTTTTTGGTTGCTGGAGCACATTCACAATATTGCTGGTAACTGGGGCTGGTCTATTATTTTATTAACCATTTTGATCAAACTGGTTTTCTTCCCCTTGTCTGCTGCAAGTTACAAGTCTATGGCTCGCATGAAGGAAGTTCAGCCACGCTTGGCGGCTATGAAGGAGCAGTACAAGGGCGAACCACAAAAACTCAATCAAGCCATGATGGAGATGTATCGCAAGGAAAAGATTAACCCGGTGGGTGGATGTTTACCAGTTGTGATTCAGATCCCCGTGTTTATTTCTTTGTATTGGGTGCTGCTGTCATCAGTTGAGATGCGCGGTGCACCATGGGTTTTGTGGATTCACGACCTCTCAGTGCCTGATCCGTACTACATTCTGCCAGTCGTCATGGCTGTCTCGATGTTTGTGCAAACGAAGTTGAACCCAACGCCTCCAGACCCAATTCAGGCGAAGGTGATGATGTACATGCCGATCGTCTTTTCAATCATGTTCTTCTTTTTTCCTGCCGGTTTGGTGTTGTATTGGGTCACCAACAATATCCTGTCGATTACTCAACAATGGCAGATTAATCGGATTTTTGGAAAAAAGCCCGCTAAGTAGTTTGAGCGCAGCATAACTCGCTTGTAATAAATAAACAGCAATGATGACAAGAAAATTGCCCATCATTGCTGTTGCAACCGCGCCCGGCAAGGCGGGCGTCGGAGTTATTCGCATTAGTGGGAAAAATTTAAGCGCGATGACGAGCGCCCTGTTTCAAAAAAATCTTTCCCCAAGACAAGCAAACTTATTAACACTCTGTGATGAGAATGGCCAAGCCATTGATCAGCTCATTGCAATTTATTTTGTTGGACCAGCCTCTTTTACGGGTGAAGATGTTTTAGAGCTTCAGTGTCATGGTGGACCACAACTTCTTGAGCTAGTGATGAAGCGCTGTCTTGAGTTGGGCAAAGACGAGGGGCTTGTCATTGCGGAGCCTGGCGAATTTACCCTGCGCGCCTATCTCAACAACAAGATTGATTTAACCCAGGCTGAGGCTATTGCAGATTTAATAGACGCGCAAAGCGAGGCAGCTGTTCGCGGTGCAGCGCGTTCTTTGCAGGGTGCTTTTTCTGATGACATTAACAATCTCATTGAAGAAATTACTCAACTCAGAATTTTGGTTGAGTCAACTTTAGATTTCCCAGAAGAAGAAATTGAGTTTCTAGAAAACGCTCAGGCACGCCAGCGCTTAACCGCCGTTAAAGAAAAGTTACAGGCTTTACGTGCTGGCGCTAAGCAGGGAAAAATTTTGCGTGACGGCATTCAGCTAGTGTTGGCTGGAGCACCCAATGTGGGGAAAAGCTCTTTGCTTAATCGCTTGGCCGGTGAAGAGGTGGCCATTGTTACTCCTATTGCTGGGACAACCCGAGACCGGGTTAAAGAAAGCATCACCATTGACGGCGTGCCCATGCACATTATTGATACAGCTGGTCTGCGCGAAACAACTGATGTTGTGGAGGCAAAGGGCATTGAAAGATCCTGGGATGCCATTCGTTTGGCAGACGTAGTGATTTTTTTGACTGATGCTCAGTCGGCCCCCCAACAGGACGACCTAAAAACCCAGATTTTGAGGGAATTACCACCTAAATGCGCTGTGCTTGAGCTTGTGAATAAGGCTGATTTGCTCCAAGAATCATCAAAAACTGCATCCAGTGAAACTTTGCTGATTTCCGCCAAAACTGGAGAGGGAATTGAGGGGCTAAAACAGAAGATTTTGGAGCTTGTGGGCTGGGCTGGACCCCAGGAGGGTGCTATTTTGGCTCGTAGAAGACATTTGGACTGCATAGAGCGTGCGGCCGAACATATTGAAAAATCGGAAGAATTCGCGGCAAATGGCAACAATTCGCTGGAATTATTTGCAGAAGAGCTCTCTTTGGCCCAAAGACGCTTGGGTGAAATTACCGGAAAACTACTTCCAGACGACCTTTTGGGGAAAATCTTCAGCCAGTTCTGTATTGGCAAGTAAAGGGTTTGTGCTGTGTGTAGGTAGGGGTAAAAATTTGCCCAAAATGATAAAATTGTCGGATTAAAAAATTCAACCTTCATAGGGAAACATATGACTTCAACTACTGGCGGCCAGATTAATGTGAATGCGCCTGCTTACGTAAAAAACAAACGTCTAATTGAGTGGGTTGCCGAAGTAGCCGCCTTGACCAAACCAAATGCCATTCGCTGGTGTGATGGTTCTCAGGCTGAGTACGATGAGTTGTGCGAGTTGTTGGTAGGCGCGGGGGTCTTTAAGCGTCTGAACCCGGCCAAACGTAAAAACTCATTTTTAGCATTATCTGATCCTGAAGATGTGGCGCGTGTTGAAGACCGCACCTTTATCTGTTCAGCAAAGAAAGAAGATGCCGGCCCAACCAATAACTGGGTAGAGCCAAGCGAAATGCGCGCAACATTGAACCCATTGTTTGATGGCTGCATGCGCGGTAGAACAATGTATGTAGTGCCATTCTGCATGGGCCCAATCGGTTCACCAATTGCACACATTGGTGTTGAGTTGTCTGATAGCCCTTATGTTGCAATCAATATGAAGCTGATGACCCGCATGGGCAAAGCGGTTATTGATCAGTTGGGCGCCGATGGCGAGTTTGTTCCTTGCATTCATACGGTTGGCAAGCCTCTGGCCGCTGGCGAAAAAGATGTTGCATGGCCTAACAATAAAAACAAATATATTGTTCATTACCCCGAGACTCGTGAGATTTGGTCTTTTGGTTCTGGCTACGGCGGTAACGCATTATTGGGTAAAAAATGCTTTGCATTGCGCATTGCATCCAATATGGGTCGCGATCAAGGTTGGTTGGCTGAGCATATGTTGATCTTAGGCGTAACCTCACCCGAAGGTAAGAAATATCACATCGCAGCTGCATTCCCATCTGCGTGTGGCAAAACCAACTTCTCCATGATGATTCCTCCAAAAGGATTCGAGGGATGGAAAGTTACTACCATTGGTGATGACATTGCTTGGATCAAACCACGCAAAGACCCCGTCACAGGCAAAACCCGTTTGTTTGCAATCAATCCAGAGTCTGGTTACTTCGGTGTGGCTCCTGGAACCAACCGTCAAACCAACCAAAACTGTATTGATTCTTTAAACCAAGATGTGATTTTCACTAACGTTGGTTTGACCGATGATGGTGATGTTTGGTGGGAGGGCTTGACAGAAACTCCGCCGGCGCATTTAATCGACTGGCAAGGCAAGGACTGGACTCCTGCTGATGGAGCCGCTGGTCGCAAAGCCGCACATCCAAATTCACGCTTCACTGTTGCTGCAACCAACAACCCAGCAGTTGATCCAAATTGGGATGATCCAGCAGGCGTTCCTATTGATGCCTTCTTGTTTGGCGGCCGTCGTTCAAATACCGTGCCTTTGGTTAGCGAGGCACGTGATTGGATTGAAGGCGTTTACATGGCTGCAACCTTAGGCTCCGAAACTACTGCAGCCATTACAGGACAAATCGGCGTTGTACGTCGTGATCCATTTGCAATGATTGCGTTTGCTGGTTACAACATGAGCGACTACTTCCAACATTGGCTCAATATTGGCAAGAAGCTCGAAGCTGAAGGCGCAGTATTGCCGAAGATCTACTGTGTGAACTGGTTCCGCAAAGATGAGAATGGCAAGTTTGTATGGCCAGGCTTCGGTGAAAATATGCGCGTTCTTTCTTGGATTTTGAATCGTGCTGAAGGCAAAGCTAGCGGTAAAGAAACGCCGTTCGGCATCACTCCAGAGTACAACGATATGCATTGGGGCGGTTTGGACTATTCGGTAGAGAAGTTCAGCAAAGCTATCACTGTAGGAGTTGATGATTGGAAGAATGAGCTTAAGCTGCACACAGAATTGTTCGAACACCTTGGTGATCGCTTGCCAAAAGAGATGAAAGAAACTCGTTCCAAGATTGAACAACGCTTGAATGCTTAAGCCCCATAAGTTTTTAGTAATATCAAGCGTTTTATCTAGACTTAATCAATGACCAAACCCCAACACCATGAAATAGTGGTGATTGGGGCCGGCATTTGCGGGGCAACCATTGCAAATGAGTTGCTCGAGCGCGGTAGAGCCGTTTGTGTTGTTGACGCCGCGCCTTCCCCAGCCACCGCCTGTTCAAGCCATGCTTATGCCATTGCGCATCCACATATCGGCAAAGGGTCCCCTCGTTTATTGCGCCTAACGCACCTTGCATTTTTACTAGCAGAGGCACGTTGGAAAAATGTGTGGCAGCAACACGGGATATTTCAGCCGACCAAAAAAAATAAAACTTTTGATCGTGCTGCAACAGAAGAGCATCTGCGTTCATTGAATCTTGATGAAGAGATGGCTATTGCCATGGATGCTCAAGAGGCTAAACAGTTTTGCGGAATTGAGCAAAGCGGTGTTTGGTTACCGCGTGGCGCCGGTTTAAATCTGCATGAAACAAGCAAGGGGTTGTTACACGAACAACAGCGATTAACTTGTGTGTGGAGCACGCGCATCGCGCGCTTAGAGGAGATCAGCAATCAGTGGCATTTATTTGATGCCTCAAACAATCTGATTGTGACTGCAAATCAAGTTGTGGTGGCATGCGCCATTGAAGCAAAAGATCTTATGAATAGTATCGGTATTCGTTTGCCCTTAAGGCCTGTGCGCGGTCAGTTGAGCATTTTCACGGTAAAAGAAGGCGACCTTTGGGTCAAAAAACTACCCCAAGTTGGCATCTCTGGAGATGGATATTGTTTGCCCGCCAAGCAGCTTGATGATGGTAGCTATCAATGGATTGTTGGCTCTAGTTTTGATGAGGGTGAGGATGACCTCTCACCAAGAGAAATGAGTGATGACTTTAATCGTGAGCAAGCTAAGCGCTTAGTAGATTACGAAGAGGGCAATCTTTCTTCATTAATGAAGTCTGGAGATTTTGTTGGTGTGCGTTGTGTGGCTGGAGATCGTTTGCCAATCATCGGCGCGCTTACACAGCGCCCAGGAATATTTTTAGCTACTGCCTTGGGGTCGAGAGGAATTTTGTGGTCCGCTCTATCGGCTAAGCTGATTGCAGCTCAACTGCTAGAGGATGACTTTGCTTTACTTGCTCGTTTAGGTTTCGCTGCAGACTTAGTCGCCGCACTAGCGCCTGCCCGTTTTTTTGCTGGGGCAGCACCTTCGGCTTTAGGTGCTTTGGCCTCAAATTCAAAACCAATTTTGCCAGCAGAATCTAGCGCTAAATAGGCCTTAAAGCCACGCCCAGTACGGTTTGACTTAAAGTTGGTCAAAAGATCCGTCTTACCCTCTTTCAGCAATTTCTGAACCTGTTCTGGTGACACCTCTTGTTGCAACACCACTTTTCCGGTTTTGAAATCGCATGACTTATTTGGGCCAGTATTGTTTTCGCAAACGTAACGCATTCCATCTTCATATACTGCGCCTGAACATTTTGGACAAACACCTAGCGCTAAACGGCCAGTGAAATCAACCGCTTCAGTTTCATCATCTTGCGTATTACCAAAATCAAATTCGAGCTTGAAGCCTGCGTTCGGATAATCTTTATCGTCTTCCGGAATTTCGCTTAGCTTAATAATCGCTGCAAATGGGCGCCCCATTTTGCTGCGGAAGCCTTGCAGTGGCCCGATAGTTTTTTCTCGCAACAACTCTTCAACTTCAGGGTATTCAAATGCGCGTCCACCAGGTGTTTTGCTGATCGTAAAGCCGCACTTTTCACAGGCAAAACGACGATAGTTTTCTTTTACCGAACCCTTACAGTGAGGGCATGGCGTGGTCATGGTGGCGTAGTCGCCTGGAATGGTATCGCTATCGTATTCTTTAGCGCGCTTGACGATACGTTGAGTCATTTGCGCGATCTCTTGCATGAAAGTATCGCGATTCATCTTGCCCTGCTCGATGAGAGAAAGTTTGTTCTCCCAACTGCCGGTGAGATCTGGGCGGGTTAACTCTTCGACATCTAAGCCGCGCAACAAAGTCATCAATTGGAACGCTTTAGCTGTTGGAATCAACTCACGAGCTTCTCGCACCATGTATTTTTCAGCGAGCAGACCTTCGATAATGGCGGCTCGAGTTGCTGGCGTACCCAATCCCTTTTCGGCCATCGCTTCGCGCATGTCATCATCATCAACCCACTTACCCGCGCTTTCCATTGCGGAGAGCAAGGTTGATTCTGTGTAGCGTGCTGGAGGCTTGGTTTTCAATGGCACGGCTGCAATAGATTCAGTTTGCACTGCCTCACCCTCTTGAACCGGGACGAGCTCATCGTCTGCTTGATTGGATTTGCCATAAACCGTTAGCCAACCAGGGTTTACAAGCACACGACCTTCGGTTTTAAAGTGGTGTCCGGACGCCTCGGTAATGCGTGTGGTCACGCGGAACTCTGCGGCAGGATAAAACACGGCTAAGAAGCGACGCACAACCAAGTCGTAGAGCTTGGCTTCTGGCTCGCTTAAAGTCTTAGGTGTTTCTAATGTTGGAATGATTGCAAAGTGATCAGAAATTTTAGAGTTATCAAAAATTCGTTTGTTTGGTTTTACCCAACCATAACCAGACTTGATCTTAGGATCCTTCGGGTCACCCTTCAAAATTTGTTTAGCAAAAGCACGATAGTCTTGCGAATGCTCGGCAAGGTTTTCCATGGTTTGTTTAACGGTATCGAGGTAGTCTTCGGGAAGCGCTTTTGCGTCGGTACGTGGATAGGTTAATACTTTGTGGCGCTCATACAAAGCCTGTGCAAGACCCAATGTATTTTTTGCAGAGAATCCAAAACGCGCGTTTGCCTCGCGTTGCAAGCTGGTTAAATCAAATAGTTGAGGAGCAAGCTGTGTAGCGGGCTTAGCTTCTTCAGTGACATTTGCTTTTTTGCCTCGGCATGCAGCCACAATACTTTGAGCTGCGGCTTCACTCCATAAGCGGTTCTCGCGCGCATCTGGCTCTGCAACATCCTTTTTAAATTTCGGGTCAAACCAGCGACCTTCGTATACGCCAGCAGCAGCGATAAATTCAGCCTTCACTTCCCAGTAATCTTTAGAGATGAACTTACGAATGAGCTCTTCCCGCTCGACCACAATAGAAAGTGTTGGGGTCTGTACGCGACCCACTGTCGTTAAGAAGAAGCCGCCGCTCTTACTATTAAAGGCAGTCATTGCGCGGGTGCCATTGATGCCGACCAACCAGTCTGCCTCTGAGCGACAACGAGCTGCATCAGCAAGGGGCTTCATATCTTCATCGCTGCGTAAATTGGTAAAACCTTCGCGAATGGCGGCTGGAGTCATCGATTGCAACCATAAGCGCTGAATAGATTGCGACGCCTTTGCGTGTTGCGCAATCAAGCGGAAAATTAATTCCCCCTCACGTCCTGCGTCACAAGCATTAATGAGGGCGGTAACATCTTTGCGCTTAATGAGCTTTTGTAAAACCTTGAGTCGAGACTCAGTTTTTGCAATCGGACGTAAATCAAAATAAGGGGGCACCACTGGCAAGTTGGCGAATGACCATTTGCCACGCTTTACGTCAAATTCTTCGGGGGCGGCAATTTCCAATAAATGGCCAACCGCAGAAGAGATCAGGAATTCATCGCTCTCAAAATAATCTTCATACTTTGTAAAGCCACCCAAGGCCTTAGCAATGTCATTAGCAACAGAAGGCTTCTCTGCAATGATAAGTGCCTTAGGGTGGTCCCCAGCGGTAGTCTTTGGGCTGCTTTTTTTGGTAGTTGCTTTAGTTGCCACGCGTTATGCCTAAATTTGAGCTAGAAATGATGTTTTTTTGGTAAAACGGATGGCCAATTTAAACCAAAATCGGACTTGGCCAATTGCGTACCCTTTTTTATTATTAACCGATAAATTGGGAAAAGTCCAAAAACCGCTATTTTTGGCCACTTTTGGACGGCCCTATACACCCCGGTTTTGGGTTCAAACCCCCTTTAAGTCATTTAAAGACAGTTTTTAATTAAAAACAAAGCTCTTCAAGAACATCATCTGGCCTAAAGGCTAGTTTTGCACCTTGCTGAATAAGTAGATGGCAGCCGGCAGAATTTGCGCTGTGGATGGGCCCAGGAAGGGCAAAAACCTCTCTTCCAAGGTCTGCGGCCAGGCGAGCAGTAATAAGGGAGCCCGACTTTTCAGCCGCCTCTATTACAACGACGCCAAGCGCTAAAGCGGCAATGATGCGATTTCTTCTAGGAAAGTGCCATGCCTTAGGCCCTGACCCCAGAGGGAACTCAGACACCAATACGCCCTGCTGGCTGATGGCCCGAGATAGTTCGATATTTTGCCGGGGGTAGACAACATCTATGCCGGTTCCTAATATTGCCGCAGTGCAGTGATTGGGCCCAAGCCCAATGGCAGACCTATGGGCAGCACTGTCAACCCCTTTTGCTAGGCCAGAAACGATCAAGGCGCCCGCTTTCGATAGCGCTTGGGCAAACAGGCATGCATTTTTTAAACCTTCAGGGCTGGCGTTTCTTGAGCCTACGATCGCAATCATAGGTCTCTTCAGAAGGTGAATGTCCCCATGGATATAAAGAGACCCTGGGGGATCATATAAATCATGGAGGCGATTTGGGTAATGGGGGCTCTGGCAGTTGACTTGGAGAATGGAATTGGGTGTCGGCGAAGTTTGCATAAATCAATTTTGTTCTTTGGGGGAATTGCGGCAATCAGGACAGACTGATAGCTCTGTTGGATAATTCTTATATGGCTTTGTTATCCGTCCTTTGTTACCCAGACCCGCGCTTGCACAAGGTTGCTAAACCAGTGGAGCAAGTGGACGCTCGCATTAAAAAAATTGTCGCCGATATGGCAGACACTATGTATGACGCTCCCGGCGTTGGCTTGGCTGCGACGCAGGTCGATATTCATGAGCGCATTGTGGTGATTGATGTGTCTGATGAACAAAATGAATTGATGGTTTTTATCAACCCAGAAATTGTTTGGGCAAGCTCTGAAACAAAATCTTGGCGCGAAGGTTGTTTATCTGTTCCAGAGTTTTATGACGAAGTCGAGAGGCCATCCGAGATTCGAGTGAAGGCATTGGATGTTGAGGGTAAAGAATTTGAAATAGAGGCCGATGGTTTATTGGCAGTTTGTTTGCAGCACGAGTTAGACCATTTGCAAGGCAAGGTGTTTGTGGAGTATTTATCCATACTCAAAAGAACTCGTATTTCACAAAAAATGAAGAAGCGCGCTAAAGAATTAGTAGGTCAGCGCTAAGCGCACCAATGAAAATTGTCTTTGCTGGAACTCCTGAGTTTGCTGCGCAAGCGATGCGCGCAATTTACGATGCTGGTCATGAAATTGTTTTGGCTTTAACGCAGCCTGATCGCCGTGCCGGCAGAGGTATGCACCTTCAGGCAAGCCCAGTTAAAGAGTTTGCTTTGCAAAAAAATATTCCTGTGCTGCAACCAGAGACATTGCGAATTACCAGCACTGATCCGCAAAAGCAGGCTCAAGCTGCAGCCGCTAATGAGCGTTTATCCTCTATAGACTTTGATGTCATGGTGGTAGTTGCCTATGGTTTGATCTTGCCCCAAGAGGTCTTGGATATTAGCGAGAGAGCGGGAAGACACGGCAGCTTTAATATTCATGCTTCTCTATTGCCCCGTTGGCGTGGTGCAGCGCCAATTCAGCGAGCAATTGAATCTGGCGATCCCAAAACGGGGGTTTGCATTATGCAAATGGATGCTGGTTTGGATACCGGAGACACTGTTTTAGTCGCGGAACTTGAAATTGCTCGTGATGAAACGAGCGCAAGCTTGCATGATCGCTTAGCAGAGCTTGGCTCAAAATCGATAGTAGATGTTTTAAATGCTTTAGAGCAAGACAAAAATTTATCTCGAGTACCCCAAGAAAAAGACGGCATTACTTACGCTGAAAAAATACTGAAGAGTGAGGCTGAGATCGATTGGGCCCTTAGCGCCAAAGAAATCGACCAACGTATTCGGGCCTTTAATCCCTTCCCGGGGGCAAGCAGCAATCTCAATGGGCTGGCTGTGAAGTTTTGGGATTCAAGGCTTGCAGACCCTAAGGCTGTCATCGCCACCGGTACTGTAGGCGAGGTCCTTGGGTTTGGTAATAAGGGCGCATATATACAGTGTGGTGAAGGGGTGCTTGAGGTCTTAGAGATGCAAAAACCGGGCGGTAAAAAAATAGATGCCAAAACGTGCTTGCAGCCGATTGGTGTTGGTGAAAAATTGTTGCGCTTTAAAACAAAGGAGTAGAAATGTTTAATTTTGCAAAGACTGCTGTTTTGATGGCAGCAATTACTGCACTCTTTATTGTGGTTGGCGGTATGTTGGGTGGTGAACAGGGCATGTTGATGGCCCTAGTACTGGCCATTGGAATGAATTTTTTCAGTTATTGGTTTTCCGACACCATGGTGTTGAAGATGACTAATGCACAGCAGGTTGATGAAAGATCTGCCCCCCAGTTTTACGGACTCGTTAAAGAGTTGTCGGAGAAGGCTGGCTTGCCGATGCCTAAAGTATTTTTAATTAATGAAGATGCTCCTAATGCTTTCGCAACAGGACGCAATCCAGACAATGCATCGGTTGCCGCAACAACAGGCATTCTGAAAATTCTCTCGAAGCGCGAACTGCGCGGCGTGATGGCACATGAGCTTGCCCACGTTCGCCATCGTGATATTTTGATTTCGACTATCGCCGCCACTATGGCGGGAGCCATTTCAGCATTGGCTAACTTTGCCATGTTCTTTGGTGGGCGCGATTCTGAGGGTAGACCAAACAATCCGATAGCTAGCTTGATGGTGGCAATTTTGGCCCCGATCGCAGCAAGCCTGATTCAAATGAGTATTTCTCGCGCAAGAGAATACGAGGCAGATCGCGGTGGTGCAGAAATAAGCGCTGATCCTGAGGCGCTAGCGCAGGCATTAGAAAAAATTCACAACTACGCACAAGGCATCCCGTTTCAAGCGGTTGAACAACATCCTGAAACAGCGCAGATGATGATTCTCAACCCCTTAAGTGCCGGCGGCCTTGCGCAACTATTTTCAACCCATCCACCTACTGAAGAGCGGGTGGCACGCTTAATGAGCATGGCTAAAAACGGGGTATATCCCGGAGTAAATTAATTTGACTGATCAAAAAACACCACGCAGTCTCCCGCTCTCGGAAGCAATCACGATTGCCGCACAAGCGGTCAGCGAGGTCATGAGCGGAAGATCGCTTACAGAGGTTCTGGATCAACTGGAGGCCCATGAGCGCCCGATCGTGCAGAGCCTGAGTTTTGATGCGCTCCGCAAATGGGTGCGCTCCCATGAATTCATTAAGCAATTTATTCCAAAGACTCCGCCTCTTGAGGTGGATCATTTGCTCAGCGTTGCGATTGCCTTATTTTTGCAAGATCCAGCCGAGAGCAAGGGCTATCCAGCTCATACGATTGTGGATCAGGCAGTGAAAGCCTGTGGCGAATATGACGAAACCATGTATGCCAAAGGTTTAGTGAATGCGGTCCTACGCAAGGTAAGCCTTGTAGTGCAGCCGCCAGAGGGCGAGAAGCATTTTCCGCCCGATCCAATTCCAATGTACGTACCTGCTTGGTGGCGAGCAAACCTCAAGCGCAATTACTCTAAAGCATGGCAATCGATTTTGTTTCAACAAGCCAAGCGTGCACCATTAATTCTGCGTGTAAATCAAAAGCAATATACGCGTGAGCAATATCGATCCTTATTATCCGAGGCTGGCATTTCATCAAAACCAATAGATACATTGGCTGGGGTTCAATTGCCCGCCGCTCTCTTGTTGCCTGAGGCGGTTCCCGTATCGGACTTGCCTGGTTTTTATACTGGCGCTGTGTCTGTGCAAGACGCAGGTGCACAGCTGGCTGCGATCTTATTAAATCCCCAGGCGGGAGAGTTAGTGTTGGATGCCTGTGCGGCTCCCGGTGGAAAAACGGCGCATCTATTGGAGCTTGCAGATTGTTCAATGCGCGCTTTAGAGCTAGACGGTGAGCGCATTGGAAAAATTGGCGGCAACCTAGACCGACTTCGTTTGCAGTCTGACAAAGTCCGCGTGTTACGCGGCGATGCTTCCAAGGCGGCTTGGTGGGATGGCGTTCTTTTTGACAAAATTCTTCTTGATGCACCCTGCTCAGCTTCTGGAATAGTGTCGCGACATCCTGATATTTCATTTTTAAGGCGTGAATCAGATATCAGGGCTTTGCAAGAAAGGCAGCGAGCCATTTTGAATCAGGCGTGGAAGATGCTCCAAGTGGAGGGCACCCTTTTGTACGTCACTTGCTCAATATTTCCAGAGGAGGGCGAGGAGCAGGCTGTTTGGTTTGCTGAGCAGCACTCCAATGCGGTACGATTAGCCGCTCCGGGCCAGATTTTGCCTGGTGAGCTAAACGACGGTTTTTACTATGCTTTGTTTAAGAAAAATGGGCCATGAGCCGAAGAATTAAACAATTCCTCTTTTTGTTCTTGATGGTGTTGGGTATTTTTTCAACCACCGTTAGCGCCGAAGGAATCAAGATCAAATCCTTTGAGTTGGAGAAGGTGGATAACGACTGGCTTCTCAATGCAGCTTTTCAGATCGAGCTATCTCCCGGACTGGAAGACGCAGTACAAAAAGGCGTCGTCCTCTATTTCCAAACGGAGTTTGATTTAATGCGATCGCGTTGGTATTGGTTTGATGAAAAGTCTGTGCTTGTGCAAAGGCAGACGCGGCTTTCTTATCAGCCATTGACACAGCAGTACCGAATTGCTTCAGAGGGCTTTACCTTTTCTGCCAAAACTATGTCTGAGGCATTGCAGGCGGTGGGGAGTATTGGTGGGTGGCGAGTCATTGACGGCACTCAACTAGATTCCAGTAAATCGTATACGGCCAGCATGCGAATGAGCTTAGATCTCAGTAAGCTACCAAAACCATTTCAAGTAAACGCACTCAATAACCGCGAATGGAATGTATCAAGCGATTGGTATCGCTTCCTATTTTCTCCTAATGGCCCTAATTTAATTAAGCGATGAGATCGATAGCAGCCATGCTAGACCCGGGCTTTTTTACATCCAAGGCTTGGAGTAAAAAAATAATTCCAATCACGATAGGCGTGATTGGCGCCTTTGCTTTATTACTTTTAGTTTTATTGGCGATTGCCTCATCCAATACAGAATTTTTTGATAATTACTTCATTTGGCTCTATGCCGCGAATGTAGTGATTGGGGTTTGCTTAACTCTGGTTATTTTGATTTTGGTGGCTGTTATCGCCGTGCGATGGTATCGCGGGCACTTTGGCACGCGCTTGATTGCAAAGTTAGCAATGATTTTTGCTTTAGTCGGAATTGTTCCGGGCTTAATTTTGTATGGCGTTTCATTACAGTTTGTGTCGCGTAGTATTGAGACTTGGTTTGACGTCAAAGTGGAGACAGCCCTGAACTCGGGCTTAGAGTTGGGGCGCGTTACTTTGCGAGTGGCCCAAGAAGAAATTTTGGGCGAGGGTAATTTCATCGCCGAGCAGATTGTCCAAGTTCCATCGGGCACAACTACTGAGCAGGTAGCTGCATCAGTAATGAAAATTCGCAATCAATTTGGCATTCAAGAGGTTAGTCTCTTCAATATGCAGCGCAATTTGATTTTCACTAGCGAGCTAAAGCCTAAAAAATACTTTCCTGCGCCCAGCGCCGATGTGATTGCAGAAGCATTTAGCAAGAAAGGAGTGACCTTTTTAGACCAAATTGAAGTAGAAGGTGGCCAACGCGGTTATCGAGTCAGGGCAATTGTTCCCGTTATAAGAAAAAAATTGATTCACAACAAATTAGAATCTGGCAAAGAGATCGAAGACAAATATTTTTTACAACTAGTGCGCTATATACCTACCCCGTTGGCAAAAAACATTTTTGCTGTGGAGTCTGCATACAGTGAATATCAAGAAAAAGCGTTGGGGCGTACCGGCCTTCGCAAGATGTTTGTGGGAACCTTAACCCTTACCCTTTTCTTTGCAGTATTTGTGGCCATTACTTTGGCTTTGATGTTGGGTAGGCAGCTTGCACGCCCCCTTCTAATGCTTCTGAGAGGCACCCAGGCAGTTGCACAGGGAGATTTATCTCCCAAGCCAGAGCTCGATACTGGCGATGAACTTGGCATGCTTACACGGCAATTTAATGTCATGACTAGGCAGTTGGCCGACACCCGAACTTCTTTGCAAGAATCCAAAGCATTCTTAGAGCGCGTATTGGGAAGCCTCACGGCAGGCGTATGCATTTTTGATAAAAACTACAACGTTGTTTCTAGCAATGCGGGCGCAGATCGTATTTTTGGTCAAGACCTTACCCTACTCGATGGAAAGCCCCTCGGCAGCAGACCAGCTCTATTGGAGTTTGAGGGGGCAATCAAAGAAGGCTTTTCTACTATGAAGCTCGCAGTCCTGGGCGAGGGAGATGTAGAACAAAAGACCGCGCCGACTAATGCGCCGGTGTGGCAAAAACAAATTCAACTACACACTACAAATGAATTTGAAAATGAATTGGGGGTAACTCTATTTGTGCGCGGTACAGAGCTGACTGGCGATTTACGTATGGTTGTTTTTGATGACATTACTGATGTGGTGAGCGCACAAAGATCTATCGCTTGGAGTGAAGTTGCTAGACGTCTTGCTCATGAAATTAAAAACCCTCTAACGCCCATTCAGCTCTCTGCGGAAAGATTGCAGCATAAGCTTGCGGGTAAGCTGAGCCCAGAGCAAGAGGAAATGATTAATCGCAGCACCGAAACCATCATTGGTCAGGTACAAGCCATGAAAGAAATGGTGAATGACTTTAGGGATTTTGCGAAGACGCCAACTCCACAACTCAAGCCTGTTTCCATCAACACGCTCACCTCAGAAATTTTGGGTCTATACGAGGGCAGTCCATTGCGCACTCAGTTAGATCCTCATTGCCCAGAGATCATGGGGGATCCCACACAACTAAGACAGGTAATCCATAACTTGCTACAAAATGCTCAAGATGCCACTCTTGAGGGGCCTCGCCCCAATAGTCCGGTAGAGGTTAAGACAGAATTAGTCCCTTATGGCGAACACAATGGCGTAGCTCAAAATGCTGTGCGATTAACAATAAGTGATAGTGGGGTTGGATTTCCAGCTAAGATATTGGCAAGAGCCTTTGAGCCTTACGTAACAACAAAGAGCAAAGGCACAGGTCTGGGTTTGGCAGTAGTTAAGAAAATTATTGATGATCACTCGGCCAAAATTGAAATTCGGAACCGTATGCAGGGTGAAGAAGTGGTTGGTGCGAAAGTGTCAATATTGTTTATGAATCTAGCAAAAGAGGCAGCATAAGCATGGCTAGTATTTTGGTTGTTGATGACGAGATGGGAATTCGTGAGCTTCTCAATGAGATTCTCACGGATGAAGGCCATACTGTGTACGCTGCAGAAAGCGCTGTACAGGCACGCACTATTCGCGAACAAATGCGCCCCGATTTAGTCTTATTAGATATTTGGATGCCCGATACCGATGGTATTACCTTATTAAAGGAGTGGTCCAATACTGGCCAGCTCACGATGCCAGTAGTAATGATGTCTGGGCACGCAACGATTGACACTGCAGTTGAGGCCACGCGTATTGGCGCACTCAATTTTTTAGAAAAACCGATTGCTCTACAAAAGCTTTTAAAGACGGTTAGTAAAGCCCTGGAGAGCTCTCCTAAATATGTAGAGCCAGAACAGGTTAGAGCCGTTCAGTCGAGTGCTAGCTCCGTTATCGCACCAAAGCAAACAACAACCGAGTTGGTTGCCCCACCTACTGAGGGTGAATACATCAGTGGAATTGCAAAAACGTACTTTGATCTTCCTTTGAGGGAGGCAAGAGATTTGTTTGAGAAGGCGTATTTTGAACATCAAATGCAAATCATGGGCGGCAGTATGACCAAGATTTCAGAGTACACAGGTCTAGAGCGAACCCATTTGTACCGCAAACTGAAGGCCTTGGGAATAGATACCTCACGCAATAAGGGCGAGAGCTAGGTGACCGCCTAATAAGGGCAAGTACCACAAAACCTAGAAATCACGGGGTACTAAGCAAATTTGAGGATGATCCAACCCAATTCGTTATAATTCCAAGTCTTGGCCTGGTAGCTCAGTCGGTAGAGCAGAGGATTGAAAATCCTCCTACGGTAGTCAAAAGCCCAATGTTTATATGCTTCGCAGGGCGATAGCAAAGTGGAGCGCGACACAGTGTGTGACACAGTGACTCTAAAAAACTTACACAGTAAAAATATTTTGTAGCAAGCGTGGATGACAGCGCAGAGGATTATTTTTTATGTGGTGTGTTGTAAAAGTGTTTAAGTAAAAGCAAAAACCCTGCGTTTACTTAAACCCACCCTCTGCTTGTTATGTGGAGTGCTTGCTTTAACTGTAGCCCTGTATTTGTTCATACAAGTATTTGGCTGTAAGATTTGAAAGAAATTGGGGGTAATTATGGCTTTAGTTGCTTGTAAAGAATGTGGAAAAATGATTAGCGAGCAAGCCGCTACCTGCCCAAATTGCGGTATAAGCAAGCCAATTAAGAGATCCAAAATTGCTGTCACTTCGCTCATCATCGCCATTTTCATTTTTATTTTGGCTTTAACAATAAATGGCTCAGAGCATTCCAATACTGTAAGTAATAATAATTCAACCCCTAAAGAAGAGGAGGTTGATTATTTCAAGCCCTTATACACAACCAGAGGCGCAGTTATATGTCCGCAGGGATTAGTTTTAGATTTGCGTGAAGGGTATGGATTGGAGGCTTTAAAAAAGGCTTCACATACTTTAATCGGAAGAAAAGAGGCTTTCGCAAAACTTGGGTGCGCCACATATCAAGCTGGGATTCCAATTTCACTTACAACAGAAGAAAGACAGCGAGCATCAGAGGGCAAGTCCTATATAACAATTGAAGGAACTACAGATTTTATTTTATTGTATGGATTAACAAATAAGGCTAACGAAGAGCAGGCTTCAAGCAGTTCAAGTGGTTTTGAGCAACAGCCAATTACAGATAAGCAACTAAGCGATTTAATGGTTTCTTTAGATTCGGAAAAACAAACTCAGCCACAATTAAAAATTGGATTAACAACAGACATAAAAGCCCGTGAAGATTTGAAAATTGCTGAGACTCAGATTATGAAGCTTGCTGAACTGGGAATTATTAATAAAGCGGCAGAGCTGAGATCAGACTACACAGATATGTATCGCGTAAAAATACCAACCTACTTTTTAAATAACGAAGTTGTTGTAATTGAAAATAGCTATATGACAAAGTGGATTGGCTGTTGTCCGCAACCCGGCATGGGAATATTTGTAAAAGTTTTAAATGATGACAACTCTAAATTGGAACAGTTTGGCAGAAAATTCAAATGTAGCGTCGATAAAAATCAAACTTTAAAGGATGCTGAATATGTCAAGCTTGGGATACGAAATTCTTCTAATAAAGAAAAATATACGCATATAAGCTGTAGCACATTTGGTGGCTAAGATATAAACGAAAATTAACTGGTTGTTTATTTCTGTAAAAGTCTAAATCTACCTTTTGCACTGTGCTTGGTATTTAATCTTAGCAAGCAGGGGGCGTGTCAAAATAATTTACGCCCAAACAAAAATCCTGCGTTTTGTTAAACCCACCCCCTGCCACTTAAAAGTATTTTTGCTATACCTCTCATCCCCACTCTCAACAAAACCAAAGAACCCATAAAAAATACCAAAAACCACCACAATTCGCACCAAAATTAAACAATCTAATAGCTAGGGGGCTTAGATTAAAACTGGTTGGGGTTAGATTCTGCGTGGCATTTGAAAACTGCGAACTAATTTTTTAGCGGGTAGCTTTGAAAATTTGTTGCCGTGCTTTAGCTATCACTTAAATTCACAATCGCTTTATACCAAAATTTATTAAATTTTTTATAGCTACTAATATAGTATTAGCTTATTGATATTAAGGCTAATTGAAAAGTTATATATGAACAAATTTTTATTTGTAACATTGCTTGCCATAGTATCAGCATCAAGTAATGCTGGTGTAGTAGCTACAGGAAAATTAGATAATGGTTGGACTGTAAAGCTTACGGATGAGCAATGCTTGAGAGATTCTACGCCATTTGTTATGAGAGCATATCTACTATCTTATGGTAAGCAAACAGCAGACGGTTGCTATGTAAATATGTTTATAGAGAACCCAAACTTTCCCAATGTAAGTGTTAGGTGGAATGGTGGCGTAGAGGTAAGTTACGACAGAGCTTTTTTTGAGTTTAATAACAAAAGCAAGCCCCCAATTGTTAATGATGAAAATTTACTATTCTTAACTAAAAATATAAATGAAAATGTTTATGTTGAAAAAAATACAATTAAGAAGAATGGAGAATTGTTAAATTTTACTGAGCTAAAGGATAATTTTAAGCCCGATACTAATGGTGTTCGTTCATCTCGATACTATGTGACAATCAATTGTCAGGCAAATAAATTTAAGTGGGATAAAGTCACTGTTTTTTATGAGCAGATGGGCAAAGGCAAAGTTGCTGGCAGTCAAAATCTTGAAACAAAATTTCATTTTTCCCCAATCGTGCCAAGCTTTACCGACATACAGTTGATGACAGAATTCTGCCAACTCAACTAATTTTAGTGAGTTGCTTTGTAAATCTGTTGCTGTGCTTTAGCTACTGCCTGCCTATCCTTCTCAGCCTTATAAGCCTGCTTAGCATTATCTTTATTGCGCTTAAGGCTATTCAGGCGATATTGCTGTGGGTTCATTGGCTTGATAGGTTTAATAGTGGGGGTGGGGGCAAATTCGTAAAAGCGCATACAAGTATTTACCCAACCCCCACTACATTTAACTCACCTCTGTGTAGTTCAACACATTACCCACACCATACATATGCTCACCCAACTGTTTTGCTGTGTAAGCATTCTCCGCATACACAATCGTATCGGCTGTTTGTAAACTGTTTATACGCACCCATAGTCTGTACTGTTTCATTTAGCAAAACCCTCACGCAGTTTTAATGACGCATTTTCAATAGCAACATCAAGCTCACCAGCCTCAACTGCTGTTTTAATGATTTGTAATGTAGGTACAACATCGTTAGTGCTTGCTACTTCAATAGCGTACTTGCCTTTAGCTAACTCCAATATCTTTGCGCCGTATCTAACAGCAATAGCTAACTTTCCATTGTCACCAACAAATACCCAACTCTTTAATCGCTTGTTTGTTTCAATCTGTTTGCGTACTCCACTTTCTTTATCTGTGTAGCTACGGAACTTGGGTACGGAAAACTTCGTGCCGTTTTGTTCTGCTTTAGCTAACTCAATCTGTTCCCATAATCGTTTTGCTAACTTTGTCCTACGCTGTACAACGCTTGGCATTTGCGTTGGCTTTTTAGTTGCTGTTAGTTTTAGTGCTGCTAATGTATTCATTTATTGCTCCCTATTGTTGTAAATGAGGGGTTTAACAAAACGCAGTGTTTTTACAAAATGAGTAGTAAAAAACCCTGCTTTTCCATAAACCCATATAAACATTAGCTTCAGAGGCTATAAATGGACAACCAAAACAGCGCAATCAAACGCATTTGTCCAAAACTACCAAAAAACACCAAATAGTGCGCCAGATTTAAGAGGGTATTGTTTGGTGCTTACTAAATAAATGTATGGACCATTTAACTTACAACATACAAAGACGCACAGAAAAAGATATTAAAACTACAGATGCTTGGTTGCGCTCTAAAGGAATCAACTTAAAAAGTTTTAATAAAACAAAACCAGTAATACTACAAGCACAAAGAGCATCAGTGGATTTACTTGCTCAACATAGCACCTTACTAGATAAGGCTACCAAAAAGTTTTTAAGAAACTTTCAACAGCGTTATCGGAATGGAAAAAAGCGAGATCATATTTCTGATGGAGATTGCTTCCGCGTATTAAATCTATCAAGCCGTGTTAAACGGGGACAGTACAAAAATAATAGGCACTTAAAAAGTAAACAGGCATAACAAAGGCAACTAAACAGCAGATAAACAACTGCTATAACAAAGTGTAAAAACCCAGTTTGTAATATGACGGCTAATGAGACTGGACTTGACGCACAATAGCTGTGAGAGGAGTGCGCAATACAAGTAAGAGCCGCGACATTACCTACAAGAAGTAGGTTGCGAGTTTTAATCCGATTGTCTCGCGCAAAATGTTCTCACAGTCGTGTAGAAACGACTCAACTCAAATGAAACTACACGACACGATGGTTATCGTTTGTACATCACAAGCGTATAGCCGTCGTGCGTCCAATCTAATCTAAATGAATCAAAAAAAGCAAAAGAAAAAATGTGTGAGCTAAAGCGACAGCTTTTGCGACACACAAGCAAACTTTAGTTTGCTTATACATAGGGCATTAGATACAAATCACCAGCACTACAGATCTGCTACACCTGCGAAAACTACAGCGCAAAAAATACAGAGCTACAACTGAAAATCACATAGCAACACAAAGCAATAGCTCAAATCACCTGTGTAAGCGCATATAAAGACTTGCGATAGCGCAGAGTAAGCGAGATAGACAAACGCTTGCTGTACAGCGTTTTAAGTAATCTACATACTCTGTGTTCTAAAAGCCACAAAGTATTCGTGTGATTGCGTAAATACAAGACCAAAGAGAAGTCACAAACTATTAAAACAAAGACGCAAGTTATTGAAAAATAACAAATCACTCACAGCAAATAGCGCAAACACATATCGGTTGCCCTCGCTGCACTAAAGAACACATACTTAAAACAACAAAAATATTTGGAGAGAACAATGGCACAAGCAAAAACACTTACACAAGCAGATATAAACAAAGTCCTTGCTTACATAGCACAGCACGAATACGCAGAGCGCAACAAAATGATGTTTTTAATCGGACTAACTTGTGGACTGCGTGTGAGCGAGATAGCAGGGCTAACGATAGGTGATGTGCGTAATGAGGATGGTACAGTCAAATCGCAAGTGTATCTGTCAGCTAATCGGGTTAAACACGGAAACGCAAGGACAGTGTTTATCAGTACACAGCTACAAGCAGAGCTACAAAAATATATTGACGCACGAACTTGGTTAGATAATGAGCAGACATTGTTTAATACATTGCGAGGCGCGCGAAAAGCATTCACAGCATCCACGCTCACCCAGCACTTCCATTATCTTTTTAAGCGAGCTTGCGTATTTGGAGCAAGTAGTCACAGTATGCGTCGCACCTTTTTAACCAATCTGGCGCAAGGTGGTATTAGCGTCTTTGTTTTAGCAAGTTTGGCAGGACATAAAAATATCAGCACTACACAGCGTTATGTCACAGTAAATGATGAGCAGAAAAGACGAGCTGTTGACTGTTTTAGTTTACAAGTAGCGTAGTGCTGGTAAATGGGCTTTTGGACTAATGGATATAAGGCTGAAATGGGCAGAAAGGATGGGTTTTACTAAACGCAGGGTTTTTACTGGGCAGCAAAAAGCCTGCTTTTTAATAAACCCACTATTTGCGCCGTTTTGCTACTGCTCTGTCATATTCTCTACTCAACTCCAACTGCTCTTTTTCTTCTGCGCTTAAATCAGCCTCCATTTTTTCACGCATACTATCTTCCCACGCATTCATTTCTCTACTGCGCTTATCGCCGTTGCTATAACTTTGTCCATCAATCCTATTAAATCCATTTCTGCGTAGTGCTATGTTGCCAGCACTCCACTTGCTTGTACCTTCTTTAGCGTTGAAGTAAGCATCCAAAAATACACGAGCGGCTTTCGATTCACTTTGATGTAATAACTTTTCTATTCCATCACCCATTCCATCTTGCGCCTCTTGTAATGCTTGCTTATATATTTCTAAACGCACTTCTCTTATCGTTTTCCAACCAATCTTCTGCGCTTCTTCATTTGTTTTAGGTGGCTTGTGTATTTTGCGTAGTGCTTGCTGTACTGTCCAAGCATCCTTTAACGCTTGCTGTTGCTCTTTAGTAAGCAAAGCATTTATATCCCTTGCTTCTAATGCGTCACCACGCTCAAGTTGCCCTATGCGCTCTTGTATGCGTCCAACTAAATGGGTGATGTTGAGTTTTGGCATAAAAAGATATTACTACCTTAGTAATAAAAAAAGCCACTTAAAATAGTGGCTTCTCATATATTGCTTTTAGATTGTTAGCGTATATTTTTTACAGCCGCCGAAAAGGTTGCCGCAATCTCTTTTCTTTTCTGGTTGTACTCACCCCAAGTAATCTTGCCATTATATAAATCAAGATTATTTTTATCATTTTGAGGTATTAGTGTTGATTGCGCTAAATCAGCAACCTTCGCACCTTGCGCTCCAAATAGTCTCCTATTGATTTCCATTTGGTCTTTTTGCTGAGAAGCAACCGCCTCTCTTTGTTTTACTAATACCGCCTTTTGTGCTGGAGTTATTTTTGTTGAATCTGCTAACTGCTCAAAAGTCATATCTTCTGCTAAACAAGAACTCTTTGCGTAGTAAAGTTTGAAGTCTGGATTGCTACAAGTAGCCTGCTGTCTTGCTTTTATCTGAGACATTTCAGACTGAACTTGTGATTGAGCGCCCGCAGTTGCCATCTGACTTTGCGCGACAGCGGCTTGAGCTGAATCCTTGCTTTGCCACGACCATCCTTTTGCGTTCATACAGGAAGCAAATAGCATATCGTTTGTTCTAACACCACTTACAGCATAACCACCAGAAGCATTGACTTGCGCTACTCCACCAGCTTGTTGGGATTGCTGTAAGCACTCATATCTTGCTTGCTCAAACTCACCTTGTCTTGCGTTGGGTTTGTACCAAGTCATACAACCAGCTAAACCTATAGCCAAAAATAAGATTACGATTTTTTTCATATTAAATAGTGTCAGGTAGTTAGTTGTTTTATAACTATAAACTTCTGTGACATTTTGTCAAAGCGCATTGACATAGTTTAACTAAACGCAGGGTATTTCCTTATCAAAACAACAAAAAAACCTGCTTTTACTTAAACCAGACCCTCTAAAAATCACTCGCCCCGCAAACCTTTGCCAAATAAGGCTTCCAGGCCCACCCTTTAAGCCAATCTTTCTGCCGCCATTGTTGCTGTGAGTTTGCTGTAATGTTTTTCAATCATTCCAACGCTTGTACCCATTTGTTTCGCAAGCGTGTGTAAGTCCGTTCTATTTTCTGTAAGTTCTAATGTGGCATAAGTGTGACGCAATGAATACAGCGTTCTGTTTTGTCCTGTCGCCGTGTCTTTTGTAAGCCCACTTGCCTTCATAAGCCATATAAATGTTGTGTGAAAACTTTTCGGCTGTTCTCCGTTGCTGTACTTAAACAAATACACATCGTGCTTCTCTGCTAATACAGCATCTAAATCTTTCCCCTTAAATAAATCTTCTCTACTAATCAATCTCTCTAATGTTTCTTTCACATTATGTTTAGCAATCAATAAGCGTGAGCCTGTTTTGCCACTAACCCATATACGCAGATAACGCTTGTCAGTATTAGCGTCCGTGTACCACTCTATGTGTTTCCATTTAATGTGTAGACTCTCTTTGCCACAGCGCATACCAGTACCAATCAATAACTCTATGTAGTCTCTACTCAACAAGCGCATTTCTTTAGCACGAGCACTGTGCCCACCTTCGCTGTAGCTTTCTAAAAAATCTAACAAGTAATCAATCTCTGCTCGCGTGAAGCCTGGTCGTGCTTTGCCTTTCTCTCCACGCCTACTCATTTGCGCTGTCGGCAAGTTTTCACTCAACCATCCACGCTGTATTGCTGTATCTATCACTCGTCTGTATGCGCTTGCGTGAGTTGCTAATGTGCTTGCTAACGGAATGCGTTTCATAAGTTCATTGCGCCACACTTCATACTTGCGCATAACTTCTGCGTCTATGTTTTCAATGTAGTAGTTTTCAAAAAACGGAACGAGATATTTGTTTATTGCTCTTATGTAGTCGCTGTTAGTCATTGGCTTTATGCCAGCGTCTATTTCTGTTTTTATATCTTGTAAACATACTTTTGCGATAGCGCCAAACTTGCGACGAGTAAATGACAGCCCTAAACGCTCTCTAAATCTCGCCTCGTCATAAATGTCACCTGCTGTGCGTATTGCGTAGTCTATGTTGTGATGCTTTGTGCTTACCCTGCGCCACTCCTTGTCATATAGCCTGTAGCGCATCTGCCATACGCTACTGTTTTCACGCTTGTACAGCACTACCTCTCCGTCACGCAAGTAAACAATGTTGTCATTTTGTAAGGTGGTGAGGCTGTTGCTACTTGTACCTTGTGCTTTAACTAACTGTGTAAACGGACGACGCATTTTTATAGCGTAGTGTCAGTAAAGCACAAGGACAACCTGATTTTGGTGTGCTACAACTGCTAACAGCAATATTTTGGTGGGTTTTGTGTGCTTGTAGGGTGTGGTTTAAGTAAACGCAGGGTTTTTACAGTGGGACTAAATGGACACAGTGAAAACTATTTTGTATAGCGTACACACAGCAGAAAAGCTGATAACTACAAGGTGGAAACGCACAGTAGAGGATTTTTTAACAGCTTTAAGAACAGTTTGCGTATAATAAGCAGTCTTGGCCTGGTAGCTCAGTCGGTAGAGCAGAGGATTGAAAATCCTTGTGTCGGTGGTTCGATTCCGCCCCGGGCCACCAAGAAACACCAAAACCACCTTCGGGTGGTTTTTTCATTTCTATTTATCAAGTTATCTATGGTGGGTGCTTGTAATGTCGTTTAAAACGACGCTTTTAATTGCTAAGTCCAGTAGAGGACTCTGGGATTCTTTGAAAGAATTTGTTGTCTCAGTTCTGGAGAATTTGTTAAAGACAAAAACTGCTTCATTTGGGATTCATAAGTTTCGGTTGCTTCAAATCTTGTATGCGGCCAATCGCTACCCCACAGGAGGCGGGACGCCCCAATTTGCTTGAGCCAATATTCAAAAATAGTTTGATGATTTATGTTTGGCGTTCTGTATTGAGCACTCAATTTCACCCAGATGTTGCCCCGATGTTTCCTAATGCCATCATTTAATTTTTCAAACTCATCATTAGCTTGAGGTCTGCCAAAGTGATCAATCACTATGTCTATTCCATTGGGTATGGCTAGCAGAATCCCATTTAGTAAGCCATCATCATGATGTATTTGTAAATGCATATTCAACCCTTTTAAAAGGTTGATAAGGCCTTCGTAATTTTTAAGGGTTCCAAGCGGATCTTCATCGCCCGCTAAATTAAGTCTGATTCCACAAACCCCTTGTTTGCTAAGTTCAAGCAATTCTTTTTGTGAGGCTTTGGGGTCAGTCACTCCAACCCCTCTTAAATATCTAGGATTTTGTTTAATGGCTTCAAGTAGTAGCGTGTTGTCAAAACCTAGAAAGCTCGGCTGAACAATGACCCCGCCAGTTATTTGTTGTGCATCAGCTACTTTGGCCCAATCATCTATTGAGGCGTTGTAATCGACAGAGTAGCGAGCCTGAGTCTCATTTAAAAGGCTTTTATCAAAAATATGGAAGTGGGTATCGACATTCATGGGAATTATGGTAGCATAACTCATCTAGATGAGTAAATGAGTTGAAAATACGGGTATGGCTAAAGAGTTAATGGGTTATCAGGGCTTGGCTACGGCCTTTAGGGATAAGGTTGAAAGTGGTGCATGGCAGATTGCTGAAGCCATTCCATCCGAAGCCAGTCTTGCTAAAGAGTACGGCGTAGCAGTTGGAACAATTCGACAGGCGATTGCTCAGCTCGCTGATGATGGAGTGTTGGTTAAACGACATGGCAAAAGCACAGTGGTCAGTAGTGGGCTTAATGGGCAATCAATGCTCAGGTTTTTTCGTTATCAATTAGATGAGCAAGAACAGCTATCCCCCCAAGCAAAGGTTTTAGATTTAAAGGAAGTTGCTTTAGATAAAGAAATAACTAGGTTAACGGGTTGGTCTTGTAAGTCGCTATTAAAAATTCATCGTCTTCGCTTAATTGATGGCAAGCCCTTGCTCTACGAAACAATTTATTTGCCCCTACCGAAGTTTAAGAAGTTAGCCGGCTACAAGCCAAAAGATTTTGAAGTTTTGTTTTATCCGATGTATGCAAAGGTATGTGGAGTTGCGGTAATCAAAGCCAAGGATCAGGTTGGATTTGAGTTGATGAAAAAAACGGATGCAAAAGCATTAGCAATGAAAGAAGGTCATCCAGCCGTAAGAGTGAATCGGATCGCATTTGATTTAACTGGTAAGCCAGTTGAATTTCGCAGTTCAGTAGGGGATGCTATGGCATTCCAATATTCAGCAGAAGTTAATTAAGGAGAAAAGATGAAGTCCTTTGTAAAAACTCTATTAGTTGCATTGCTTGCAACAACAGGGCTGTCTCATGCTCAAGAGTGGCCCAGCCGCCCCATTAGCTTGATAGTCAGCTATCCCCCTGGTGGCACTGCAGACTTAATGGCTAGAACGGTTGCAACCCCACTGGGCAAGCTTCTAGGCACATCAGTAGTGGTTGAAAACAAGCCTGGGGCAAGTGGTCAAATTGCTGCCTCCTATGTAGCCAAGGCTAATGCTGATGGCTACACATTGATGCTCGATGCATCATCCTATTCAGTTAATCCCTCCTTGTTTCCTAAGTTGCCTTATGACCCCAATAAGGATTTCAAGACCTTGGCCGTTTTAGCTCAGTACCCAAATGTACTCTTAGTCAATCCAAGCTTTCCTGCTAAGTCAGTGAAAGAGTTGGTTGCAATGGCCAAGGCAAAGCCAAATAGCATTTCTTATGCATCATCAGGCAATGGTTCTGCACAACACCTGGCAGGTGCATTGTTTGAAGTGAAGGCGGGAGTGGAGATGCAACATGTTCCATACAAAGGTGGTGGCCCTGCATTGAATGATGTGATTGGTGGGCAAGTGCCAGTTTTCTTTGGAAGCGTTGCATCAACAAAGCAATATGTTGATTCTGGAAAGTTGAATGCTCTAGCGGTCACTGGCAAGAAAAGAGCATCCTCTATGCCGAGTGTTCCAACAATGGCTGAAGCGGGTGTTCCTGGCTATGAGGTTTATGAATGGAATGGTATTTTTGCTCCAGCGGCAACGCCGGCACCAATCTTGATAAAACTATCAGACGCCATTGCAAAGGTAATGCAATCGCCAGAAGTAAGGGAGAAGGTATTGAGCCTAGGTGGTGAGCCATTCCAGGGTAATTCAGATGCAGCCGATAAATTCATTAAGGCCCAAATGGCCGAGTGGGCCAAATTGGTTAAAAGCGGAAAGATTGCAGTTGATTAACTAAAGCAGAGTCAGACATCCTCGGCCCTGGTTGATTCCGCCCCGTGCCATCAAGAAATACCAAAACCACCTTCGTGAACTGACCCCCAAAAGTTGGACATCAAGTCCAACCAAGGGGGTTTTGTTTTATGAGCAAATACAGTAAGCAGTTCAAACTAAAGGTAGTTAAGGAGTTTTTAAAGTCTGGTGGCC